>JAFYXB010000071.1 GCA_017546345.1 Alistipes sp. | reverse complement strand
ATCGACATCGTGGAAGTGTATAGCGTCGGTTTTGGCTCGTTTAACACGTATATAAAATCGGCCATCTCTGTCTGTTGATGTCCATTCGTGCTCCGACTCTACTGCAATGCCCTGGATAGGGTTACCCTCCTCATCTACCACGCGGCCACTTGCTCCGAAGTCGGGGTGGAACTCGTCGTAGGGCGTGCCGTAGCACGCTACGCAGGTTAGTGTTATTCCAAAGAGTGCAAACAGGCGTGTCAGCACCCTACCTAATAAGCTCGGTTTCATAACTTTATGTTTTTAGATATTACTCTTCTGTACTCTCAGTGTTCTCCTCGTCGGTGTTCTCTCCATTTTCGGTATTCTCCTCCTCGTCGGTGCTCTCCTTGAGCTTCATTACCACCGTGCCGACATCGACTCTATATGATCCTTCGTGCCAGTTACCATCGCCCGCTCCGAGCTGCTCTACATTCGTGAGCTTTACAAGCTGCGTCTCATACTCGCCACCGTTTGCCTCGCCGTCAATGTCGATAAATTGCACCTGCCCTCGCTCGGCTCCTGGCCAGAAGCCTCCATAGGCGTCGATGTTACCCAGATAGTCCGATATGCCTGTGTTGTATTCGAAGGGCTCGTCATCCTCTGTGCGTACCTCGATACCCTGTATTGGCTTGCCCGCCTCGTTTACAACGCACGCCTTGAGACGAAAATTTACGTGAGGCGTACCATACTCTGCGCGACCTATCTCCTCGCAGCTTGTAAAGCCAAATCCGAGCAGTGCAAATAGTATATAAATTAGCCGTTTCATACCTCTTATTTTATTAGATTGTTATTATGTTACCTCTCTTATTCCAACTTAGCGCGTTTCATAACCACTTCGCCAACGCTTATAACTGCGCTTCCTGTATATCCCCAGTTGTCGGGAGTATTATCCCACCCTATCATCTTCGACTTGATGTTTAGCGTGACACTCTCAAAACATCCACCATTATATTCGCCATCAATATCCTCGAATACCACATCTCCCGATATGTATGGCGATGCGTGTACAAAGCCGCTAATCTCGCCCAGATAGTCGCTATAACCCGAGCGACCATTGAACTCCTCCTCTACGAGGTATGAGTGTATACCCTGTATAGGCTCACCCGCCTCGTCTACTACGCGCGCTGTGAAATACATCACGTAGTAGGAATCGTGCTCCTCCTTGTCGCAACCCACAAAGCCAACGCCAAGCAGTACAAGCATAAAGTAGATAAACTTTTTCATAGCCTTATTTTTTAGGTTTTGCTTAGTGCAAAGTTACTAATTGGAGCGCGGACGACAAAATTTTGGAGCCTTTTATTTTTCAAAATCGACTTTGTAAGGTGTTGATTTTCAGTGTGTTGAAAACAGGCGAAATAAAGGTTTTTCAACTTATTGATTTTCAGCGAGTTACGGAGATGGTTTTAGAGTGTCTTGAAAATATTTGTAAAATGCAGTAAATCAGTGATATAGATTGGTGGTGATATAAATTCCTCTACGATGCGTTCCATTTCCGAGAAAAAGGCGTAACTTTGTAAATAATTAGTAAAAACTTTGCAGCAATGAGCAATCTAAATAGATTTTCGCGCCGTCGTGCGCACGAGGTACGCATCGGAAATGTGGTAGTTGGTGGTAATCATCCGCTGGCCATTCAGTCGATGACCAACACCCCAACAGCCGATGTCGAGCAGACTGTCGAGCAGACCAAGCGTATAGCAGCCGCTGGTGCTCCCATAGTTCGTCTTACGGCTCAGGGACGTAAGGAGGGCGAGGCCCTCTCGGCAATCATGGAGCGTCTGAGAGAGGATGGCTGCAAGTCGGCTATTGTTGCCGATATACACTTCACACCCGAGATTGCGCTGATTGCTGCCGAGTCGGTCGATAAGGTGCGTATCAACCCCGGCAACTTCCGAACTACGGGCGACGACCTCGAGCGTCTTATCGAGATATGCCGCCGTCGTGGTGTTGCTCTGCGCATAGGTGTAAACCACGGCTCGTTGGCCAAGCGCATCTTTGATGAGTGGGGCGACACGCCCGAGGGTATGGTTGCCTCGGCTATGGAGTTTCTGCACCGCTGTCGTCGTGCCGATTTCCACGATGTTGTCGTGTCGATGAAGTCGAGCAACACGCAGGTTATGGTTCACGCCTACCGTCTGCTTGTCGAGGCTATGGAGCGCGATGGTATGACCTACCCGTTGCACCTCGGCGTTACCGAGGCGGGTGATGGCATCGAGGGTCGCATAAAGAGTGCTGTGGGTATTGGAGCATTGCTCGCTGATGGCATTGGCGATACGTTGCGTGTGTCGCTTACCGAGGATCCTGAGAACGAGGTACCCGTAGGCGAGGTCATTGCTCGCTACTTTGAGCATCGTGAGGGAGAGTTCGAGGTGCTTCACCCTGAGCGCTATTCGCCCACGAAGTATGCTCCACGTACCGTGGCTAAGCCGGTGATACATAGTGAGCTCACGGCAGAGTATGATGTTGTCGAGGCTGTGTCGGCTAACCCTACAGCAGAGTGGCGTGCAGCGATTCTCAATCGTGAGGATCAGCGTCCCGTGGTTATTCGTCGTCGTTACGATATTGAGGATAAGGAGCTTGTTGCGATATATGCTGCAGCCGATATGGGTGCGTTGCTTCTCGATGGTCTTGCCGATGGTGTGTGGGTAGATGCCCCTGCGTTGGATGAGGCCGAGCGTAGCGATATAGAGCTTATGATCTTGCAGGCGTCGCGTCGTCGCTTTTCGCGCACGGAGTATATCGCCTGCCCAAGTTGTGGCCGTACGCTCTACGATATACAGACTACGCTTGCCGAGATTAAGGCGCGTACGTCGCACCTCAAGGATCTCAAGATTGGCGTTATGGGCTGTATTGTGAATGGCCCTGGCGAGATGGCCGATGCCGATTATGGCTATGTAGGCTCTTCGCCCGAGCATATCACTTTGTATCGTGGCCGCGAGATTGTCGAGCGTAACATACATCAGAGCGAGGCTCTCGATCACCTCATCGAGATTATCCGCCGTGACGGTCGCTGGCACGACCCCGTAGAGTAAGATAAGAGTCTTTGCGGAGTATGGCGGCGATGAAGAGCTATAAGGCGCGAGGTATCGTTCTCGGCACACTGAAGTATGGCGAGAAGGGTATCATCGTGCATATGCTCACCGATGTTCACGGTCGCCAGAGCTATATGGTGCAGGGCGTAAAGCCCACGGCTAAGGGTTCGCGTATGGCACTCTTGCAGCCTATGTTTGCTGTTGAGTTCGAGGGACTTACCTCGACAAAGATGTCGATGCACCGTCTGCGCGATCTTGTGCCGGGCATGGTGTTGCAGAGCTCACCCTTCGATGTGCGCAAATCTACGATGTCGCTATTTATGGCCGAGGTGCTCTATCGCCTGATAAAGGATAACGAGCCGAGCGAGGCGTTGTTCGATTTTGTGTGGGGCTCGGTGGCGGCCCTCGATGTGTTGGATGAGGGTGTGGCTAACTTTCACCTCTGGTTTTTGGCCAACCTGAGCCGACTCTTAGGCTTCTCGCCCGACAATGAGTATAAGGAGGGTGCGTGGCTCGATATTCGTGATGGACACTATACGCATACGCCACTTTTGCCGAGCTGTGCACTCGATCCCGATAATGCGCGATTGTTGCGCGATATGTTGGAGTGTGATGTGCGCTACTTGGGCGAGATTGGCCTTAACCGCTCACAACGAGTAGCCTTTCTAGAGGCTATGTTAAAGTATTATGCCTACCACCTCGAGTCCATCAAGGCGGTTGAGTCTATCCGTATTCTTCAAGAAGTATTCTGACAAAAAATTGGGTTGAGGGGGCGATTTAAGCTACAAAGTCTCAATCACATAAAACGTCGATTGCAGGAGTGCCTTGCCATAGCGCAGGTGCTCCTGCTCCTTTTCTGCAGTTGTCGATACAATTGTCTGTGCATTATCGCAGTCGTAGATTGTCACGCCCTCGCTATCTGCAATACCGAAGCCATTATTAAATGTCCAATAGCCGAAGTGTGTAGCGTCGTGCGAGGCGATATTGCGACTAAAGGGAAAATTGTCGTGGGGTAGCGAGAGCTGTGCGAGGAGCGTTGCTGCGAGGTCGGTCTGCGCGGCATAGCTCTCGATAATGCGACCTTCGGCCACTGCTCCACCCAACCACAACATAGGTATATGGTGGCGCGTAGAGCTATAGCTACTGACTGTTGAGGGGTAGGGGTAGCCATGGTCGGGAATGATGATTATCAGCGTATTATCCCAATGGCGACTGTTGCGTATGCGCTCCACGAACTCTCCGATAACCATATCCGTAAAGGCAAAGGCATTAAGCGTCTTATCCTCCAATCGTGTGTATGGCACCTCGAAGGGCTCATGGCTGCTCAGCGTGAGTATCGTCTCGAAACATGGCACGCCGCTATCCATTCGCTCAAGGATAGCCTCGGCAGCGGCCTCCAATACCACGTCGTCGGCATAGCCCCACTTCGAGCGATGACCGTCAAGCGATAAACTACTTTCGTCGATAACCTCTTGATATCCTGTGGCATAGAGATAGGCACGTGTGTTCGTGAAGTTTGCATCGCCACCATAGAAGAAGCGCGTTGCGTAGCCCGCATCTAAGAGTGATGATGCTATGCCCGCAAGGTGCGATGCTCGCTTCGGGTACTTCATAATCGACATCTTGGGCTGCGCGGGGAAGCCACTCAGTGTAGCCACTGTGCCACGATCGGTGCGGAACGATGAGGCGTAGAGATTTTCGAACCAGATGCCCTCCTTCGCCAGACACTCGATGTTCGGTGTGACGCTCTCGTTGCCTATCTTAGTGTCGGTAATCGTGCGACCCATACCCTCGACAATAAGCAGAATGATATTTGGTCGCTCCGTGCGTAACCATCTATCATTCAGCATATCGCTGCCCTGCATAATCTCATTAAGTGTTGCCTTGGCCTCCTCTTCGGAACTGAATTGGTACTCATCGAAGCTCTCCTCGCTAAGCAGCGAATCGAGCAACGAGAAGAGAGGGTTTACGGCCGTTTGGTTGAGAAACATATTCGATGAGAAGTATGCCTTTGAAACATTTGCCGTAGCTGTAGTAAGGCCTCCTCGGATGGCTACGAAGAGCACTCCTGCAACGAGGAGCATGATGCTTGTTGTGGCGATGCGTATTGATAGAGTCTGTGTTATGCTTGGCGCAAACCATCGGCGTACAGCTAAGCGATACAGCCATAAACCAACGACCAACATCGCTGATATATAGGCTATTGCAGCTATGACGTGAAAGAATGATAGGCTCGCCATCATCTCACGTGGCGAGTAGATGAAGATTTGGGAGTCGATGCGGCTCTGCCACTCGCCAAACATGCCAATATCGGCACACTGCACGCAGGCAAAAAGCAGCGTGACGACACAAAAATAGAGCATTACAACGCGCCGTAACACATTGATAATGCTCTTGTTATCTGCAAGCCATATTGTTGCTAATGATATTAGCAATGGAATAACCGCAGTGTATCCTGCAACGCTCATATCGAGCTTTAGTCCGTGCAACAGCGCAAGGCCAAAATCGCCAAGGCTACACTCAGCACCTAAGGCGCGATTGTAGAGTATGAAGACCACACGGTTGAGGCTCGAGAGGAGCATCGTGGCGGCAAATATCGCCACGACAAAGCCCACATGTCGCACAATACCTCTGCGTGTCATACTCTTGATGTTCTGCATTATAGCTTTTCGCCGTATGCCAAGTCGCCAGCGTCACCAATACCAGGCACGAGGTACGACTTCGACGTTAGCTCCTCGTCTACCGCAGCACACCACAACGTATACTTATCGGGTGCAATGTGGCGTTTTACATAATCTACGCCCTCCTCTGAGGCGAAGATTGCCGCGAAGTGCGTATGCTCGGGCTCACCAGCACGACGTACCAATGCATCGTAGACGAGCATAAGCGAGGTGCCCGTAGTGAGCATCGGATCGACCAATATAAGGGTCTTGCCACTGAGCGAAGAGGTTGCCACATACTCCACATCGACAATAAAGCTGCCATCGGGGCGGCTCTTGCGGTATGCCGATACAAAGCCATTCTCGGCATCGTCGAAGAAGTTTAGGAAACCCTGATGAAAGGGTAGTCCTGCACGAAGAATAGTAGCTACGACAACCTTGTCGTCGATACACTCCACAGCGGCAATGCCGAGTGGTGTCTCGACCATGCGTGTTGAGTAGCTAAGCTTCTGCGAGATCTCGTAGGCCATAATCTCGCCTACGCGCTCCATATTGCGACGAAAACGCATCGAGTCGCGCTGCACCTCCTTATCGCGCATCTGGGCGATAAACTTATTCAGTATCGAGTTCTTTTTGTTGAGAATATGTATCATAGCTACCTGTTTTTAAGGTTGTTAGTACAAGAAATTATTGAACGGATAGCGTCCTGCGTGTATTTCGCGTACCATGCCGTAGAGGTCGCTGCGGAGCTTATCTACGCCCATCTTCTCGCGTGCCGAGATAAAGATGCAGGGGGTGTTAGCCTTAGCAATCCAACTCTTCTTAAGGTCGTCGAGCGAGAGGTTCTCGCGTGTGATTGGCGTGAGATCGTCCTTCTCCTTTGGCGTGTAGGTGTAGGCGTCAATCTTGTTGAATACCAGGAATGTAGGCTTGTCGCCAGCACCAATATCCGAGAGTGTCTGCTTAACTACGGCAATCTGATCCTCGAAGTTGGGGTGCGAAATATCTACGACGTGTAGCAATAAGTCTGCCTCGCGCACCTCGTCGAGTGTCGATTTGAACGACTCAATAAGCTGTGTAGGGAGCTTGCGGATGAAACCTACGGTGTCGGACATAAGGAATGGAAGGTTGTCGAAAACGACCTTACGTACCGTAGTGTCGAGCGTTGCAAAGAGCTTATTCTCGGCAAATACCTCGCTCTTAGCGATGAGGTTCATCAGCGTAGACTTACCAACATTGGTGTAACCCACCAATGCCACACGTACCATCTGTCCACGGTTCGAGCGCTGCACGGCCATCTGGCGGTCGATCTTCTTGAGATCCTCCTTAAGCTTCGTGATGCGGTTGCGCACGATACGGCGGTCGGTCTCGATCTCGCGCTCACCAGCACCACCACGCGTGCCTGTACCGCCTCGCTGACGCTCAAGGTGCGTCCACATACCCGTAAGGCGTGGCAACATATACTCGTTGTGAGCAAGCTCTACCTGTGTTTTGGCGTATGCGGTCTGTGCGCGTGACATAAAGATATCGAGAATCAGACGCGTACGGTCAATCACGCGGCAGGGCATAGCCTGCTCGATATTGCGTGTCTGGGCGGGTGATAGCTCGTCATCGAAGATAGCCACGTCGATCTCCTCCTCCTTGCACCACTCGGCAATCTCCTGCAACTTACCAGGACCTACGTAGATCTTCGACATAGGCTGTGGCAGACGCTGTGTGAAGCGGCGCACGGTGCGAATATCGGCAGTCTCGGCGAGAAACTCCAACTCGTCGAGATACTCGTGTGCAGTATCGGGGTTTTGGCTGTCGCGGATCACAGCAACGAGTACAGCGCGTGTCTCACGCTCCTCGATAGTGGGCTGTGGCTCCTGTTTGCGACGCACATTCTCTTTTTCCTCTTTCATCGAAATACTTTATTATATATGAGTAGCGTGGCATGAGGCTCTGCTACTCGATTGGCAGTTGTGCCAAATTGATAAAAAAGGGGTGCCACCCACAGGCGGAACCCCCTAAATTTGCTTGGTAGCCTCTTAGTTCTGGATACGGAACGAGATAGGCAAGGTGTAGGTAACACGCACAGGCTTGTTACGCTGCTTACCAGGCTTCCAACCATTCTTAAGGTTGTTAGCTTTCTCCAATACAGAGAGAGCAGCCTCGGTAAGTGTACGGTCGGGAGACTGGAGAATAGTAATCTTTGACATCTTACCATCCTTCTCAACGACGAACGATACAACTACGTTACCCTGGATACCGTTCTCAAGAGCGATCTGAGGATACTTCACGTGCTCCATCACCCAGTTACGGAACTTAGAAAGGTCACCACCCTGGAATGAGGGCATCACCTCGGCATTTACGAAGATCTCCTCCTCCTCGATCTCCTCCTCCTTCTCCTCGATTACGATATCGAAGTCGTCGAAGTCGTCAGCATCATCAGTAAAGACGATGTTGGTCTCGATCTTCTGGTCGTTAGATACGATGTTGAGCACATCGGTCACAACCTGAGCCTGAGCCTTCTGCTGCTCGGGAGGTGTCTCGGGCTGATCCTGACGAGTCTGGTCGATCTGCTCCATCTCGGTAGTCTCACGCTTAGGTGGCTTGTACTCGCCAGCCTCGGGCTTTGAATTGATAGAAAACGCAAGGCCTGTAATACCCAATGCAATCACAAGGCCAACCAATAGGAAAAGCACCTTCTGTTTCTCAAGGTCTGCTTTTGGTGATTTCTTAATCTCCATTTATAGTTAATTTTTTAGTTTTTAATATCTTAGCTCAAAATCGCCGACACTTATAGAGCCATAAGCATCGAATTTTTGCCGGTAAATGTACTCATATACGCACACTACACTATGCAAAGATATATATAAAATTTCAAAAAATGTATCTCTGTACCGAAAAAATATTTATTTTTTACTAATTTTGTGGGCGTAACTATTATTTGGAGTATGACATCAACCGCAAAAAAGAGGCTCTATGGAGCATCGCCCGACGAGATAAAAGCACTGTGCCAGGAGCTACAGTTGCCAGGTTTTGCCCACAAACAGATTGTGAAGTGGCTCTACTCTCGTTTCGTTACCGAGATCGAGTCGATGACCGACCTTTCGAAGGTTGCGCGACAGCGTTTAGCCGAGCATTGCGAGCTCGGATTGTCGGCTCCGCTTAAGGTTTCGGTGTCGAGCGATGGCACGAAGAAGTATCTCTTCCGCACGTTGCAGGGCGAGTATATCGAGTCGGCACTTATCCCCGATGGTGAGCGTATGACGCTGTGTGTGTCATCGCAGGCGGGCTGTCGTATGGGTTGTAAGTTCTGTGCTACGGGTCGTCTTGGCCTGCGTCATCATCTGTCGGCCACCGAAATCATAAACCAAGTTATATCTATCCCAGAGCGAGATAAGCTCACCAATATTGTATTTATGGGTATGGGTGAGCCACTCGACAACACCGATAATTTGATGCGAGCCCTCGATATCCTCACCTCGGAGTGGGGTATGGCGTGGTCGCCAACACGCATCACCGTATCGACCTCGGGTGTGGCACGCACGCTACCTCGTCTGCTCGACGAGCAGAAGGTGCATATCGCCGTGTCGCTACACAACCCCTTCCCCGAGGAGCGACGCGAGATTATGCCTATCGAGGATGCCTATTCGATCAAGGAGGTGTGCGACATCCTGCGTCGTTACGACTTCACGCATCAGCGACGTGTGTCGTTCGAGTATATCGTCTTGGAGGACATGAACTGCTCGCCACGACACATCAAGGAGCTCTCGAAGCTACTTGACGGCATAAAGTGTCGTATCAACCTAATCCGTTTCCATAAGATCCCCGACTCGCCATTCTTCTCGCCACCTTTGGAGCGCATTATCGAGTTCCGCGACACGCTCACTAAGCGAGGTATTCAGACGACGCTGAGAGCATCACGAGGCGAGGATATTGAGGCGGCGTGCGGACTCTTGTCTGCTAAGGAGACGAAGTAATAGTTGGTTGATAATGAGGAGATTTATAGTTATATTTGCGTTATTGTTTGCTGTGGGTACTCTTGCGGCACAGCCATCTCGTGTCGAGGTTGCTTCGCCCGATGGTGCCAATACCATAGCGCTCGATTGGAGCGACGGTAGGGTGTGCTGGTCGGCGAGTCGTGGTGGCGTGGAGGCTGTCGCATTGTCGCGTCTGGCAATGACTACCGATCGCGGAACATGGGGCGAGAGTGTGGCGTGTGCCGAAAGTGTAAAAATCGAGCATGATGGCAGTGTGGCTGAGGTGAGCTTCGGAGAGTATGGCATCGAGATAAGAGCCTACAACGAGGGTGTCGCCTATCGCTTCATATCTCACTGCACGGGCGATTATAAGATCATTGATGAGCTTGCCGAGTTTTCGTTCGAGGGCGAGGATATGGCCTATATCCCCTATGTCAATTTCCGCCCCGATGCAACATCGGACTATGCTACGCAGTACGAGACATCGTTCGAAAATATCTATACCTATACGGCAATCAAGGATGTCGATTGGCGCAGATTAATATTTGCACCTATCGTTGTCGAGCGTAATGGTCTAAAGCTTTGGATATCAGAAGCTAATCTTGAGGGTTATCCGGGAATGTTTATCTCTAATCGCGATGGCAATGGTCTTCTCGATACAGAGTTTGCACCACGCCCTAAGGATGTGGAGCAGGGTGGCCACAATATGCTTCAGGGTATGGTGAAGTCGCGTCACGAATATATCGCCGAGTGCCATGGTGCACGCATATTCCCTTGGCGCATCGTAGCTATTGGCGAGGAGGACAAAGATTTGGTGAGTAACAACCTAGTGTGGGAGCTTGCTGACGAATGTCGCTTGGAGGATACCTCGTGGATAAAGCCTGGTAAGGTGGCCTGGGAGTGGTGGAACGATTGGGGCTTGGAGGGTGTCGATTTCGAGGTCGGCATCAACACTGCGACCTATAAATACTATATTGATTTTGCCTCGCGCTATGGTATCGAGTATGTTATCCTGGATGAGGGCTGGGCGGTAAATCTCGCTGCGGATCTTATGCAGGTCATCCCAGAAATTGATATCGAAGAGCTTGTGGACTACGCTGCCGAGCGCAACGTGGGTATCATCCTTTGGGCGGGCTATTGGGCGCTTAATCGTGATATCGAGGGGCTATGCAAGCACTACGCAGAGATGGGCGTTAAGGGCTGGAAGGTCGATTTTCTCGACCGCGATGATCAGGAGATGGTGGAGTTTGTCTACGATGTTGCGCGAATAGCAGCAAAATACCAGATGCTCGTTGATTATCACGGCGTTTACAAGCCTACGGGATTGAATAAAACCTATCCTAACGCTATCAACTTTGAGGGTGTACACGGTCTTGAGACGATGAAGTGGCTCGGTGCTGAGCATGACCAAATAACCTACGATGTGTCGCTGCCATTTATCCGTGGTGCCGCAGGCCCTATGGACTACACGCAGGGTGCTATGCGCAATGCTTCACGTGATAAGTACTATCCCGACTACTCACGCCCAATGAGCCAGGGTACGCGTTGTCACCAGCTTGCAATGTACATCGTCTATGATGCACCGCTCACGATGCTCTGCGATTCGCCGACGAATTATGAGAAGGAGCCAGAGTTTACGGCTCTCCTCGCCTCGATACCTACGGTGTGGAGCGATAAGAGGTGTTTGGAAGGTAGCATTGGCGAGTATGTGGTTATGGCAAGCCGTACGGATGATGCGTTATATATCGCAGGTTTGAATGGCCTAACAGCGCGTGATATCGAGGTCGATTATTGCACGGAGGGCTACGCTGGAGATGTCGAGATATACTGCGACGCTGCGACAAGCGAGGTGCGTGGTAGCGACTACACCTATACAAAGTTGAGCAACGAGGAGTTCTATGCCTCGCTTGAGTGTCGCACCCTGCATATGGCCTCGGGTGGCGGCTTCCTAATCAAAATATCGAAAAACTAACAAGCGATGAGACGAATTATAACACTTCTTATAGCTGCGCTCTTTGTGGCGAGACTCTCGGCCGCCGAGCCCAAGGATTTTACCGTGTGGGTAAATCCATTTATCGGCACGGCCGACTATTCAGCTACACACCCAGGAGCTGTTGTGCCCCACGGTATGATGGCCGCTGTGCCATTCAATGTAACAGGGTCGGAGCTAAATCGTTATGATAAGGATAATCGATGGTGGTCAACGCCTTACGACATTCGCAATAAGTACAGCGTGGGTTTTGCGCATGGTGCACTTAGTGGTGTTGGTTGCCCCGAGTTGGGAGCAATTATCACGATGGCTACTACGGGTGCTGTAGAGCCCGACTGCCGTAATCATGGCTCGATCTATAGCGACGAGGTTGCCGAGGTAGGCTACTACGCTACGACCTACGATAAGTTTGCGGTGCGTGCCGAGGCGACAGCTACGGAACGTGCTTCGGTTGAGCGATACACTTTTACCGAGGGTGGTGAGGCCAATATCCTCGTAAATCTTGGTACGGCACTTTCGAACGAGTCTGGTGCTATGCTTCGTCGTGTTAGCGATACGGAGGTTGAGGGTATGCGTCTGTTGGGCACCTTCTGCTACAATAATCAGGCGGTCTTTCCGATATATTTCGTTGCTCGCGTGTCGCGCCCTGCAGAGCGTACCGGCTATTGGAAGCTGCAACCCGAGATGACGGGCATCGAGGCTCAGTGGTCGGGCGATAGTGGCGAGTATAAGCTCTACGAGCGATATAGTCGTGAGATTATGGGTGACGATATCGGCTTCTACTTCTCGTTTGGCGAGGTGGAGCGTGGCGAGCAGATCGAGGTCAAGGTGGGTATCTCGTATGTGTCTATCGAAAATGCACGCCGCAATCTCGATGTCGAAGTTGGCGAGGCTTGCTTCGATGAGGTGCGTGGCGAGGCACACGACAAATGGCGAGAGGCTCTGGGTCGCATACGTGTCGAGGGTAGCACGGACGAGGAACGCACGATATTCTATACGGGATTGTACCATGCGTTGTTGCACCCCAATCTGCTTAGTGATGTCAATGGTGAGTATCCGATGATGGAGTGTGGCGATGTGGGCGTAGCTGTTGGCTATGAGCGATATACGGTCTTCTCGTTGTGGGATACATACCGCAATCTGCATCAACTTCTTACGCTCGTATATCCCGAGCGTCAGCGTGATATGATCTGCTCGATGGTAGCTATGGCCGAGGAGTGGGGCTGGCTGCCACGTTGGGAGCTATATGGCCGCGAGACATTCACTATGGAGGGCGATCCTGCTATCCCCGTGATTGTCGATAGCTACCTTAAGGGTATCCGTGATTTCGATATCGAGTCGGCCTACCGTGCTATGCGCCGCTCGGCAACTACCGAGGGCGAGAGTAATCCTATTCGCCCCGATATCGACCCCTATGTCGGGCGAGGTTATATCCCCGTAGGCTACTTTGCGGCCGATATGACGGGTGATAACTCGGTGTCGCACGCCTTGGAGTACTACGTTGCGGATAATGCTTTGGCAACCTTTGCTGAGGAGCTTGGCGATAAGGCCTTTGCCGAGGAGTTGAGGGCGAGAGCCAATGGTTGGCGCAACTACTTCTGCAAGGAGTACGGCGCTATGCGCCCAATCGCTTCAGATGGTAAGTTTATCGAGCCTTTCGACCCTGCGGCAGGTGCCAACTTCTCAAATACGGTGGGCTTCCATGAGGGTAGTTCGTGGAACTATTCATTCTTCGTGCCCCACGATGTCGAGGGACTTATTGAGGTTATGGGTAAGAGGAGATTTGTTGATACGCTATGCAAGGTGTTTGACGAGGGCTACTACGACCCTACGAACGAGCCAGATATCGCCTATCCCTACCTTTTCAGCCGCATTAAGGGCTCGGAGCACCTCACACAGACCTACGTGCGCAGACTTTTAGACGAAAACTATACCACCTCGCCCGATGGTCTGCCCGGAAATGACGATACGGGAACGATGTCGGCGTGGGCCGTATTCTCGATGATAGGTATCTATCCAGACTGCCCAGGCGAGCCATACTATACGATTACTACACCATGTTTCGAGCGTGTGGAGATCGATACCGACCATGGTACTGTAGTGATAGCTACCGAGGGTAGAGGTGATCGCATCAAGGAGGTAAAGCTCGGACGCAATCGTGTAGGCTACCGCATATCGCACGACGAGTTGGTCAAAGCTAAGGAATTGAGACTAAAACTATATTAAAATGAAGAGAACAAAACTTTTTGTAATGCTTATGTCGCTGGCTGCCCTTGTTGGTTGCGCGACAGCCGAGGTCGATTACTCGGCAAAGGTTAATCCGAAGATTGGCTCAGGAGGCCATGGCCACGTGTTTGTAGGTGCCAACGTGCCTTTTGGTATGACACAGGTAGGCCCTACGAGCATCTCTCAGGAGTGGGATTGGTGCTCGGGATATCACGATTCGGAGAGTAGCGTTATCGGCTTCTCGCATACCCACCTTTCGGGTACGGGTTGCGGTGATCTGTTCGATGTGACGCTTATGCCTGTTATGGGCGAGGTGACATACGGCCGTGGTCGCCTTGGAGATTACTCTACGGGCTTCTGGTCGGAGGCCGACCGCACACAGGAGATTGTCGAGCCTGGTTACTACTCAGTACCTTTGACTCGCTACGATATCTTGGCGGAGATGACAGCTACGGAGCGTGGAGGTTTGCATCGCTACACCTTCCCCGAGGGTGAGGATGCATCAATCATCCTCGATCTTGTGCATGGTGGTTGCTGGGATCGCCCCGAGGATCTCTATGCTGAGGCTGTGAGCGATACTCGTATTGAGGGCCATCGCCACACCTACGGTTGGGCAAATGCTCAGAAGGTATTCTTCGTTATGGAGTTTTCGAAGCCATTTACGGAGTTTGAGCCCATTGACGAGTACAACTTCTACTACCGCATACACTTCGACACCGAGGCTGGTGAGCAGATTGGCGTTAAGGTCGCTCTCTCGACGGTGAGCGTTGAGGGTGCTGCGCTCAACTTCGAGGCTGAGCTCCGCAATACCGACTTCGATGCGGCACGCGAGGAGGCATACCGCAAGTGGAATAGCGAGATTTCGAAGATTCGTATCGAGGGTGCAACACCTGTTCAGGAGGAGATATTCTATACGGCGATGTATCATATGTACGTAGCACCATCGCTCTTCTCGGATGTGGATCGTAAGTATCGCGGTGCCGATAACGAGGTCTATGACGACCCAGGCTTCGATAGCTATACGACATTCTCGTTGTGGGACACCTATCGTGCGAAGCTTCCGTTGATGACTATTACTCATCCCGAGCTTATGGACGACATCACAAATACGATGATCGACATCTATAAGAAGCAGTCGTTCTTGCCTATCTGGCACTTGTGGGGTTGTGAGACAGGTTGTATGGTAGGCTCGCCAGGTATTATCGCTGTGGCCGATGCTGTAGCAAAGGGTATCGAGGGTATCGACAGCGAGGAGGCATGGGGGGCTCTCTACAACTCGGCTATGCACGATATTCGTGGTGGTCGCCATCGTAAGGTCTATGGCTTTATGCCTAACGATCTTCAGGCAGAGTCTATCGCCCACGATATGGAGTTTGCTATTGCCGATGCGGCGGCAGCTATCGTAGCCGAGAAGCTTGGTAAGAGCGAGGAGGCTGAGTATCTCGCAACACGTAGCCACTCGTGGACAAACTACTACGACACGGAGAGTGGCTTTATTCGTGGTAAGTCATCGAAGGGTGAATGGCGTGCCGATTTCAATCCCTACAACGCATCGCGTATCGCTAACGAGTATTGCGAGGGTAATGCTTGGCAGTATTTGTGGCTTGTACCCCACGATCTCGAGCTCTTGGAACAGTATATGGGTGGTCGTGAGATAACTATTGAGCGTCTCGACGAGCTCTTCACTACGGATACGAAGATGGATGGAGAGGATGTAACGCCCGATATCTCTGGCCTTATCGGTCAGTATGTTCACGGCAACGAGCCAAGCCACCATATCATTTACTTCTACACGATGCTTGGCCAGCCTTGGAAGGGTGCTGATCGTTTGTACGAGGTTATGGCAACGATGTACTCTAACCAGCCTGATGGCCTCTCGGGCAACGAGGATGTAGGTCAGATGTCTGCTTGGTATGTGATGACAACTTTGGGCTTCTACCCCGTTGAGCCTGCTGCGGGCAAGTATGTCTTGGGCGTGCCTATGGTAGATAAGGCCGAGATTGATGTTGAGGGTGGTCTATTCACTGTTAAGCGTGAGGGATATAGCGAGCAGAACCGCTATGTTCAGCGCGTGGAGCTTAATGGCGTAAATCTGGAGCGCAACTACATCACCCACCGCGAGATTGTCGAGGGTGGCGAGTTGAAGTTCTATATGGGTGCCGAGAAGTCGGTTTGGTACTAAAAGAGGGTGCTCATAATTGGCTAATCTGCAGTTATTTGTGGATAACGTATCAAAATAGATGCTAAAAATTGCGCAATTTGAGCGAAAGTTTGTACATTTGCCCCGAATTTGTATGTAAAATAACTCTAAAAATAGGATAATAACTAACCCCTTTTACGTTATGAAAATTTCATCTCGTGATCTTGTTGTAGGCATCAAGGAGTATCTTTTGATGACCTTTGGTATGTTCTGCTACGCGTTCGGCTGGCAGATGTGCGTACTTCCCGCTGGTGGTATGGGTGGTGGTGCAGCAGGTTTGGCTACACTTATCAACGCCATTCTTCCACTCAACCTCTCTGAGGGTATCCTTACGATTGGTAACTTGATCTTCATTATCAACTGTATCCTTCTTATCCTCGGTGTTATGATCGTAGGTTGGAAGTTCGGTATCAAGACGTTGTACTGTATCTTGATGATGTCTGTGATGTTCAACCTTGTAGATCTCTGCCTCGAGCCAGATATGATGGTGAGATTGTTGGAGGGTGTTGATGCATGGCGCTTGCTTTTGGTTGTGCTTGGTGCAGCATCTTGCGGTGTTGGTATTGCAGTATCATTCATGCAGGGTGGCTCAACAGGTGGTACCGATATCGTAGCGATGATTATCAACAAGTTCCGTACTGTAAGCTACGGTAAGGTGTTGCTTATGACTGACTTCGGTATCCTTATCTCGTCTGTATTCCTCTTCACTACCGTAAATACAGCGGTGGATGTTGATGGCGTAGCACAGATTCAGTCTACAACTATCGAGCCTTTGACATCGCTGGCATTTGCACGTATGATCTACGGTTTCATTATGATCGCTGTTATCGGCTACACTGTAGATTTCGTACAGTCTGGTAACCAGCAGTCTAACCAGATTATGATCTTCTGTAAGGACTACGAGAGCATGGCCGAGATGATCAACACTAAGGCACACCGTGGCGCAACACTTATCGACGCTATGGGTTGGTACTCAAAGGTTGAGTCTAAGGCTGTTATGGTTGTTTGTCGTAAGCGCGATACATCGACAATCTTGAAGTTCGTGCGCGAGGAGGATCCTAACGCATTTATCACCGTAGGCTCAGTAATGGGTGTTTACGGTCAGGGCTTCGACGCTTTGAACAAGCTCTAATAGAGAGTATAATCTAAAATAAGCTGCTGCCATGCTTTACGCACAGGTAGTCCTGCCATTGGCACAACCCACCTACACGTTTGCTGTGGATGAGTCGTTGTCAGTCGGAGTGGGCGATGCCGTTGTCGTACAGTTTGGCAGCAGCCGTTATTATACAGGTATAGTCTGGTCGCTCAGTGCTGAGAGGCCAGACTATCCGCGTATTAAGCCCATACTTCGTAGGCTATACTCCTTTCCGTTGCTTACGGCCGAGGCTATGCGGGTGTGGGAGTGGGTCGCGGAGTACTATATGGCCACTTTGGGCGAGGTGATGCGTGTTGCGTTACCCTCGCTGGCCAAACCCTCGGCAACGACCATTGCCGAGCTTGACGAACGCTCTATAGAGCCGCCTACCGAGACCTTTGTAGCTCTGGTTGAGGGGCTGCGTAGCGAGGAGGCGTTGGCCGAGTATGTGGCGAAGCATCACCGCCGAGCACCACGCCGTACGGCTACAATGGAGTATATCGCCTCTTTGGCTATTGAGCGAGGCTCGGAAGATGGCTTTGTACCTCGTCGAATGGTCGATGTCGATGCTCAGGCGTTGGCTGCGTTGCGTGCTAAGGGGCTTATTACTACGGAGCGCAGGGCCAGGGAGCGCAATATCGGAGGTGCAGACTCATTCCTTTTGCCGAAACTCTCCGAGGCGCAGACTACGGCGTTGAATACCATTCGTGGAGCGCATGCCGAGGGGCGTGTGGCTCTGCTGCATGGCGTTACGGGCTCGGGTAAGACGGAGATATATGTACATCTTATCGCCGAGGAACTTGCTGCGGGTCGCGATGTGATGCTTCTCGTTCCCGAGATTGTCATCACCTCGCAGCTTATCGAGCGCCTGGAGCGTATCTTCGAGGGTCGTACGACGACCTATCATTCGCGCCTCACGCCACGACGTCGTGGTGAGACCTTTCTGCGTTTGGCAACATCTACGGGTGGTGAGCTGATTGTGGGTGTGCGCTCGGCGTTGTTCCTGCCGATGAGTAACGCAGGACTTATCATCATCGACGAGGAGCACGATCCGAGCTATAAGCAGAGCGATCCAGCGCCACGCTATAATGCCCGCGATTGTGCCGTTGTTATGGGTAAGATCTATGGCGCAAGAGTGGTGTTGGGTAGTGCTACGCCATCGTTGGAGAGCTATGTTAATGCCCTCTCGGGAAAGTATCAATATGTCGAGCTTAACGAGCGTTGGGGTGATGCTCTACTGCCCGAAATAGTGGTGTCGGATACGCTTCGCGCAGTAAAACGCGGAGAGCGCAAGACGCATTTTAATTTAGAACTGCTCCACTCGATAAATGATTCGCTTGCAGAGGGTAAACAGGCAATATTGTTCCAAAATCGTAGGGGGTATGCTCCATACATACAGTGCCGTACGTGTGGTTATTCGCCACGTTGTCCTCATTGCAACGTGACCCTCACGCAGCACAACACATCGTCGCGTATGGAGTGTCACTATTGCGGCTATTCGGAGCCACGACGACACGTATGCCCCAACTGTGATACGCAGGATATGTCGCCTATGGGCTTCGGTACGGAGAGGGTCGAGGAGGAGATTTCGCGTCTATTTCCCGAAGCTCGTGTAGCGCGTTTGGATGGCGATACATCCTCTTCGGAGAGCTCGTTCCGCCGTATTGTACGCGAATTTGAGATGGGCGAAACCGATATCTTAGTAGGTACCCAAATTCTGGGTAAAGGCTTTGATTTTGGAGGTGTTACGACGGTAGGTATATTAAATGCCGATAATCTATTGTCGGCTCCCGATTTCCGTGCTGCGGAGCGAGCCTTTCAGCTTATGACGCAGGTTGCGGGCCGTGCAGGTCGTCGCGAGGAGCGTGGTCGTGTGGTTGTGCAAACCTCGCTGCCAAACCATCCCGTTATCCGCGAGGTGGCGCTTGGTGACTATCGTGCTATGGCGCTTGTCGAACTGCGTGAGCGTGAAGCCTTTGGCTATCCACCATACTCTCATCTTGTGCGCTTATTGTTGCGCCATGGCGACAATGAGCAGCTGCATAAAACATCCGATTTCGTTGCGCATCTTATGCGTCAGAAGTTCGGTACAAGGGTGCTCGGTCCTGTTGCTGCGGCTGTCGAGAGGTTTAGGGGTGAGTATCGCTCGGAGATATTACTTAAGATTGAGAGTGGTGCATCTATGCAGCGTGCCCGTACGTTGTTGCGTGATGTGTTGCGCATAACGTCCGAGGATAAGAGTCATAAATCTGTGATTATCAATGTCGATATCGATGCTTGGTAGTGCCTTTCGAGCTATTCGCTCACTGCTTTTTCCTTCGAGCTGTATGATATGTGGTGAACATATCGGCTCGGAGATGCACGGCATCTGCATTCGCTGTCGCTACGAAATACCGCTAACATCCTATTGGCGCTCCGAGGAGAACCCCGTGAAGGAGCACTTTGCAGGCCTTGTCCCTTTGGTGCAGGGCTCGTCGTTTATCTTCTATAGTGGTGAGAGTCTGTGGCGCGATATGGTTCATCGCTTCAAGTATGGCGGAGAGTGGGCTATTGCCGAAAGTATGGGTCGTTGGTATGGCGCAGAGCTAAGAGAATCAGGTCTTTATGACGATATAGATATTGTCGTGCCAATACCTCTACATCCGCTAAAGACCCTGCGTCGAGGCTATAATCAATCGCGATATTTGGCCGAGGGTATAGCTTGTGAATTGGGTGTGAAGGTGGTTGCCAACGCCGTTGTTCGCCGACGTAATAACCCCTCTCAGGCGCGTCGTCGCGGTAGCGAAAGGTGGGATAATGTCGAGGCTCTGTTCGGCTTGCGCAATGCCGATAAGCTGCGTGGTCGTCACTTGCTTCTGGTCGATGATGTGCTCACCTCGGGTGCTACACTCACGGCATGTGCCGAGGCGATACTCAGAGCACAGCCCGACTGTAGAATATCTATCGCCACGTTGGCTGTTACGCAGCGTATCCTTAGGGAATAACCATCTCGTGTGAGCGGCCGAAACGATCTGTGGCCAAGATAGTTACGGCGTTGTCTGCGGATGTGCGGCGATAGCGGAAAAAGTGTCTTGCAGGTATTGCCGAACGGCGTAGACGCTCCATGATAATCTCGGGGTAGTCTGCCTCATTCTCCACATAATTGATATACTCGGGGTCGATGATTGTTATCTGCTCCATATCGTGCCATATCGTGCCATCCTCGCTGCACTGCACTCTCCATTTTGAGTCTACCCCCCAAATCTTTACAACTACATACTCTTCATTATCTCTCACTTCGCCCTCGCTCCATGCCACCATTTGGTGCTCTGCGGGGTGCTCAAGTGTGCGGAAGTGCCACTTGATGTCGTTGTTGCGACCCTCGACGATAAGTACACCACGTGGCGTGCCGTCGGCGCAAATGGGTGCAAACCAGAGGTTTCCGTTGACCTGTGCCACGCTATGCTCGATGACGTTTGGTGCAATATCGAAGGTGTTGTTGCGGTGTCCGTGGCCTGTGATAAGGTGTAGCTCACGCTCGCCCGCAAGCTCAATAATCTCCTGTGCATAGGGTATGGCTACCCCCTTGCGAGAGTCGTATGCTGGGGCGTGCATGGCGATAAGCAGAGGTCTATCTTGTGGCGTGTGGCGTAGGGTGCGCTTTAGCCAACGCATCTGCGCTTTATCAATGCCTAACGAGTAGTCGAAGTAGTTGTTGTACAATATGTTGTCGAGGCAGATGAGTGTCTGCTCACCGAGTTTTGTAGCGTAGTAACGCTTGCCAAATGTGCGGCAATAATCGCGTAGCGCACGCCTCTCGCGCCCCTCGATTTTGCGGTCGTAGTCGTGGTTTCCGGGGACGGTGAAAAGGGGTACGCCCAATCCCGAAAACATCGCCTTGATGCGTGGCAAAAACTCCATTGTGTCCCATACAACATCGCCCGTGATGAGTATCGCTTCGGGGATGTTGTCTTCAAGGTTATACTCGGCAACAATAGCGGCAATCGAGGGCATAATCTCGCTTTCGAAGCGCGCGAGTTGCTCCTCGGTTTGAGGCTGTGTATCGCCTAAAACTATAAGGTTAAAGCCCGTTGTATCAATATTTTGTGCAGTAGAAATATTTGCAATCAAGAGCAATACTGAGGCAAATATGTATTTTATGTTTTTCATCTTTTAATCTCTGTTTTCTCGATTAACACCTTTGCAAAGATAGGAGTTTTGTCCGAAATACAATCGGGCTGAACGAAAAAAGTATGCGCACGCGTGCGTAGTCACGAAAAAATTAGTATCTTTGTCCTGTTATGGAGAATTTTGTTGTTTCAGCACGTAAATATCGCCCCGCGACCTTTGCATCGGTTGTGGGACAGCGTCATATCACTTCAACACTCAAGAATGCCATAGAGCGTGGACAGCTTGCTCACGCCTACCTTTTTTGTGGTCCGCGAGGTGTCGGTAAGACGACTTGTGCTCGTATCTTTGCTAAGGCCGTAAACTGCCTTAATCCACAGGCTGGTGAGGCGTGTAACGAGTGTGAGTCGTGCCGTTCGTTCAACGAGGGTCGCTCGCTCAATGTTCACGAGCTCGATGCTGCGTCGAACAACTCGGTAGACGATATTCGCAACCTTATCGAGCAGGTGCGTATCATCCCACAGCAGGGTAGCTACTCGGTATTTGTCATCGACGAGGTTCATATGCTCTCGTCTGCGGCATTCAACGCCTTCCTCAAGACCTTGGAGGAGCCACCACGCCACGCTATCTTTGTGCTTGCGACTACCGAGAAGCACAAGATTATCCCTACAATCCTTTCGCGTTGCCAGATCTACGACTTCAACCGCATCAAGGTTGAGGATGGTGTGGAGTATCTGCGTTACATTGCCGACAAGGAGGGTGTGACGGCAGATGACGAGGCGCTCAACCTTATCGCTCATAAGGCTGATGGCGGTATGCGTGATGCGTTGTCGATGTTCGATAAGGCTGTGTCGTTCTGCGGCAATAGCCTCAACTATAAGGATGTGGCAGCTACGCTCAATGTCTTGGACTACGATACCTACTTCACGCTTACGGATATGTTGCGTGAGGGCCGCTATACCGATGCGCTCATCACCTTCGATGCGGTGCTTTCGCGTGGTTTTTCACCTCAGGTGTTCGTGGCGGGACTGAATGCTCATCTGCGCGATTTGCTAATGGCCAAGGGGCCTGCAGCATCGCTCGTGGAGTTCACCGGAGCGCTTGTCGAGAGGTATAGAGCACAGGCAGCGGCGTGTGATGAGGCCTTCCTTTTCAATGGCATATCGCTGCTCACGGAGGCGGATGGTCGCCTCAGACAGTCGTCGAATCAACGTTTACTTGTGGAACTGGGACTTATGAAATTGGCAGGTCTCGGTCAAAAAAAAAATAGTGAGGTAGCAGAGGCGAGCTTCGCAACGTCGTTTGCGCTCCCCGAGCTTGTGATGGGCGGTGTGGCACCTGCGGTGCCGCAGCCCGTAGTAGCTCCACAGCCAAGTGTTGCGCCTCAGCCAGTGCCAGCCCCACAGCCCGCGCTTACACCTCAGTCTGCAGTTCAACCTGCATCGGTGGTGCAGCCCGCGCCTCAGCCCGCAGTGGTGGGCGCAGAACCTGCGGCGGAGCGTCCCGTACGCCGTATAGCTACGCTCAAGGCTGTGAAGTCGGGCTTCTCGATCAATGCGATGATGGGCGACGATGCCAAGCGAGGAACTGCGCAGGATGGCGATGCCGAGGTGGAGAGTGTGTCGAATGTCGATCCGCAGAGCGAGGCGAAGCTAAATGCAGCAAAGGCATCGTACGTAGAGCGACTTATGGCAACAAAGCCTCGCTACGGTGTGATTTTCGAGACGATGCGTGTCGAGGCCAATACGGTAACGGTGAGTGTCGCCTCGAAGGAGATTGGCGACGATCTGTTGCGCGACTCGCGCGAGTGGATGGGCGATTTGGCAGCTCATGCGGGCGTTGAGGGCTTCGTAGAGCTTAAGGTTGTGGTAAACGAGAAGGTTAAGACTGCCAAGCCGATAACGCTTGAGGATAGATTAAAGTTCTTGACAAACAAGAATGCGGCGTTGGTGACGATGATTGAGGAGCTCGGTCTTGATGCCCAATAATTTTTGTGATAAGAGGCCATCTACTGCCGCTAACGAAATGTCTCGTCAATGGGCAGTACACCAAAGTACGGCCCATCGCCTCGAATTTCGCCGAGCGTTGTATCTAACCTCTTCTGACAAAAATTATGGCGAGGAGGAGTAACGGGCGGCTCAATATAAGTTATTACATACGGTGTAAAGTAAGGAAATTTGAATTTAATAAAACTATAGACAACAATGATTAAAGATTTTGTACAGGAGCTCGAGTGGCGTGGTATGATCCATACGATTATGCCTGGTGCTAAGGAGCAGTTGCAGAAGGAGATGACTACGGCCTATCTGGGTATCGACCCTACGGCCGACTCGTTGCATATCGGTCACCTCGTAGGTGTTATGATTTTGAAGCACTTCCAGATGTGTGGACACCGTCCTATCGCCCTTATTGGTGGTGCTACAGGTATGATTGGCGATCCTTCGGGTAAGTCACAGGAGCGTAACTTGCTTGACGAGGCTACGTTGCGTCACAACCAGGAGGCTATCAAGAATCAGCTTGCACGCCTTATCGACTTCGACTCTGAGGCCGAGAATCACGCATTGCTCGTAAACAACTACGACTGGATGAAGGAGTTCTCGTTCCTCGACTTTGCGCGCGACATCGGTAAGTGCATCACCGTAAACTACATGATGGCTAAGGACTCGGTTAAGAAGCGCTTTAATGGCGAGGGTGACGGTATGTCGTTTACCGAGTTCACATATCAGCTCTTGCAGGGCTACGACTTCTTGCACCTCTACAACGAGTACAACTGCAAAGTTCAGCTCGGTGGTGCAGACCAGTGGGGTAACATCACTACAGGTACTGAGCTTATCCGCCGTAAGCTTGGCTCAGAGGCTGAGGCTTTTGCTATTACATGTCCGCTTATCACTAAGGCTGACGGTACGAAGTTTGGTAAGACAGAGTCGGGTAACGTATGGCT
>JAFYXB010000070.1 GCA_017546345.1 Alistipes sp. | reverse complement strand
TTCATGCCTGCTATCTTGAAGGGTATCATGGAGAAGATGGACGAGGGTCCGCTTACAGGTTCTTACGCTCGCGACATCCGCGTTATTATCTACGATGGTAAGATGCACCCAGTAGATTCAAACGAGATCTCGTTCAAGCTTGCGGCACGTAACGCATTTAAGGATGCCTTCCGTAATGCTGGTCCTAAGATTATGGAGCCTATCTACAACGTTGAGGTACTTACACCAAGCGAGTATATGGGTGCTGTGATGAGCGACTTGCAGAACCGTCGTGCTATGATTATGGGTATGGAGTCAGACAAGGGCTTCGATCGTCTTAACGCACGTGTGCCTCTTGCAGAGCTTTACCGCTACTCTACATCGTTGTCATCACTCACTTCAGGTGCTGCAACCTACACTATGCAGTTTGCAACCTACGAGCAGGTGCCATCAGATGTACAGGATAAGTTGTTGAAGGCTTACACTGATACTGACGAAGAGTAATAATTTCTTGAGATAAGGGGTCATCTGCGACCTCTCAATCATTGCCCCAAATGGGACGTACATCAAGTACTACCCATCTGGGGCAATTTCTTTATCGAGGCCACATCTAACCCCTTCTAACAAGAAATTAATTTCTCGTGATAGTGGCGCATCTGCGCCGCTTCAATCAATGCCACCAAATGGAATGTACATCAAGTACTACCCATCTGGGGCAATTTCTTTATCGAGGCACATCTAACCCCTTCTAACAAGAAATTATAGCTGAGGTGCTAATCAATCTGGTTGTGGCCTTGTCGCTTAGCGCTGAGTCTTTGGTGCGCAAACTGAAACTGCGTCTGAGGAGCGTATCGTTTTGACATCTCACTCATTAATAACCTTATCGGATACAAAAAAGTAATGAAATTTTGCATATAGATTAAAAATTTATATATTTGTAATGCAAAATGTGTTTTTGTCCTAACTCTATACCATCTCTGTATCGTAGCTATTCGGAGCGTGTAGTAATCGAAAACAGTATCCGGAGGTAGATTAAGGAGAAGAAGTAGAGTGTGATAAGGGGGGTAAATAATTACTAATTAACAACTTATAACTATTACTATGAAAAGAATCAATTGGTTAATGATGCTATTGGCGACATTTACCTTGTCGCTCGCAGCGTGTGAGAAGACTCCAGATCCAGATCCAACGCCTGGTCCAGAGCAGCCTACTCCCGAGGAGGTGATGACCTTCAAGATGGAGGTTCTTGAGGTAACACGCAATGCTGTAAACTACAATCTTACTCCCTCATCTTTGGAGGATGAGTACGTAGTATTCGTATACCCCTCAACTGCTGTTGAGAGCTGCGCAACTGACGTAGAGATCGTAGAGAAGATCTACGCCGAGATCAACGCAACAGCAACCGAGGAGAAGACATTTGCCGACATCATGGCAGGTGTAGTAAAGACAGGTGTTGTCGAGAAGGGTGAGGTTGCAGGTCTTAATGCCGAGACAAGCTACTATCTTTTGGCATTTGCTGTAAACGTAGACGAGAACTACGCAGCATGCTCAGATGTTGCTAAGGCTAAGTTCAAGACTCAGGCTAACCCCGTAGCATCTTGCACATTCGAGGTTAAGGCTAATGTTGCGAACAACAGCGCAGCGTTGGCAGTAACACCTTCTAACGATGAGCAGCCTTGGCACATCATGGTTGTTGATGTAGATACTTACAAGAGCTACACCGACGCTGAGGGTGAGTATGGCTGGGATATCAACGAGTTCTACAACAACTTCCTCCAGACAAACAAGGAGAGCTATACATCTACAGAGGAGTTCCTTCGCAAGGAGGTATTCACAGGCAAGCGTACAGTAAACGCAGCAGGTCTTACTCCTAAGACTAAGTACACCAGCCTTGTTGCAGCGGTTGCTGTCGAGGGCGATGCTGTTGTTCCATGCACAGAGGTACACGAGGTACGTTTCAACTCTGGTGAGGCGGCTGCTAACAGCCTTACATTCGACGTTGAGGTGTTCAACATCGACAACTACTCTGCTGAGGTGCGCATCACACCTTCGGATCTCAATGCTGAGTACTACTACTACATCAACTACATCGATACTAAGACTAAGGGTGCGAAGCCTATCGATGTTGCTAACCACGCTGTTACGGAGTACATCTACTACTGGGGTGACAATGGTGAGCTTATGCACCAGGAGCCTTCGAAGGGTGTTGTAGACCTCACAGGCGAGAACAAGGTAGAGCTCAACCTCGCTGAGACGGAGTACTACATCGTAGTATTTAGCTACGATCTCAACCCAACATACGGCACTGTTATCGACGCTGAGACTGGCGAGTACGACTCTAATCCAGGTACAGTAACATCTGCTCCTGTATACGTATCGTTTATGACATCTAAGCAGGGCGATCCTATGACTGCAGAGTTCGAGTTCAAGGCTACAGATGTAGGTCCTTACGATTTCTACTTGGAGATCAATGCTGAGGATCCTACAATCTACTACCAGCCAGGTATCGCTTATGCTGAGGGCTTCGATCCACAGGCTGCTATCACAGCTTCGTCTGGTACACTCTCACAGCTTATGCAGATGTGTATGGAGGGTCAGAACCCATGTCTTACATATCAGGAGGCTTTGGAGAAGTGCAGCCACATGTATCGCAATGGCGATGGTAAGTACTACATCGCAAACCTCTATCCTGAGAGAGAGTACATCGGCTATGTTTTGGCAATCGACGCTAAGACAGGTACCTTCGCACGTTGCGTATATAGCGAGGTTATCGCTAAGACAACGGCTGTTGGTAGCGTTACTCCAAGCGTGGAGCTTTTGGGTATCTACGATGGTAACGAGGAGAATGGCTCGGTATTTGGCAATTCAGGTCTTACAGCAGGTCGCGTTATCGTAGCTGTTGATCACAAGAATATCGAGGGTGCTACAGCTCTCTTCGGTGGCTTCACGGAGGGTGATGTGACAGATTCTTCAGCAGATGCTAAGTCTGATCAGTATATCATCTCTGAGCTCAAGGGCTACTGGGATACTTTGAATATTGCAGTTCCTTACAACTTCTATGTTGCTGAGTGGGATATCGCACAGACAGCGTTGGCTTACGCTATGGATGCTAATGGCAATGAGGGTAAGGTAGGTCGCTTGGCAGTAACTCCTAAGCAGAAGACAGGCGATATCGCAGAGCTTCAGGCTTATGTTGATGCTGTAGCTGGCAATACTGTCGAGGCATACAAGGCTTCTAAGTCTATGGTTTATAGCCTTGAGAGCCTCAATCCTACTATGGAGTGCGTATGGAGCGAGGTAGTGGAGTTCGTCGAGCCTGAGATCGTTCGCGAGGTGGGTGAACTTCCCGTATTCGTTGGTGACATCGAGGCATTGACGGCTGCTCGTAGCCTCCGTTTCTAAGCCCTAAGCAGTTCGCATTATTGAACGACGCTTAATATAACTGCAGAGTCTTAAGTTGGGAGTCACAAGCTCCCGATTTAAGACTCTGCGTTGTTTTACACAATAATAATCTAAGCCTATGTTTAGTTACTACCTTATGCCGATAATCTTTATCATCGGTATCTTGGCCATCGCCTTCGAGGATGTCATCCGTGTCAATAAGGCAGCTACGGCCGTGTGTATGTCTATCGTGTTGTGGATGCTCTTCATTATTAATGCCGAGGAGTTCTTGCTTATCAACCCTCCCGTGCATGCCCGTCAATTTTTCGATGCCTTCCCAGCACTTCGAGAGATCCCTACACACCAGCTCGCCTTCGAGTTTGTCGAGTTTAAGCTTGTCGAGGGTTTGGGTGATGTAGCTACGACGCTCTTCTTCGTGCTTGGCTCTATGGCTATTATCGACATCATCGATACGCACGGAGGCTTTAGCATAATTTCTAAGGCTATTACAACCAACGTGCAGCGTAAGTTGTTGTGGGTGTTGTGCTTAGTGACATTCTTTATGTCGGTATTGCTCGGCAACTTGGCAACGGTTATCGTTATGATAGCCATCGCACGTCGCCTTATCCCCGAGCGTAATACGCGCCTTATCTTCAGCTCGATGATTATCATTGCGTCGAATGCTGGTGGCTCGTGGTCGCCTATTGGTGATGTTACCACGCTGTTGCTCTGGACTGGAGGTAACGTGTCTGCATTGCACCAAATCACTACGCTCGTTCTTCCCGCGTTGCTTATGCTTCTCGTGCCCCTTTGCATCACTACGTTTATGTTGCCCAAGGGTGCTACCGTAGAGCCTCTTACGGCTACGGATGAGACCTCGCCCGTTGAGGATAAGATGCGTCGCCGTGTGCTATACATCGGCCTCGGCTCGTTGGCTATGGTGCCTGTGTTGCAGACGCTTATCGAGTTGCCCCCATTTATGGGTGTATTGCTCGGCCTTGTGGCCTTGTGGTTTGTTACCGATCGTCGCTACGCACACTCGACAGATGAGCGTGTGCAAGAGCTTCGTGTACACCGCTCATTCTCGCGTGTTGATATCAGTACCGTATTCTTCTTTCTCGGTATCTTGATGTCGGTGCAGGCGCTTATCGTTACAGGTCAGCTAACGATTATGGCAAACTTCCTCAGCGATACGTTTGCCGACAAGAATATTATCGCATTGGTGTTGGGCGTATGCTCATCGTTCCTCGACAACGTGGCTTTGGTTTCGGCAACTATGGGTATGTATCCTATTGCCGAGTCGGGCATCTTCGCTGCCGATAGTGCCTTCTGGACCTTCCTTGCCTATTGTGCCGTTACGGGTGGTAGCATCCTCATCATCGGCTCGGCATCGGGTGTTACGGTTATGGGTATGGAGAAGATTTCGTTTGGCTACTACCTTAAGAAGTTCTCGCTTCCCGTATTGTTGGGTTACGCCTTAGGTGCAGCGTTCTACTTGTTCATCCTTATATAATTAATTTCTTGTGATAGTGGCGCATCTGCGGCACTTCAATTAAAGCCACCAATGGGACGTACATCAAGTACTCTCCATCGGTGGCTTTTTCATGTAGGTACCACATCTACACCACTCTGACAAGAATTTTTTGTATAGCTAATCGGTGGTA
Source organism: Alistipes sp. (assembly GCA_017546345.1). Taxonomy (GTDB): domain Bacteria; phylum Bacteroidota; class Bacteroidia; order Bacteroidales; family Rikenellaceae; genus Alistipes. Next base: position 3,665 of record JAFYXB010000070.1, on the reverse strand, counting down.
CTTAAACCTATTCTAACAAAAAAAGGACTACTCCTTCACGGAATAGTCCTTTCCATTATCTTTATTGCGATTAGAACGCCTTGCCGATAGCGAGGAAATCATCTGCTACAAGAGCAGCGCCACCGATAAGACCACCATCAACATCTGCCTTAGCGAAGATCTCGCCAGCGTTCGAAGGCTTGCAAGAGCCACCATAGAGGATAGCGCACTCCTCTGCCGCAGCACCAAACTTCGAGCGGAGTACCTCGCGGATATATGCGTGAATCTCCTGTGCCTGATCTGCAGTAGCTGTCTTACCAGTACCGATAGCCCATACAGGCTCGTATGCGATAACAAGGTTGCGGAACTGCTCCTCTGAGAGGTTGAATACTACCTCCTCGATCTGAGCCTTAACAACATCGAAGTGACGCTCTGCCTCGCGCTCCTCGAGGTTCTCACCTACGCAGTAGATAGGAGTGAGGTTGTTGGCGTATGCCTGAGCCATCTTCTTATTCAAAGTCTCAGATGTCTCGCCATAGTACTGACGACGCTCCGAGTGGCCGAGGATAACATACTTGCAGCCGAGAGCAGCAATCATAGATGCTGCAACCTCACCTGTGTAGGCACCCTTAGCCTCCGATGCGCAATCCTGAGCACCTACCTCTACGTTCGAGCCCTTAAGAGTCTCGATTACTGAGCTGAGGTGTGTGAAGGGAGGGCATACGATAAGAGTTACGCAGTCGCAAACATCCTTGCGGCCAGCAGCTACACCCTTTGCGAGCTCTACGCCCTCTGTGGGCAAGGTGTTCATCTTCCAGTTACCTGCTACAATCTTCTTTCTCATTGCTTTATACTTTTTTAATATTATACATTAATTACTGAGCCTGAGCCTCGATCCACGCCTTAATCTCGGCAGTAGCAAGGCCAAGCTTATTCTTCTTGTTGAAGCCACAGAGGTCGTTGAAGAGCTTCATACCACCTGTTGATGCGGTGTTACGGAAGGCCTCAAGGGTGATGTAACCCATCTTCTGCACTACAGCAACCCACTCTGCAGGGATACCTGCCTCGGTATATACCTCCTCTGTATCGGCTACCACCATCTTCTCAGGGCGCATTGTTTGGAAGAACAATACATCCTGGATAGATGTCTCGCCGGTCATAAACATTGTAAGACGGTCGATACCGATACCCATACCTGAGCATGAAGGCATACCATACTCCAAAGCGCGTACGAAGTCCATATCGATAACCATCGCCTCGTCGTCGCCCTTCTCCGAGAGTCGCATCTGCTCCTGGAAGCGCTCAAGCTGGTCGATAGGATCGTTGAGCTCCGAGTATGCGTTACATAGCTCCTTACCATTTACGAAGAGCTCGAAACGCTCCGTGAGATCCTCGTTATCGCGGTGACGCTTGCACAATGGCGACATCTCGATAGGGTAGTCTGTAACGAATGTAGGCTGTACGAGGTGCTCCTCGCAGTACTGACCGAAGATAGCGTCGATAAGCTTACCCTTACCCATCGTCTCGTCGATCTCGACGTTGAGGCGCTGGCAAGCCTCGCGCAACTGCTCCTCGCTCTGACCTGTGATGTCGTAGCCAGTCTTCTCCTTGATAGCGTCGGTCATAGTGATACGACGGAAAGGAGCCTTGAACGAGATGGTCTTACCCTCGATCTCTACATCCGTAGTGCCATTTACTGCCATCGCCACACGCTCGAGCATCTGCTCCGTAAACTCCTGCATCCAGATATAGTCCTTGTATGCAACGTAGATCTCCATACATGTAAACTCGGGGTTGTGCGTACGATCCATACCCTCGTTGCGGAAGTTCTTGCCGAACTCATAAACACCATCGAAGCCACCTACGATAAGACGCTTGAGGTAGAGCTCCGTAGCGATTCGCATGTAGAAATCGATATCCAATGCGTTGTGGTGTGTGATGAATGGACGTGCCGATGCACCACCAGGAATAGGCTGAAGGATAGGTGTCTCAACCTCCAAGTAACCGCGCTCGTTGAAGAAGTCACGCATAGTCTGCATGATCTTAGCACGCTTGAGGAATGTATCCTTAACGTGGGGGTTTACCACGAGATCCAAGTAACGCTGGCGGTAGCGCACCTCGGGATCGGTAAGTGCGTCGAATGTCTGGCCATCCTTCTGCTTAACAACGGGAAGAGGGCGTACCGACTTCGAGAGTACGGTAAACTTCTTACAGTGTACCGACAACTCGCCTGTGTTTGTGAGGAATGCAAAACCCTCTACGCCGATAAAGTCGCCGATATCCAAGAGCTTCTTGAATACGGTGTTGTAGAGTGTTGTGTCGCCCTCGGGGCAGATGTCGTCACGACGGATGTAAACCTGAATACGGCCTGTTGAGTCCTGAAGCTCGAAGAACGATGCTGAGCCCATGATACGGCGGCTCATGATACGTCCTGCGATAGATACCTCCGAGTAGTTACCCTTCTCGGCGTCGTACTTCTCGGCAATCTCGCGTGCTGTAGCCGTAACCTCGTAGCGTGCTGCGGGGTAGGGGTTGATACCTAACTCGCGCAAAGCCTTAAGCGATTGGCGGCGTAGCTGTTCCTGTTCACTGAGTTCAATTGTCATAATTATATAGTGTTTTTAGTTAATTCACAATTTGGTGCAAAGTTACAAAAAATATGGGAAAATTGGAATTATACTACGTATAAAAAAGATGGAGTGCTACATTTTGAGCACTCCATCCAACGCTTTGTCGCTTTTTGTTTTACTTGCCAGCTGAACCGTAGCCCGAGAATGGGTGAATTGATACAACATATAGTGCACTATACTTAGTATCACCTGTCAGCTTAATGTGTGAACTGCCAGAGCCAATGCTTACGCTATACTCATTGAGCAATGCGGTCTTAGGCTCCTTATTGATGTCGTCAGAGTCAGTAATCCACAATCGAGTGATATAGCCTGTGCTGTTGTCGATTTCATATCCCCAAAGGGTTACAGCGTGGTGGTTGCTGGAAAGTGTAGAGCTCTCAGAGAGCGTCAAACTTGCCATGCCATACTTAAATGCATCCGCAATCATATTAGCAAAACCTTTCATGCGGGTATCAGCTTGGTTTGAGTTGGTCCAATTATAGTTAATGTAGCAACAAGTGTACATCCCTGAGAAGAAGCCGTCGGTATAGCCTGTGTACATATTCGATTTTACGCTGTTCCACACGCTACTCCAGTAGCCACCATTAGACTCTGGGTAGGCTGTGTACTCCTTCTGGGCATACTGACCGCCATAGAGGTTATTCTCGAAGTACCAAGGAATAGCGTACTCTACGCTACCACCTCGGTGGTTGTTCCACTTTGTAAGATACATATCCATCAGAGCCAACTCGTAAGTACGGCTGAAGTTCGAGCCGCTATGGTGCACTGTACCAGGGCCGTTGATAGCATTTGCAGGAAGGCTCTTGCCAGCTGCAACATAACGATCCTGGAACCACTGAATCATATTTGATGCAGCTGCTGCCCAACACATATTGATATCACCATTGTTGCCCTGAGCCATCTTATTCACATCGTACCAGCCCGAGTTTAGTGTTACGCCCTCGGCAAAGACGATGCTCTTGCCCGTATTGCCCGACTGCTCGGCAACGATAGTTATGTTTGCCGACTTTACGCCATTGCGCTCGGCATAGAGCGTATAGCTGCCAGCCGCTGTTG
>JAFYXB010000069.1 GCA_017546345.1 Alistipes sp. | reverse complement strand
GCATATCACAAATGCGGCACACTGAAGTTCTGATGCCGAGCAATCCTTGACGCTCTTACCAGAGTTGCCTTTCTTTGTGCGTAGCAAAGCGTAGTAGAACATCGTGGGACGCGACACATCGCTACGGCCACCAAACGATATCTTTGCAGGCTCACCCATATTGCCATACGCATCGGTATACTGCTCGAAGTAGCAGCCAACGACCTCATAGAGCGTGTCGGCACAAACCAAACCGTCGATGTGATCCTCGAGATTGTTCCACGCGCCGCCTCCAGTGTTGAATGTGTCGCTATATTGAGGTGCGATATTCGTGTAGTAGAATACCTGCTTGTTTGTTGCCGATGATGAAGTACGCTCTGCCGATCCTACCATGTGGCCTTTATTGCATCCTCCGCCCGTTTGCTTGCTGCTATATTGAATATCTGCAGGGATGTCGGGATCCTTGCCATAGGCCTCTGTGCGGCCTGAACTGCCTCGGTACATGCTGTGGCGAGGTGCTGCTACCCACACTGGGCAGTGGTGCTCGCTGCTGAAACATACCGAGTAGTTACGCGCCTTGCCTGACCTTTGAGCATTCTGCTCGCTACCAGCGCATAGATGGTGAGCGTAGTAGAGTGTCGAGTTATTGTCGTCGCGACCATCGCCATTGAGGTCTGCCTCAGTGGGGAGCTCATACCATCCCGAGCGATATCTCTTACCCGACGATGTGTTGTCGTCGTTATCGCTGTCGTCCTTGTCGTTATCATCGTTGTCCTCATCCACCTGCTCGCCGAAGCGTTTGCCTGTAAGGCCAGCGTAGTCGGATTTCTGGGCGAAGATAATCTGTATGTTGCCATTGTTAATTGACGCTATGCCCTTGATCGTGCCAGAGCCTTGAGCCACGCTTTCGGCGCCGAATGTAGCGTACTTCGATGAGAATACAACGAATGTGTTGCCGTACTCATCCTCGATCTTTATTGACGTGTGGCTGTTGTTTACCACCCAGCTCTTCGAAAGGTCGCTGTCGGCTACCTGTACACCATCAATCGCGATGTACTCACCTTCGTACTTGTTGGCAAGGAAGTCGGTGATGCTTACTTGTTTTGGCGTAACGCTGTTGTTGGTCGATACTACCGATATCTTGTCGAGTGCAAAGTTGCTAATCTGTACCGCACCATTGTATTCGCCGAGTTTGCTTCCCGTGAGATCAATTCTAAGTTTCGTGCCGAATGCGTACTCGTGATTTGCGGCGAGGTAGAACTGAAGAGCTCCCGTAGCATCTTGTACATACATACCCTTCTTTGATGTGAGGTTGTTAAGGTCTCGGTTGGATACTACAATAGCCTCGATTGTGCCATCGATTGTTGCGCCCTTGCCAAGTGATAAAATCTCAGAGATAGTTTTAGTGTCGACTGGAACATCGTCGTTGCCACCCTCGTCGGTGTTGTCGTCGCCACCCTCATCGGTGTCGTTGCCGCCCTCGTCGGTGTCGTCGCCACCCTCATCGGTGTCGTCGTTGCCCTCATCGGTGTCGTTGCCGCCCTCATCGGTGTCGTTGCCACCCTCGTCGGTGTTGTCGTCGTTGCCACCCTCGTCGGTGCTGTCATCGTCACCCTCCTCATCGGTGTTGTCGTCGTTGCCACCCTCATCGGTGCTGTCGTCGTTGCCACCCTCGTCGGTGTTGTCGTCGTCGCCCTCCTCGTCGGTGTTGTCGCCGTCGCCCTCCTCGTCGGTGTTGTCGTCGTCGCCATCCTCGTCGGTGCTATCGTCGTTGTCACCCTCATCAGTACTGTCGGAAGATTGAGTAACCTTGATCGTGCTTGCTGTCATATCCTCGAGCGCAGGGTGGAGTGCAATAACGCTGATTGTCGCCTCGCGAACAGCGTCGCTGCTATTCTCAGTGGCAGATACCGAGATTCTTGCATTGCCACTGCCCTCGGTGGGTGCTACTTCAAGCCAGTTTATATCGCTGCGATACGATACCTCAATGCGCCAATCGCAGTTCGCCTTAATATCAAAACTAAGGCTCTCCTCTCTGTTTGTGAAACTTAGCGATTGCACAGATAGTTCAAGCGAGGGGGCTTCGCTCTCCTCAAGTGTCGTAAATCTACTCTCGGGTAGTCTCCACGACTCTCCATTGGCACGCACCAAGACATAGTAATTATACTCCGTATCGGGCTCCAATTCTGTTACATGTGTCGAAATAAAGCGACCTTTGTCTGCGGAGTACCATTCATATTTGTCGCTGCCCGTGCGGCCTACGGCAAACATCATCTCCTCGACAACTGTGTAGTCGGAGCAATTTACAATAGCTGCAAGCGTAGCGGATGTCTCGCCGACCTCCTTTACGTACATCTCCGCAATAGAGCACATAAATAAATCCTCCTTTTCGCAAGCGGCAATGATTAGTCCTATCGCAGCGACTAAGGAGAAAACTATTTTCTTCATCTTAACTTAGTTTTTCAATATCGTTATTCCTTGGCTTTCGAGTCGATCCAGATGGTCACAGGGCCATCGTTCGTAAGCTCTATCTTCATATCTGCGCCAAAGCTACCCGTTGCAACCTTACGACCCAGGGCCTGCTCCACGCTGCGTACAAAGTTCTCGTAGAGGGGCTTGGATATCGCCTCGGGGGCAGCCTTAATCCATGAGGGACGGTTGCCCTTCTTGGTCATGGCGTGGAGCGTGAATTGGCTGACGAGCATTACCTCGCCGCCAATATCGGTTACCGAGAGGTTCATAACACCTGCCTCATCGTCGAAGATACGTAGCTGTACGAGCTTTTTGGTGAGCCACTCAATATCCTCTGCTGTGTCGTCGTAGCCTACGCCCACGAGCACCATAAGGCCGCGGCCAATCTCGGAAAATATCGTGCCGTCGATGTGACAGCGTGCCTCGCTAACACGTTGTATAAGTAGACGCATAATACCTCAGTGGATTTATCCCTGTGCCTCCTCGAAGAAGGTCCAGAGATTGTCGTTCTTGGGTACGGGGGCAGTAACGGTGATAACCTTGCCACCTACGGGGTGTGCGAACTCTACGCGACGAGAGTGTAGCGATATGCCACCATCCTTATTCGAACGCTTTGCACCATACTTCAAATCGCCCTTGATCGAGCAGCCTACGGCTGAGAGCTGAGCGCGTATCTGGTGGTGACGACCTGTCTTGAGGTCTACCTCCAAAAGCGTGTAGTTGGTCGATGCGCCAAGTACGGTGTAGTTTAACAATGCCTCCTTAGCATCGCCCTTAGGACGAATGTGGGCACGTGAGCGGTTGCTCTTAGGATCGCGTGCAATCCAATGGCGCAACTCACCCTCCTCCTCTGCGGGGCGACTCTCGGTAATTGCCCAATAGGTCTTCTTAATTTCGCCCTTGCGAATCATCTCGTTGAGGCGAGCCAAGGCCTTCGATGTCTTGGCAAAGATTACTGCGCCACTCACAGGGCGGTCAATGCGGTGTACTACGCCGAGGAATACTGCGCCGGGCTTGTGGTCGCGAATTTTGATCATTGACTTGATCTCGTCCTCGATAGCCTCCGTGCCGTCGGGGTCGCTCTGTACGAGGTCGCCGCAGTGCTTATTTACGATAAGTAGGTGGTTATCCTCGTAGAGTATGTCGTTAATTGTAAACATTATAGTTTGAATGTAAATGGTAAAAGTTTCTCTGCGCTATCTACTATGGTAGCTGTTCCGCTACCGCTCATAATCACACGTATTGGGCTTTGCTGTCGTCGCTCGACATCGACAATCACCTGTCGGCATTGGCCACAAGGGTAGCACTCCCTCTCCGATGGGTTGGAGGCTATGGCAAGCGCCTCGACAGGGTCATCGCCATAGTTGGCCTCGACATAGAATAGGAGTGAACGCTCGGCGCACAACCCTGCGGGATAGACCTCGCTCTCGAAGTTCGAGGCGTGGAGCGTGCGTCCGCTACGTAGTCTTACGGCAGCACCTACTCTAAAATTGGAGTAGCGAGCATTGGCTGTTGCTGTCGCAGCCTCGGCCTCGACTATAAGCTCTCGGTCGGCGGCATTTAGCTCGTTGAACGAGTCGTAGTGCTCGTAGCAAATATCCAATCTCTGTATCATATCTTGTGTGATATTGGTTTGTAGCTACAAAGATAATAAATTTTTTGCAAATTTATAATTTATTGTTTAACTTTGCACTAACTACTACGACCCGATGAGAGCTAAACAACATATCTACAACAGGCAGACAGCCGCCGTGATGGTGGGTGTTATCGTCGTTGGACGTAGGTATATGCGAATGTGCCGATAGGCGCATATTATTTCATTTTGCGGTTACGTACTGCTAATTATCCTATACTAAGTTATGTGGCCACCAAGAGGTAGGTCTACGCAGTTTTATTTTGTAATTAAAAAGAAAATTATATAGTTATGTCAGATAGAAAACTACATTTCGAGACACTTCAGATACATGGCGGCTATCACGTAGATGCTTCGCAGGCACGAGGTATCGCTATTCATCCAACAGCTGCCTACCACTTCCCTACGTGCGATTATGCGGCTAACCTCTTTACGCTCAGCGAGGCTGGCTACATCTATACACGTCTTCACAACCCTACAACAGCGGCCTATGAGGAGCGTGTTGCTGCGCTCTATGGTGGTGTAGGAGCTTTGGCAACATCGGCTGGTATGTCGGCAATATTGCTTACCATTACGGCTCTCGCTAACGCAGGACAGAATATCGTGGCATCGCCCTATCTCTATGGCGGTACGCACAATCAGTTTGTTATCTCGTTGCGTAACGTCGGCATCGAGTGCCGTTTGGCTAAGAGCGACTCGCCAGAGGATATGGCTGCGCTCATTGATGAGAATACTCGCGCGCTGTTCGTAGAGTCTATGGGTAACCCTACTTGTCGTGTAGCCGATATCGAGGCATTGGCCAAGGTGGCGCACTCGAACAACATTCCGCTTATCGTGGATAATACGTTTGGCGCAGGTGGCTATTTGTGCAATCCTTTCGAGTGGGGTGCCGATATCATCACCGACTCGGCAACAAAGTGGATCAATGGTCATGGTACGGCTATGGGCGGTATTATCGTCGATGGCGGTACGTTTGATTGGGGTTGCGGTAAGTTCCCCGCAATCGACGGCCCATCGGAGGGCTACCACGGCTTGAACCTCTACGAGGCATTTGGTTCGCAGGCCTTCATCGTGAAGTGTAGAGTGGACGGTATGCGCGATTTCGGCTGCTGCCCATCGCCTTTCGATGCTTACCTTATGATGCTCGGCTTGGAGACCTTGTCGTTGCGTGTTAAGCACGAGGTGGAGTCGGCATACAAACTTGCGGAGTTCTGTCGTAACCATCCTAAGGTGGAGCGTGTTAGCTTCGTAGGCTTCGAGGATCATCCCAGCCATGAGTTGGCTAAGAAATATTACAAATTTGGCGCATCGGCTGTGCTAACCATCGAGCTTAAGGGTACGTTGGAGAGCACCGTGAAGTTTGTCGAGAGCCTTAAGCTGTCGGGCAATATGACTATGATTGGCGACTCAATATCGGTCGTAACTCACCCTGCATCAACTACTCATAAGCAGCTCTCGGACGAGGCTAAGCGTGCAGCAGGCATTACACCTACGCTCCTTCGTATATCGCTCGGTTTGGAGAATGTCGAGGATATTATCGCCGACTATGAGCAGGCTCTAGCAAATCTGTAGTATGAGGGGAGTATATCGACACAATGCGCCCATAACGCTCGAGTCGGGAGAGGTACTGCCATCCCTCGATATTGCCTACGATACCTTTGGCTCGCTCAATGAGGATAGGGATAATGTAATTTGGGTATGTCATGCGCTTACGGCCAATTCGGATGTTGCAGATTGGTGGCCCCATACCGTTGAGGAGGGCCGTTTTCTGGATCCTACGCGCTACTTTATCGTTTGCGCCAACTTCCTCGGCTCGCACTACGGCACAACATCGCCTTTGAGCATCAACCCAGCGACGGGCGAGAAGTGGTACTACGACTTTCCGCGTGTTAGCGTGCGCGATATGGTGGCTTGCCACCAGCTACTTGCCAAGCATCTCGGCATCGAGAGTGTTAAGTTGCTCATAGGTAGCTCTATCGGAGGTTTCCAGTGTATGGAGTGGGCTATTACCGAGCCACACTTTGCTCAGAACCTCGCACTCATAGCGACTACAACTTGCTCCGAGCCATGGGCTGCAGCCTTCAACGAGTCGCAGCGTATGGCAATACGTCTTGACCCTACGTGGGGTGAGAAGAGCGATGACGCAGGTTTGAATGGTATGGCTGTTGCACGAAGCATCGCGCTGATGAGCTATCGTGGAGGTGCGGCCTACAATGCTACGCAGCAGGAGAGTGGCGATATCAACGATGTGTCGTTCGAGCGTCGAGCACATAGCTATCAGCAGTATCAGGGCGAGAAGCTACGCCGTAGGTTCAATGCCTTGTCGTACTATCGCCTAAGTGAGGCTGTCGATTCGCACAATATTGCGCGTGGTCGAGGCTCTATTGCCGAGGCATTACGCCGCATCGAGGCACGTACGTTGGTTGTAGCTATCAGCTCCGATATCCTATTTCCACCCGAGGCACATACGCCCATGCGTGAGCATATTGCCGATGTGGAGTATCACCTTATCGAGTCGGAGTTTGGTCACGACGGCTTCCTTGTGGAGCACGAAAAACTCAATACGATTATATGTAACTTCTTGAAAGACAGAGAATAATACAACGAACACGAAAATTTATTAACTATGAAAAATATCAATATCGGTCTATTTGGCTTTGGTAATGTAGGTCATGGACTATACGATGTATTGCGTCGTATCAACTCAGATAACGTAAAGATTAAGCGCGTATGTGTGCGCCATATCGAGAAGCAGCGCGGTGTAACGGCCGAGTTTACGGATAATGCTGACGACATCTTCAACGATAAGGATATCAACCTCATTGTCGAGGTTATCGATGATGCCGAGGCTGCATACGATATCGTGAAGCGTGCCTTGAAGAGCCGCATCCCCGTAGTATCGGGAAATAAGAAGATGCTTGGCCACCACATCCTCGAGTTGATAGATCTTCAGGAGCAGTACAACACTCCGTTGCTTTACGATGCTTCAGCATGTGGTAGCATTCCTGTAATCCGTAACCTTGAGGAGTACTACGATAACGATCTTCTATGCTCGGTTAAGGGTATCCTCAATGGTTCGTCAAACTTCATACTTTCGAAGATATTTAACGAGCATATGAGCTATGATGCAGCTCTTAAGTTGGCACAGGACTTGGGCTTTGCCGAGAGTGATCCTACGCTCGATATCGACGGTTGGGACTCGCTCTACAAACTTATCATCATCACAATTCACGCCTTTGGTGTATACGTGTCTCCTGATCAGCTCTTTACCTATGGTATCTCTACGATGAACGACTCGGATATCCGCTTTGCGCGTGAGAAGGATCGCCGCATCAAGCTCGTAGCGCATGTCGAGAAGGTTGATGACAGACTCATTATGTGTGTTATCCCTCAGCTTATCTCGCGCAATAAGTATATATATAGTGTCGAAGATGAGTTCAATGGTGTGGTTATCAAGGGTCTATTCTACGATAAGCAGTTTATGTTTGGTCGTGGTGCTGGTGGTCATCCTACAGGCTCGGCAGTGCTTAGCGACATCACGGCATGTGGCTATAACTACCGCTACGAGTATAAGAAGCGCAACGATTCGGTGCTTCCTACCTACACTATGGATCACACCTTCCGTGTATATTTCCGCTACAAGAGTGCCGAGCAGCGCAACCTTCTACACTTCACCAAAGTCCGCGAGCAGTACTCATCCGAGGATTACAACTACATCGTAGGTGATGTGACCATTGCTAATCTTAAGGCACATCAGGAGGAGCTCCGCGTGAAGGATTGTTTTGTAGCAGCCTATCCCTTCGATTAATTTCTTGTGATAAGGGGCCATCTTTGACTCTTCAATCAAAATGGCGAATGGGAAATACGCTTAGTATGTCCCATCCGCCATTTCTCATGTCATAGCCAAATCTGACCCCTTCTAACAAGAAATTAATTTCTCGTGATAGTGGTGCATCTGCGGCACTTCAATCAAAGCCACCAATGGGACGTACGTCAAGTACTACCCATCGGTGGCTTTTTCATGTCAGCACCACATCTGCACCACTCTGACAAGAAATTGTTTTCGTGATAGTGGCGCATCTACAATCCTTCTAATAAAAAAGCAGACCAAACGCATCGTCTGGTCTGCAATCATCACAGCGTAGCAACTACTACCACAAGTAATAATCCCAATAGTCGAAATAGTCGACATCTACCGTATTACGCAGTAGGGTGCCATCTGGAGCATACTCCAAATTAATCTCTGCAGGAATACCATTGACAACCGTCTCGGCCTGGATGTAATAGATTGTCGTGTTGTTGTTGCGCTCCAATCTCTCAACATCATCAATAGGGGTCTGTGTGCCATAGCTCTGCTCGAAAGCGCTGCGTACTGCCGCGGGAAGGTCGCTATACAGAATGTCGAAACGTGTCATAACCCACTCTCCCGACTTCGTGTACCACGCCTCGCACTCCTGACCGTTGAGGATGAATTCCGCAACGCCATAGCCATGCTTCTTCTCCCACTCAACATTCGTAGCCGTAGGGTAGCGCATCTCGAAATCGCTACGTGTGGCGGCTGGTGCATTGTAGTCGTCGCTACAGCCTACGCCAACCAGTGTGGCGAGGGCAAAAACTGATGCAAACAAAAACTTTCTCATAACTTTAATCCTTTATTCTCAATAAGACCTGTTGATCGTTAGTCGTCGATATCTACGAGGCGGAACGATGAGTTAAACTTTAGCTCTAAGCCTCCCGAAAGTTTTACCTCCCACTCGTTACGCTCTCTCTTAATCTCGATAATCTTTGCTGAAGGGTTATGCTCCTTTATATAGTCGCTAATCTCGCGTGGCACAATGTTGTTAGGCACAGCGCTATAGCGACACTTAACCTCGGTCCACTCACCCTTATCGTCAAACTCGAGCTTGTTGCCATTAACAAAAGCTACGCTATACTCATCAAAAAGGATGCCTTTGTCCTTGATGACAAACGAAATATCCTCCTTGCCGAAGTTGCTCTTGATAAAGCTCTGTGCAGTTGCAGGTAGCTGCTCAAAGGTTATGGGACGCTCATCGTTAATAAGCTCGTCGGTTACTGCATAAGCCGATGCTGCGGCAAAAAATATTGCTGCTAAGATAATTGATAACTTTTTCATGTTTTTCTTCTTGTTTATTAGTTTAATAATTTTTATATGCTTCTGTCTGCCTTTGCAAATGTAATGCAAATTTTTCAAAAGTATGTATAAAATGGCTAATAAACTGTATAAATTCTATTAGAAACAAGTTTTTTATCTGCAAAACTCCGATTTGAGTAGGGTGATAAAAAGTGCTAATTTTTTCGGCGTAAGAGTATCTATTATGAAAAAAATGTATATCTTTGTATGTCTGTACCTAACTATTGTAGTAACAAACTTGGAGAAAGATATATGGTAAGCAAACGATATACCCTATTGGAGGTAACCTCTGCAGACCGAGGTTTGGAGCGCGAATTTTTGGAGCTCCCCAAGAGGTTGTATAAGGATAATCCATATTGGGTGTGCCCTATTGATAGCTCTATCAAGGCGGTTTTCGACCCTGCAAAGAATAAGCTATTCAAGGATGGCGAGGCAATACGTTGGGTGGCGCACAATGCCGAGGGCGAGTGCGTAGGTCGTATTGCAGCGTTCTATGACAAGATGCACGCCTACAGCTACGAGCAGCCTACGGGAGGCTGTGGATTCTTCGAGGCGATAGATGATCAGGAGGTGGCAAATATGCTCTTTGATGCTTCGCGTGAGTGGCTTGCTGCGCGCGGTATGGAGGCGATGGATGGCCCAATAAATTTCGGCTCGCGCGATGCGTGGTGGGGCCTGCTTGTTGAGGGATATGAGTATCAACCTCTATTCGAAAATCCATATCATCTGCCATACTACAAGGCGCTCTTTGAGAACTACGGTTTTCAGAACTACTTTAACCAAAATACCTACGTGTGGAACATCTACGATGACGATGTGAACGCAGTGGTATACGACAGAGTTGAGAGGTTGATGTCTACGCCAGGTTATCGCTTTGCCTCTATTGGTGATGAAGACCTATACTCGGTAGCCGAGAAATTCCGCACAATATATAATAAGGCGTGGTCTTTGTTTACGGGAGTACAGCCTATGACCGCTCAGGAGGCGCGCTCTATGGCCGATATGTTGCGCCCCATAGTGGATAGAGATTTGATATACTTCGCATACTTCAACAACGAGCCTATCGGTTTCTTTATCATGGTACCCGATCTCAACTGCCTTATTGGTAAGTATCGCGGTAAGTTTGGTATAGTGAACAAGCTACGTATGATGTGGAACTTGAAGATACGAAAGAGATGTGATCGTATCTTCGCCATGGTCTTTGGTATCGCGCCCGAATTTCAGGGTAAGGGTGTCGAGTCGGGCTTTATGAAGGCGATGTTGGACAACTACCTGCGCACGGATCGCAATAAATACCGTTCGGTGGAGTTTGCGTGGATTGGAGACTTCAACCCTGTAATGAACCGTATGGTCGAGCGCTACATTTGTGCTCGCAAGCATAAGATGCACACTACGTATCGCTACCTTTTCGACAGAGAGAAGGAGTTTACGCGTTGCCCGAGGATTGGCCTCAAACCACAACCTAAGGCTGATGATGTCAAAGCGAAGGCTTAAAAAAAGAGGATAAAATTACAACATAATAACAATCTAAAACCTAAAATTTCAAATGAAAACTACAGCTTTTACAAAGTACCACATTGCAAATGGTGCAAAGATGGCAGAGTTCGCAGGCTACAATATGCCTATCGAGTTCTCAGGTATCAACGATGAGCATATCAACGTACGCGAGAAGTGCGGTGTATTCGATGTTAGCCACATGGGCGAGATCTGGGTTAAGGGCCCACGTGCTACTGAGTTCCTCCAGCGAATCACTACAAATAACGTATGCGATTTGTTCGATGGCAAGGTGCAGTATACAACAATGCCTAACGGTCAGGGTGGTATCGTAGACGATATCTTGGTATACCGTCTCAACGAGGAGAAGTATATGCTCTGCGTGAACGCAGCAAATATTGATAAGGATTGGGCTCACATCTGCAAGCAGGGTGAGGCTTATGGCATGAAGGCTGGCGAGGAGCTCGAGAATAGCTCAGACAAGACTGCACAGCTCGCTATTCAGGGTCCTTTGGCTATGAAGCTTGTTCAGAAGATGACCGACGAGCAGGTTGAGGATATGGAGTACTACACATTCAAACTCTGCAAGGTTGCAGGTTGCGATGTAATCCTCTCAACAACAGGTTATACAGGCTCGGGTGGTTGCGAGATCTATATGTACAACGAGGATGCCGACACTATCTGGGAGGCTATGTGGAAGGTTGGCGAGGAGTTCGGCCTTAAGAATATTGGTCTTGGTGCTCGCGATACTCTCCGTTTGGAGAAGGGCTTCTGCCTCTACGGTAACGATATCGACGATACTACATCGCCTATCGAGGCAGGTCTTAACTGGCTTACAAAGTTCGTTGAGAACAAGCCTTTCATCGACCGTGAACTTATGGAGCGTCAGAAGAAAGAGGGTGTGACACGCAAGCTCGTAGGCTTCAAGCTTATCGACCGCGGTGTGCCTCGTCACGAGTATGCTTTGGCTGACCTCGAGG
>JAFYXB010000068.1 GCA_017546345.1 Alistipes sp. | reverse complement strand
CGATTAACCCAAGTTGAGGCGCTCAGCGCTGTAGAGGTAACGCTTGATGCTGCGCTTTGGAGTCTTTACGAACTCCTCGCGGTGGATAACGATATTAGCAACCTTCTCGTATGCAGCAACCATACCGTTAAGCTCCTGAAGGTTCTTGTCCATAATCTCCTGCAAATTATCGAGGCTTACGCCCTCGGCATTTGCCAACTCGTAGTCGGGCACAACAAGCGCTGTTAGGCGGCCGTTATTCTCGATAACGAGCGACTCGGCAACCATATAGAGGTTGTTCAAGCGCTCCTCGATCTCCTCGGGGTAGATGTTCTGACCAGAGCCTGAAAGGATCATAGTCTTGCAGCGACCACGGATATAGAGGGTTCTATCCTCATCCATAGTACACATATCGCCAGTATGCAACCAGCCATCATCCTCCAATACAGCCTTTGTTGCTGCCTCATTCTTGAAGTATCCGCGCATAACGTGCTCACCCTTGATGAGAAGCTCGCCTGGGATATTCTGAGGATCACGAGAGTCGATGCGAGCCTCCAAAAGGCCTGGAAGCACCTTGCCGCATGAACCTGGCTTGAAGTATGTAGGATTCTCAAAGCTGATAAGTGGAGCACACTCTGTCATACCATAACCAACGGTGATAGGGAACTTGATCTTGCGAAGGAAGTCCTCGGTCTCGCGGTTGAGAGCTGCACCACCCACGATAAATAGCTCGACACAGCCACCAAACTGCTCCATAAGGCGTGAGCGAATGGTCGAGTAGATTGCTGTATTGATAAGTGGAATACGCATTGCAATACTCATAGGACCCTGCTCTAACAATGGAAGGATGCTCTTGCGGTACACCTTCTCAAGGATAAGAGGTACCGAGCATACCAACGTAGGACGTGTAACCTTCATCGCCTCGACCAAGATCTTAGGCGAAGGAATACGACCAAGGAGTGTGATGTGAGCACCGCATGCCAAAGGCGTGAGGAAGTCGAAAGTACAACCGTAGGCGTGTGCCAATGGGAGGAACGACAACGTGCGGCCACCCTTGCGGAAGTAGTGGTCGCCATTCTCGGGATTAACCATCTCCATAGCATATACGATGTTACCTGTGAGGTTATTCACAGTTAGCATAACGCCCTTTGATGAGCCTGTAGTACCCGATGTGTAGTTGAGCAAGCAGATCTCATCGTTTGAAATCTCGGGGTAGCAGATATCGTCGATATTGAAACCACGTGGGTAAGCCTCGCGGTAGTGAATCATGATATCCTTCATATACTTAGTGAGCTTATCGCCCTCCTTCTCATAAATTGTGTGGAAGTCGGTGAGCGAGAAGGCAGCCTCGATATTTGGAATCTGATCACCCTCGATATCATCCCAGAAGTTGTCCCAGAGGAAGAGCAAACGGCTCTCCGAGTGGTTGATGATATTGATTACATCATTGGGGTTAAAGTCCTGAAGAATGGGGACGATAACTGCGCCATATGTAATTGTTGCAACGTAGCTGATGCACCAGCGAGTGTTGTTGCGGCCGATAAGTGCAATCTTATCACCACGGTTGATACCCGCCTCCTTGAACATAAGGTGGAGTTTTGCCACCTCCTTTGCCACCTCGTAGTATGAGAAAGTCTCACCCTTGAAGTAGTCGGTAAGAGCGGCCATCTCGCGATTATTGCGGAAGCTCTGCTCGTAAATCTTTATTAAGTTCTGTTCCAACATAGTCTATCTGTTTTGGACAAGTTTATAACTCTATAATGGCACAAAGATACAACTTTTTTCGTGACGATGTGCGCAATTCAACCGATTTTCTCATACTCTTATTTGCCTTAGCCTTCTATTTGAGTCTGCAAAATGTTGAAATACAACTTAATATCCTATTGTTATGAGGCGAACTTTTATTGTATTATTTTTCTACAAGAGGTGTGCCGTAGCTCATTGTATCAATGAAAAATATCGCTGAAAGCCGATTTTTGAATATAAAGATTGTGATTTGCGAATTTTGTGTTATCTTTGTAATTCGATTTGGCTCTTTAGTTCAAGGGATAGAATGAAGGTTTCCTAAACCTTAGATCCGGGTTCGAGTCCCGGAGGGGCTACAATAAGTTGCATAGCAAGGCTGTTGTGGCGTTACACTCAAGCGAGAAATCCTCATTTACACTCAGTAAACTGCGGTTTCTCGCTTTATCGTGTGCCTAAAATCGGCTCTTGCTATGCAATTTTTTTTCGTCTTGCTATCTGGGGTAACTTCTTTATCGAGTCCATATCCGACCCATTCTGACGAAAAATCCTTGTGCTTCGTTATGCTTTCGTTTTCGTTTGACAAAAAAAATGAGGCTGCCCAATATTCTCTATTGAACAGCCTTAATATGCTTCAAATCAACCTATTCGTTAATCTCTATTATTGCCGATAATGCGCAATAGGTAGATAAAGAGGTTGATAAAGTCGAGGTATAGCATCAATGCTCCAAATAGTGCGAGCTTCTGGCCACCCTCGTCTGCCGAACCATACTCCAAGAAGAGGTTGCGTAGCTTCTGTGTATCCCATGCGATAAGGCCAACGAAGATGATAACACCTACATAGGTAGTAATCCAATAGAGGGTTGATGATGCTACGAAGATATTTACGATAGTAGCGATAAACAGACCTATAAGCATCATATAGAGGATATTGCCGATGCGCGATAGATCCATGCGTGTTGTATATCCTACAAGGCTCATCGTGAAGAACGTGCCCGCCGTTACGAAGAATGCCGTAGCGACAGTGCCGATGCTATACAACATAAATATTGTCGATAGCGTAACGCCCGTAAGTACCGAGTAGATGATGAAAATGGTCGTTGCCATACCCATAGACATACTCATCACGCGTGCCGAGAGCCAAAATACAAGGCCGAGCTGTGTGAAGAGAAGTATCCACAATATCGAGGGGTTCGCAGCGAGCATATTCCAGAATGTCGCTGACTGCGAGAGGAAATATGCTGTAAGACCCGTAACCGTGAGGGCTGCGGCCATCTGCATATATAGGCTCTTAAAGAGTGTCGAGATCATCACCTGTGAGCGAGCCTCGGAGGTAACATAGTTTGCCATAGTCTGAAATTATCTTTTAATTATTAACGTTTCAATAATCGCATTATTTTGCAAAGATACAAAAAATATGCGATATACACAACTCCATACAGCGCAATAGGCGGCAATGCTCCATTTCGGAACACGCCGCCTATCGTTCGTACATAGCCTCTTACTACTTAGTTAGGGCCTGTGAAATGTTGATGATAAAGTCACCCATACGCTCCAACTCCGATACTGTATCGAGGTAGTAGACGCTTGAAGGGTAGTTTGCTCCATCCTGCTCGATGAGCATAATCTCCTCCTCGCGGATATTGTTGCGAATCTCGTTGATCTCGATCTCGCAATCGGTAGCAAGACGTAGGCCAATCTCGTCGAACTTCTGAGCCTTGAGGTTGTCGATCATAACGTCGTAAGCACGCTCGATGGCTGTAAGCAGTGTGCCAAGCTTCTCGATCTGCTCAGCAGTAAATGTGCGCTTATGGCTGTTACGGCGTGTGAGGATGCGGCTGATAGCCTCGCCCGAATCGCCAAGGCTCTCCAGCTCACCGATAATCTTGTACATACGCTTAACCTCGGTGCGTGTCTCCTCGCTGATGCTATCCTCGGGAAGAGCGTTAAGGAATGTGGCAATCTCATACTCGATGCGGTCCGAAATCTCCTCATACTTGACGAGTCTTGAGCGCATAGCGTCGAACTCCTTGCCCTCGGCCGATATTGCCGAACGGATGAAGCCTACCTCGCGGCGTGAGATCTCGGCAAAGTGGATTACCTCGTTGCGTGCCTCGCCAACAGCAAGCTCGGCAGTCGAGATAGGGCCCGCATTGATAAACTTGAGCTTTACGACATCCTCATCTGCAGCCTTCTTGTCCTTGATAAGCGTTGTTGCAATCTTCACGATTACAGGTACGAACCACACAAGGATAACTGTGTTGAAGATGTTGAACAATGTGTGAAGCATTGATACGCCATAGAGTGTTGCGATACCCTCCTCGGCTGTGATATCCATATCTGCGCTATGCGAAATCTCCATAGGGTTAGGTAGTCCCATTGATGCGATAATTGCACCGATAAGCATAAGGAATGGACGATATAGTATCAAGGCCCAGCATACGCCAAATAGGTTGAAGAGCGTGTGTGCGAAGGCGGCACGACGTGCATTTGCATTACCTACGGCCGCTGCGATGTTTGCAGTAATTGTAGTACCGATATTCTCGCCAAGCACCATTGCTGCACCCATCTCAAATGGTATCCAGCCCATATTCACCATAATAAGTGTGAGGGCCATAGTCGCAGATGACGACTGCAATACGAGCGTGAGCACCGTGCCGAAAAGCAAGAAGATAAGCACTGAGCCAAAGCCGAAACTTGTCCAATTCTGGATGAAGGATAGCACCTCGGGGGTCTGACGAAGGTCGGGTACCGACGACTTCATAAGTGAAAGACCGAGGAATAGGAGCGAGAAACCTACGATAAGCTCGCTGATGTGGCGGCGACGATCGCTCTTCGAGAGGCTAAGGATGAAGCCTAC
This sequence comes from Alistipes sp., assembly GCA_017546345.1. Taxonomy (GTDB): domain Bacteria; phylum Bacteroidota; class Bacteroidia; order Bacteroidales; family Rikenellaceae; genus Alistipes. The sequence continues at coordinate 17,755 of JAFYXB010000068.1, read as the reverse complement.
GGCCATAAGGGGCACGGCAAAGAGTGAGATGTCGGCCTTGAAACCGAGCAACGATACGAGCCACGCTGTAATCGTGGTACCGATGTTGGCACCCATAATCACGCCTACGGCCTGTGATAGGGTTAGAAGGCCTGCGTTTACAAAACCTACGGTCATTACGGTTGTTGCCGATGATGACTGAATTACGGTTGTGATGCCCAGACCTGTCATCACGCCCTTAAATGGATTTGAGGTCATCGAGGCGAGGAAGTTACGTAATTTGCTTCCTGCGGCCTTCTGCAAACCTCCGCTCATAAGGTTCATTCCGTAGAGGAACATACCGAGAGCACCAAGTAGTGTCAATGCTTGAATCATACTTTATTAATATATTATATAGTTTTCAATTTCGCATTTTTTTACGTTGCAAAGGTAGCGTGCGATATCGAGCCTCACAAGGTGTTACAGCGAATTTAACATAAATTTAACAGTGTTGCAAAATTGTTTCAGCTCGCCTTTTGTCGAGATTTGGGAAGGTGTGGCTATTCGTGGGTTATTTTGAGAACTTTTCTACAGTGTAGCAAAACAAATATTCGGCCAAAAAATATGTTAAATCGCTGATTGATAGCATTGTAACACTTTCGCTGAAAAAAAAGATTGTGGCACGATTTGTATGTAATGAAAAATTAGTATCTTTGCAGGCCCGAAATTACGGTTTCGGGTTTGGATTACAATAAATTAAGTATTAACTAAACGTAAACAACAGTGGATTCAAAAAGCTACAAGACTATCTCGGTCAAGGCAGAGGACGCTCAGAAGGAGTGGTTCGTGATCGACGCTACGAACGAGATTTTGGGACGTCTTGCTTCGCAGGTTGCTAAGATCTTGCGTGGTAAGAACAAGCCTAGCTACACTCCCCACACTAATTGCGGTGACTACGTTATCGTAATTAACGCGGATAAGGTGAAGCTCACAGGCGCAAAGATGACCGATAAGGTCTACACTCGCTACACCGGTTTCCCCGGCGGTCAGCGTTTCGCTACACCTGCAGATTTCTTGACAACTGACAAGAAGCCTCAGTTCGTAGTAGAGCACGCAGTGCGTGGTATGTTGCCTAAGACTCGTTTGGGCGAGGCAATCATGAAGAATTTGAAGGTTTATGCTGGCGCTGAGCATCCTCACGCTGCACAGAACCCAAAGGAGATTAAGTTAAACGAGATTAAGTAAGAATTATGGAAGTTGTAAACACCGTAGGTCGCCGTAAGGCAGCTGTGGCTCGTGTATTCGTGAAGCCAGGTAATGGTAAGATTACAGTCAACCATAAGGAGTTGGAGGTATACTTCCCCCTTCATATTCTTCAGTACGAGGTTAAGCAGCCTTTGCTCGTAACCAACACATTGGAGAACTATGACGTTACTATCAACCTCGTAGGTGGTGGTATCAAGGGTCAGGCTGAGGCAGCTCGTATGGGTATTGCCCGCGCACTTTGCCAGATCGATGCAGAGATGCGTCCTGTATTGAAGAAGAACGGCTTCCTTATGCGTGATTCACGCGAGGTTGAGCGTAAGAAGCCCGGTCAGCCCGGTGCACGCCGTAAGTTCCAGTTCAGTAAGCGTTAATCCTTACACGACTTCGGCAAAAAAAAAGAAGCACAACCGAGGTTTCCAAACCTTGTGGACCACACCTATACCTTGTGTATATGCTATGCCGCATAGCTTCGCGAGAGCCGCTTAGTGCATAGTGGGTGTGCTGCCACGACGGTTGCCCGGTTGCGGAAAATCGAGGAGATTGACTTAATATAGCATATTAACGGTCGCTACTCGTCGATTGACAAAAAGAGTAAAAAAACATTAAAACTAAGATTAAAATGTCACGTACAGATTTTAATTCACTTTTGGAGGCCGGCGTACACTTCGGTCACTTGAAGAGAAAGTGGAACCCTAAAATGGCTCCTTATATCTTCATGGAGAAGAACGGCATCCACATTATCGACCTCCACAAGACTGTTATCAAGTTGGATGAGGCTGCTGCAGCTATGAAGCAGATCGTAAAGAGCGGTCGTCGCGTATTGTTCGTAGCTACTAAGAAGCAGGCTAAGGAGATCGTTGCCGAGAAGGTAGCAGCCGTAGGTATGCCTTACGTTACAGAGCGTTGGGCTGGCGGTATGCTTACAAACTTCCCCACAATACGTAAGGCCGTTAAGAAGATGGCTACCATCGACAAGATGACCAACGACGGTACTTTCGATAATTTCTCAAAGCGCGAGAAGCTCCAGATCGCACGTCAGCGTGCTAAGTTGGAGAAGAACCTCGGCTCTATTGCTGACCTTAACCGTCTTCCAGCTGCATTGTTCGTTATCGACGTGCAGAAGGAGCAGAACGCTGTTAAGGAGGCTAAGCGTTTGAGCATCCCCGTATTTGCTATGGTAGATACTTGTTGTGATCCAACCGACATTGATTACGTTATTCCAGCAAATGACGATGCAGCAAAGTCAATCGCTGCCATCCTTGACGTGATGTGCGGTGCTATCGCTGAGGGTGCTGAGGAGCGCAAGCTCGAGAAGGAGAAGGAGGCTCAGGAGTCTGAGGCTGCTGAGGCTGCTGCAAAGAAGGAGGCAAAGCCACGCATCAAGAAGAGCGTAAAGGCTACTGTTGATGCAGAGGAGGCTACTGTCGCTGAGGTTGTAGCTGCTACTGAGGCTCAGGCAGAGTAAAGATTAGGACCAGGCGGGTAGGCGTTAAGCCCGCTCGCCGTGGTTTTATTTTACAAGATTTATTAACAAAAAAACAAAAGACATACTATGGAAATCAAAGCAGCTGATGTAATGAAGCTCCGTAAGATGACCGGTGCAGGTATGATGGATTGCAAGAAGGCCTTGCAGGAGGCTGAGGGCGATTTCGAGCGTGCAAAGGACATCATCCGTGAGAAGGGTAAGTTGGTTGTAGCAAAGCGTTCAGACCGTACGGCTACTGAGGGCGTTGTTGTTACTAAGGTTGTTGGCGAGAAGGCATACATCCTTTGCCTTGCTTGCGAGACTGACTTCGTAGCTCAGAACGAGGAGTTCGGTGCTTCTGCAAACGCTATTTTGGAGATCGCTGTTGCAGCTGATGCAGCTGACCGCGACGCTCTTATGGCTGTAAAGAACGCTCAGGGTAACACTGTTGAGGAGATGGTAACTGAGAAGTCTGGCCAGACAGGTGAGAAGGTAGAGATCGCTTACTACGCTCGCGTAGAGGCTCCTTACTGTGTAGCTTACGTTCACTTCAACAAGAAGCTCGGTACTATCCTTGGTTTCAACAAGGCTATCGACGAGGAGACAGCTAAGGCAGTAGCTATGCAGGCTACAGCTATGGCACCTATCTCAATCGACGAGAACGACTGCCCAGCTGAGATCGTTGAGAAGGAGCGTACATTCGCTATCGATCAGATGAAGCAGGATCCTAAGAACGCTAACAAGCCTGAGGCTATTCTCGAGAAGATCGCTGAGGGTAAGATGCGTAAGTTCTTCGAGGATAACACTCTTCTTAACCAGTGTGTTGTTGGTGAGAAGGAGTCTATCCGCGAGTTCATCAAGCGTGCTGATAAGGAGGCTACTGTTATCGCTTACAAGCGTTTCGCTCTTGAGGCATAATTTGAATGTAGCTTAGGCTACACTCATTAAATAGAATAGGATTGTCCGGTTGGGCAATCCTATTTCTGTTTTGGGGACTCGCGTTACCCCTTTGTTAATGAGTCTATCGCTTGGCCAAGTTTACGATTGTAGCTGTTCGGCCAAACCTAAAAACGCAGGGCTATTTTACGACGATCTCGCCCTCGAATGTGCTCTCGAATTTGCGACCTGCGGCATCCGTTATATCAATCTTTATTGTGTAGGTATCACCGTTGAGCGCTACGTCCAATATTCCGCTGCGTAGCTGCTCGCTGCGCTTATCCATCGTGAGCTTGGAATAGTAGTAGTCGATGTCGCCCTCGGCAAAGTCTACACCGCTACTCTTAACACTATATTTGCCAGGCACGAGATAGCCAAGGTCTATGTCGTAGCCATAAATCTCGGCATAAAGCATCGTGCTTTTGTCGTCGTTGCTTAGTGTCAGCTCCCAATAGCGCGATACAAGCTCTTTGTGTATCGTGCCGTGTGTTAGCGTGGTATCACTCTCCTTGTTGTCCTCTTCCGAACCGCTCTCGTCACCCTCGGGTTCATCATCGTAGATGTTTAGACCAGCAATAGCGCCGCAGTATCTTCCGCTGAGGAGCACTCTCTCGGAGCAAAACTCGATGTTTAGCGTATATTGCTCGTGATCACGCTGTACGGTGACCTCTCCACTGCTTGCTACGATGTCGCCCGTAGGTGTTGATAGTGTCATAGCGATATTGCTCTCGACCTGCTCGGCACCAATTCGATAGCTGCCAGCAATTAGACGATTGTAGGGTAGTCCCGTAAAGCTAACGGCGAGTGAGTAGCTCATATCCTTGTCCTTGAGTGCGATGTTGCATCCAGAGCTCGTCTCGCTACCCTTAAATGTCGATGCGTAGGCAAACGCAAGGTCTAATACCTCGGCCTCCACATCGTCATCCTTGTCGCTATCATCTTGATTATCATCATCTTTGTCATCTTTGTCGTTCTCCGATTCCTCCGACTCCTCCGTCTCCTCCCTCTCATTGCCGCTATTATCCGAGCTGTCGGTCTCGTCGTGTTGAGCATCGAGTGTCGTGAATTCGACAATGGCCAGACCGCTTGTCGTATCGTTAAAGGCTGCTACGGCGAGGATATACTCTGTGTTGGGACTTAGCTCCTCCGCACGAATGGCAACATTGCCATTGGGCTCTATGTCGTGACCTTTGCTGAGGATATGTGTTGCCGTAGGTGGTGCAGATCGAAGTTCCTCGCATATCCACGCTGCGATTTCGGCATTGGCGGTGCTCACCGTGGCCTCCACAGCGTTGTCGTCTATCGTTACGATGTCGATCGTAGCGGTGGGAAGTGCTTGCTCGACACTTTGTCGGTTGCAACACATAAGCATCAGAGCGATGATTATTGCAAAAAGCTCTCTCATAGGTTTAGCTTATTAACGAGTATGATAAGAGCGTGCCTGACGTATCAGACACGCTCAACATATTGGCTTAGCGATTAAAGCGATGCGAGGTACTCCTTCACATTGCGCTCGATGCGTGCCTCAACGTCGTCGCTCTCGGCACGTATGAACTTCTCGCCAGTGATCTGCTCGTAAAGCTCGATATAGCGCTCTGTGATGCCGGCAACAACCTCCTCGGTCATCTCGGGAACCTGCTGGCCCTCCTGGCCCTGGAAGCCATTCTCCATCAACCACTCGCGAACGAACTCCTTAGAGAGCTGCTTCTGCTTCTCACCCTTAGCAAGACGCTCCTCGTAACCCTCCTTGTAGAAGTAGCGTGATGAGTCGGGGGTGTGAATCTCGTCCATAAGGTAGATCACGCCATTCTTCTTACCGAACTCATACTTCGTATCTACGAGGATAAGTCCCATCTTCTCGGCGATCTCGGTACCGCGCTGGAAGATAGCACGTGTGTATGCCTCCAACTGCTCGTACTCTTCGCGTGTTACGAGGCCCGATGCGATAATCTCCTCGCGTGAGATATCCTCGTCGTGACCCTCGTCAGCCTTGGTTGTGGGGGTGATGATAGGCTCGGGGAACTTCTGGTTCTCGACCATACCCTCGGGCATCTCCACGCCACAGAGTGTGCGCTTGCCCGCCTTATACTCTCTCCAGGCGTGACCTGAGAGGTAGCCACGGATAACCATCTCAACCTTGTATGGCTCGCAGCGGTGACCAACAGTTACCATTGGATCGGGCACAGCGATCTTCCAGTTGGGAAGGATGTCGGTCGTAGCGTCGAGGAACTTAGCTGCAATCTGGTTGAGCACCTGACCCTTGAAGGGTACACCCTTAGGAAGTACGACGTCGAAAGCCGAAATACGATCCGATACGACCATTACCAAGTAGTCGTCGTTGATGTTGTAAACGTCACGAACCTTACCTACGTAGTGGCTCTTCTGACCCTTGAACTCGAAGTTGTTCTTTACAATAGCATTCATCTCTTTATACTTTTTTTGTTTCTTCTTCTAAGTTTAGCTGCTGCCTAATTAGTATGACTTAGCAAACAAGACGCGGTAGGGTGATGGCTTGCCTGAGAATACGCACTTGCCCTCCTCGGGGGTTACGTCCATAGGGATACAGCGGATTGTCGCCTTCGTCGCATCCTTGATAGCCTGCTCGGTCTCGGGCGTACCGTCCCAGTGTGCGAGGATGAAACCACCCTTCTCGTTGAGCACCTGCTGGAACTCCTCCCAAGAGTCTACCTTCGTAATCATCGAGTTGCGGTAGTCGAGAGCCTTCTGGAAGATGTTTGCCTGGATCTCGTCCAACAACGCTACGATGCGCTCCGTAAGGCCCTCCTGCGAAACAACCTCCTTCGATAGTGTGTCACGACGTGCAAGCTCGATAGTGCCATTCTCCATATCGCGTGGACCGAGAGCCAAACGTACGGGTACACCCTTGAGCTCGTACTCAGCGAACTTGAAGCCCGAACGTACGTTGTCACGGCCATCAACCTTAACCGATACGCCCTTAGCACGAAGCTCCTTAGCCATCTCCTCGAGGCGTGCTACGACCTGCAAACGCTGATCCTCGCCCTTGTAGATAGGTACCATAACAACCTGGATAGGTGCGAGCTTTGGAGGAAGTACAAGACCGTTGTTGTCTGAGTGTGCCATAATCAATGCACCCATAAGACGTGTAGATACGCCCCACGATGTTGCCCATACATACTCCTGCTTACCCTCCTTATTTGTGTACTGAACGTCGAACGCCTTGGCGAAGTTCTGGCCCAAGAAGTGTGATGTGCCGCTCTGCAAAGCCTTACCATCCTGCATCAATGCCTCGATAGTGAGTGTGTCTACAGCACCTGCAAAACGCTCGTTGGGCGACTTGTGACCGACAACTACGGGAACGCCCATCCACTCCTCAGCGAAGGTCTTGTAGACATTGATCATACGCTCTGTCTCCTCCATAGCCTCCTCGGCTGTGGCGTGTGCGGTGTGACCCTCCTGCCACAAGAACTCGGCAGTACGAAGGAAAAGGCGTGTACGCATCTCCCAACGAACTACGTTAGCCCACTGGTTGCAAAGGATGGGTAGATCGCGGTATGAGGTGATCCAATTCTTGTATGTGTTCCAGATGATAGTCTCCGATGTAGGACGCACGATAAGCTCCTCCTCGAGGCGTGCTGCGGGATCGACAACAACACCCTTACCATCGGGATCGTTCTTAAGACGGTAGTGTGTAACTACGGCGCACTCCTTCGCGAAGCCCTCTACGTGGCTTGCCTCACGCGAGAAGAATGACTTGGGAATGAATAGGGGGAAGTAGGCGTTCTCGTGGCCTGTCTCCTTGAACATTCTGTCCAATACATCGTGCATCTTCTCCCAGATGGCGTAGCCATAGGGCTTGATGACCATACAGCCGCGAACAGCAGAGTTCTCTGCCAAACCAGCCTTGATAACCAAATCGTTATACCACTGCGAGTAGTTCTCGTCGCTCTTGGTAAGATCTTTTAATTCAACTGCCATTGTATATAGTTTTAATTATTTGTTCGTGATAGGTAATTATCCTCGCAAAGATATGAAAAAATCTGTAAACGAACAATCTCACGAAACAAAATTATCCGTCGCCCGAGAGCAACGGATAATCTCACTAATTCTTCGTGTTAGCCTATCGTCGATAGATAAACAGGTCGGCCTGAATGATATACTGCGCTACACCCTCGGCATTGGGTGCGTCGTACGACGATAAGAAGCGGGGTAGGTCGATGTCGAACTCTATGCTACTCTCGCCTGCAGAGTTGCGCTTAATCGTCCAATACTGCACATTCACGGGGTTGCCAGGTGCCCAGTTGGCACGATCGTAGTTGTAGGTGCCCTTCTGAATGTAGTTGTCGGCATTGGAGTAGAAGATGCGACCTTCGCTGCTCTGCTTAACTCCGTCGATGACAAACGAATAGCTATTCTCGACAAACTCGGCCATATTCTGTGGCTCGTAGCCCGCCTTGTCGGGGAACATACCCATATCGTGGCCGTGTCCCGTGATGCTTAGGCGTAGCTCCATATCGCCCGCCTCCTCACTTAGCGTTATGGTGCGGAGTCCAAGACGCTCCGAGGCCTCGATGTCGTGTCCCGCAACGCCGTATGCCCAGCCACGATAGCCGCTATTGCCATTGTGGTAGGAGTCGTAGAGGTTTACGATGCTGAGTAGCTCGCGCTGTGGCTCGCCCTCGTAGAGCAGGAAGCGTAGCTTGAAGGTGTGGGCACGCTCGGCCGTAGCGTCGAAGCCTCCGTAGTAGTAGCAGAACTCGGTATCGCCCTCGAGCAACGACTCGAACTCGGTGATATCCAAGTAGAAGTGCTTTTCCCACGTAGCATCGAACATACCGCCAAATGGGGTGATGGCACGTGCCAACTCTCGCCACTCGCCATTGCTCTTATCCTTGACGAAGAGCATCGTAGTATAGTCGTAGTCGGCAGGACCCTCGCCCTCGGAGCCCATGGTGTACTCCAATATCACACGACGATACTCGCCCTCGGGGAAGTTGAGCGTAAAGCGTGGCTCGTCTACGCCCCAGCCTCCGAACTCGAGGCGATACTCCTCGCTCGCCACCTCGGCGATAGGTGGGCGGCTCTCGGGATTAGCCTTGTAGAAGGGCTTGCGGCTAATCTGCTCTACGCGCTTGTCGCCATCGACAGCGGGCGAGATAGGCTCCCTGCCCTCATCGCCACTGCACGCAATGGCGAGAAGAGCGGTAGCTATAGTTGCTAAAATCTTAAGCATCGATTAGAGGTCGTTGTTAAGCTGTGGAATATCTGTCGAGGTCTCACGCTCACCCAAGAGGTGCTCAGCGAAGTAGTCGGCCATACGCCAGAAGAAGTACTCGTTCATATCGCCGAAGCCGTGACGCTGACCAGGCAACAGAAGCATATCGAAGCGCTTATTTGCGCGGATAAGTGCATCTACAACGCGGAGAGTACAGCCAGGGTGTACATTCTCGTCGATGTCGCCGTGTACGAGCAAAAGGTTACCCTTGAGGCGTGATGCTATCTCGGGGTTCTCCGAGATGTGGTACTCGAAGATGGTCTCGCCATCCTCCGTAACCTTCTCGCGGATACCGTGGTGCTTCTCGCTCCACCAACGGTTGTAGATATTGTTGTCGTGGTTACCTGCGCACGATACCGCAACATCGAAGAAGTCGGGGTACATAAGGATTGCGGCCGTAGACATAAAGCCACCGCCCGAGTGGCCGTGAATACCTACGCGGGTGATGTCGATATAGTCGTAGCGTGCTGCAAGCTGCTGTGCGGCCACAACCTTATCGGCCAAGCCATAATCGCGGAGGTTGCCGTAGCCGTAGTTGTGATACCACTTCGAGCGGTCGGGGTGACCACCGCGGTTACCTACTGTGATGACGATGAAGCCGAGCTGTGCAAGGCGGTCTGTGCGGTTGAGGTGGATGAACCACGACTGCTCGACAGCCTCGGTCTGAGGGCCTGGATATACATACTCGATGATTGGGTACTTCTTCGCAGGGTCGAAGTCGTAGGGCTTGTACATTACGCCGTGGATATCTGTAACGCCATCGGCCGACTTAACGACGAAGGGCTCGGGGAACTTATAACCCATAGCGAACAATGGCTCCATATCTACCTCCTGGAGTGTGAGGAGCTTGCGGCCATCGGTCGTGTAGAGCTCCGATACGGGGGCGGTATCTACGCGCGAATATGTCGTTGTGAAGTAGCGCATATCGTCCGAGAGCGAGAACTGACCGTTGAAGCCTGTGGGGTCGAGCTGCTTAAGGCCCGAGCCGTCGAAATTCACGCGGAAGAGGTGGAGGTAGTAGGGGTTCTCCTCCTTGTTGTAGCCCGTAGCGGTGAAGTAGATAACCTTAGCCTTGTCGTCTACGCCCAACACGTCGGATACGTGCCAAGCACCCTTGGTAATCTGATTGAGGAGTGTGCCATCCTCCGCATAGCGGTAGAGGTGTGCCCATCCTGTGCGCTCCGACCACTCGATAACCTCCTTACCGCCATTTGCAGTGTAGGGGTAGCGATACTCGATAGAGGTGTTCATCTCCTCGTGGACAACCTCCTTAACCTCGCCCGAGGCGATATTGACCTTGCAGAGGTCTACACGCTTGATATCGCGGCTCTGACGCAACACGTAGAACGACTCGTTGTCGCCCTGCCATACCATACGGTAGGGGCGCTCGTAGCCCGCCTTGTGTGTATGTGGCTGAGGACAGATGAAGAGCATCTGCTGCTCGTACTTATCCATAGCTACCTCCTTGCGCTCCATAGTCTCGGTGTTGAAGACCTCGAGCTTGAAGGCGGGGCCCTCCTCGCCAGGCATCTGATACTTGTAGGTGAAGAGCTCGGGGCGCTTCTTGAGGATGTTGATTACCCAGAAATCCTTGAGCATCTCGGTATAGCTACGCACCGTAGCAAAGTGCTTCGAGTCGGGCGACCACTGCAAGAATACACGCACGCGGTCATCCTCCTTAACCTGCTCGATGCAATCCTCGAACCAATGGTAGGCGTTGCTCTCTACGGCATCCGTAGTGATGGCGTGCTCGACGATAGTCGTATCCTTGGCATCTTTCATCAGCTTCTCGACATCCTCGGTTGTCATATAGTAGAGGTTGTTGTTCTTCTGATATACCGCGATGCGACCATCGGGCGATACATTTGCCCACTCGGGGTAGCGCTTCTCGCGCTCCTCGATTTGCGTAAGCTCGCTCTTGGCGATGTTCCACTCGAAGTGGTGTACGACGGGCTTACCCTCCTCGTCGAGGCGTGGGTAGTCGTTAGGCTTCACGCGCACATCGTCGGGGCAGATGTCGAACAACACGCGATTGTCATCCTTAAGCTCGATATTTCTGATTGGTAGGTGCGCAGCATCGAAGGCATCGCCCGTAGCGAGTGTTACCTTCTCGGCAAGCTCGTCCATAGACCACATAAGCTGCTGCTTACCCGATGCGGGGTTTACGATGTAGTAGTTTGCGCCATCCACCGTGCGCCACTCGTACCAGAACTTCGTATCACCCTTGAACCAATGGGGGTGTACGGCGGTCTGAGGCACGAGGCGTCGCACCTTATTAGGCGAGAATCGCTCGGCGAGTTCGTAGTTGGGCTTAACGGCCTCGGGCTGCGAGGCACGTGCGGTGGTGGCTGATGCAAGCGTTGTCGCGGCGGCCACGAGCAGTAGTAAGTTTCTTAGCATATCTGTTAGTTTTTAGTTGATTTCGGGTTATACACACGATTTTGCAAAGATACGAATATTTTTTCGATTTTGGAAGCCCTCGGCGTAGGCTCAACGCTCATCGTGTAGCCCTGCGCTTGGCTGGACACCGTACACGCGGACTTTCTTCCTAAGAGTTTGTACGGGTGTCCGAAGTCCACCTTTGCTCTATCTCTCAATCTCTATCTCTCGCACACACACTCTCGCTCACTCTCTCTCTCCAACAGCTATCCTATGCTCGCTTATTGGGGTATATAATAGTAGTGGACACTGGACACCTGGACACTTTCCCTATGTTTGTGTCCAGGTGTCCAAAGTCCACCATAGTTATACTATCAGTGTAGTATTGTAAGGGGGTATAACGATACCCATACTTATCAATACGATTACACTTAATATATACTTACTGATATTACTCGTTACAATATATATCAATATAACGAGTAATACTATTATTATAATACGATTATTGATATATCAATGAGAGTGTTATACTCTCTATAGGCCTACACTGAGAGGATATATATATCGTACTACGCCTATATATCGTATTACGCTCTATATATATCACTGATACTCTCTCTCTATATATCCCACTGATACTCTTGCTCTCTCATTGGGATATATATTGTATATGTGTATGTTCGTCATTGCGAGAGCCGTTAGGCTCGTGGCAATCTCATCAACCGATTTGTAGGAGATTCCCACGCTCGTTTCACTCGCTCGGAATGACGGTTGTGTGCCGTTTCACTCTCTCATTGGGATATATAATCGTAGTGGACTTTGGACACCTGTACATAATCATAGGGAAAAAGTACAGGTGTACGGTGTCCACAATAAGGGTTATCAATATAGAGGGGTATAACGATACCCTCACCTATAAAAATAGTATTGGACTTTGGACACTTGGACACAAACATAGGGAAAATGTCCAGGTGTCCAGTGTCCAAGCACTACGGCATAGCCTGCAACCACTCTCCCACGCTCTCTCCTCCTCCTCGTGCAACGCAAAAAAAAGGAGTTGCCCCGCAGGACAACCCCTTTGCACTATAGCTTAGTCTACGGATTAGCGTACGCCATCCTTACCCTTCTGAAGGAATGCTACGAAGGCCTCGATGTCGGTGTTGTAACCGCGTGGACCAGCAAGCACTGTCTCACCGTCGGGTGAAAGAAGGATGTAGCCAGGCTGTGCGTTCACACCCCAACGATCCTGAGCAAACTTAGAGTTGATAGAGCCAAGACGCTTGCCACCCTCAACCTTTGTCATATCGTCTACGTAGAGTGCGCAGATAACGAAGTCGTTGCGCAACATAGGCAATACCTGGTCGTTGCTCCATACCATAGTCTCCATCTCGCGGCAGTTGTTGCAAGCGTGACCTGTAACATCAACGAAGATAGGCTTGTTCTGCTTCTGTGCAGCTGCTACAGCCTCCTCGAAGTCGAAGTGACCCTCGAGCTGGTGTGGCAAGTGGAGGAAGTCGGCATACTTACGACCTGTATTCACGTTCTCGTGGTGACCGCTAACACGGTAGTCCTGAGTGCTCATAGGAGGAATGTAGCCCGATACTGCGTTGAGTGGTGCACCCCACATACCTGGGATGAGGTAAACAACGAACGAGAATACTGCGATAGCGAGTGAAAGACGGAATACCGATACGTGCTTAACCTCGTCGTCGTGTGCGAAGCGGAGCTTACCGAGCAAGTACAAGCCGAGGAGCGAGAAGGTAACAATCCAGATAGCGAGGTATGTCTCACGATCGAGCAAGCCCCAGTGCATAGTCTGGTCTGCAGTCATCAAGAACTTCAAACCGAGGGCGATCTCGATGAAACCGAGAACAACCTTCACAGAGTTCAACCAACCACCGCTCTTAGGAAGGTTCTTAAGCAATGCGGGGAACCAAGCCAAGAGTGTGAAAGGCAATGCGAAAGCGATAGCGAAGGCTGCCATTGTGATAATAGGCATCCAGATATTTGTGCTGCCGCTTGTAGCCTCGATGATAACGTTACCTACGATAGGACCTGTACAAGAGAACGATACCAATACGAGGGTAAGTGCCATGAAGAAGATACCTACCAAACCACCCTTATCAGCACCAGCGTCGCTCTTGTTTACAAGGCTCGAAGGCAATGTAATCTCGAAAGCACCGAAGAACGATGCAGCGAATACCATAAAGATAAGGAAGAAGATGAGGTTAGGAATCCAGTGTGTACCGATGAAGTTGAAGATGTCGCCAGATACGTCGATACCGAAGATTGTCAAGCTCATAATCACGGCGATAGGCAACACGTAGAGAGCTACGATGAAGATACCATAGATCAACGCGCGAAGACGGCCCTGAGCAGGTGTCTGTGAGCCCTTAACGAAGAACGATACGGTCATAGGGACCATAGGGAACACACAAGGTGTGAGCAATGCTGCGAAGCCCCAGAGGATAGCTGTGATGATTGAGCTCCAGTCGAGTGCCGATGCCGAAGATGCGTCGTCAGCAGCCTCTACCTCAGCTACGCCAGGCATCTGAATAGCGAACTCAACGATGTTTGCTGTGCACTGGTTAGTCTCGTTAGTGCAGATAGTAGCGTTGATGAAACCTGCAACCTGCTGACCAGCCTTAGCCTCGATCTTCTGAACATAGATAGCCTGACCGCAGTAGATGAACGAAGGCTCGCCAGTGAGCTCGTCGATGCCGTGCTCCTCGGGAGTGAGTGTCTCGAACATCTCGCCAGCTACGGTAGCGTTCTCAAACTCGATGATAGGTGCTGAGAAGTCTGTCAATGGGTAGCCGTGGAAGCCCTCCTTGATTGCACCATCGAAGGTAACAACATAGATGCCGTCGCCCTCCTCCTCTGCTGTGATAGTCCAACCGATGTTGGGGCTATCAGCGTCGTTGCCTACCTTGATGGTAGTCTTGCTCTCTGCCTGAGCCATTGCTGCGAAGGGCAACATAAGGGCCCACGCAAGCACTACAAATTTGAATAGTTTTTTCATAAATACAAAATGTTTAAGTTATTTGTTGTCTTGTTTCGTTGTGTTCTCTATCTTCCTCTCTCTGCCTTCTGCCTTCGGATGTGTTGTCTATGCCTCGGCCTCGCTATCAACTACTGCGGCAGCCTTGTGCTTCTCGATGTAGCTCTCGAAACCTCCGTTTCCCGACATAAGCTCCTCGGTGCGGCCGTCCCAAATCTTATATCGCGAGGGTGATACGCCTACGCGCTGTTTGAAATACTTGCCGAAGAAGGACTGCGATGCGAAGTTGAGCTTTGTGGCAATCTCGCTGATGCTCAACCCCGAGTACTTCAACAGACGCTTAGCCTCGTAGACTACAGCCTCGTCGATAAGCTTCGAGGCGTTGCGGCCGCTCTTCTTCTTAAGGATGAGCGATAGGTACTTCGGCGTGATGCCAATCTGCGATGCGTAGAACTCCACGCTGCGCTCCGTGCTACAATGCTCACGCAATAGGGCGAGGAAGCGGTTGAAGAGCTCATCGGTGCGGTTGCTTACCGTGCTATTCTCCGGAAGGCTGTGGTGCTGCAAGATGCCCATCACATAGTGGAACATCGCTGCAAAGAGCGAGCTGATAATCTTCTCGCGGCTGGCCGTAGGGGCGTAATCGCACAACACCGAGCGCATAAGCTTCGAGATGTCGTGGATGTAGGTTGCCTCCTGAGGCTCTACCTGCACGCAAGGGTCGTCCAAGAAGCCGTGGTATATCGAGATAAGATCCTGCGTATCTACGTGTATGCTGTTGAGATACTGCTGCGAGTAGGTAATCATATATCCCGACGCGCGTATCGAGGCCTTAACCTGCTCGATGACGGTATTTTCGTTGAAGATGAAGAGCGTATTGGGTCGCAACTCGTGGAGCTTGCCATTGATCTTGATCTTCGCCGTACCACTCACCGTAACGCCTATCGAGACACCCTGTATGAGTGCTGTGAGGTCGTCGAGCTCACGAAACATCACCAACGGAGTGATGATCATATCTTCGGAGTAGTATGCCGACTCGAATCGGGATTTGAGCTTCTCTATGGATGCTCGCTTAATGCCGTCCTGCTTCATTATACCTTCTATATCTGTAACTTTAGTTCTTTATCGTCTAACAATGAGTGCGTTGTGCTCACACTCCACAAGCATCGGGAAGTCGGGACCACGCTGTCCATCGACATCCGTGCGTTCGTTCCTATCCGAGATAATCTCGATGCGGTTGCTACGCATATATCGCACAGCGCTCGGTTTGCTACCCAACAAGTAGCGCATCATATTCCAGAACGTGCGCACAGGCTTGCCGTACTCCATAATAAGCACATCGAGCAGACCATCATCGACCATCGCATTCGGAGCCAGCGGGAAGTGTCCTGCGCTCTTGCCATTTAGCGCCAGGAACATCACCGCATCGGTGCTGAACTCCTCGCCATTTACGCGAATGATGAGCGGTATGCGGTGCATCGTTCTCAGGTCGCGAGAGCCGACACGCAAGTAGGCGAGCTTACCTACGATGTGCTTCTCCTTGTCCGATGTTCGCTGCGAGGTTGTCGTGAGCACACCGAAGCTAAGTACATTGACAAAGCGATAGCCATTGACCACGCCGCAGTCCACCTTCGTATCGTGGCCGTTGGCAATCTGTCGTGCCGCCTTGAAGATGTTGCGCGGCATACCCAACGAGTTGGCAAAGTCGTTTGCCGTACCCGCAGGGATGATGCCCAGCACGGGGTTTAACCCCAATGCACGCATACTGTTCACAACATAGTTTATCGTGCCGTCACCGCCACATATCACCGCAATCTCGGCATCCTCGTCACCCTCAAAGGGGTTTACGCCGAAGTTGATTAGTTTGCTACGCAACTCGATACCCGCCTCGTGGAAGATTGCGATAAGCCCCTCCACACGGCGTGCAATGTGGCCCTTGCCAGCATTGATGTTGTATAGTAGCAACCCCTTCATATAAATCGTTGTGTCTGACTTTTCTTAAAATCCGTTCTGCTCAGCAGCGACAATTCGGTAGCCCTCGCCGTCGGCAAAGATGAGGATGTAGCCCCAGCCAGCCTCCTCGTTGCACCTCTTGGCCAACGCCTCCACTCCACGCTCCGAGCCTACCGACATAAGCATCGTTGCCGCAGCATCTGCCTCGGCACACGTTGGCGCTATGACCGTTGCCGAGAGTAGGTCGCTCAGCACGCTACGACCCGTATGTGGATCGATAGTGTGTGCCACACGCTCACCGCTTTCGGTGATGTAGAAGCGACGATAGTTGCCCGATGTGGCTACACCACACTCCGAAAGATGCACGATGCGCTCCACCGAGTCTGATGCGTAGTTACCCTCGTATGGCGTTTCGATGCCTATCGACCACTCCTCGCCACGGCTGTTCACGCCGCTGCATCGTATCTCACCACCGATATTGACCATATAGTTCTCCACGCCCATCTCCTCCAGGCCATTTGCCACCAAATCTACGGTGTAGCCCTTGGCGATGGAGTTGAGGTCAATCTGCACTCGGGGATCACTCTTTACGAGCTCTCCGTCCACAATCGCAATCTTATCGAAGCCTACGAACGATAGCAACGAGTCGATATTTTTCTCCTTTTGCTCGGTACGGTTGCCCGCAAAACCCCAAGCATCGGTGAGTGGCTTGATGGTGATGTCGTACGCTCCCTCGCTTATGCGGCTGAAACGCTCGGCAAGCTCGATGTTGTAGGCGATATGCTCGTCGATTAGGTCTGTCTCGTTACGATTGATGCGAGATAGTAGTGATTCGGGGTTGAATATCGACATCGAGGCCTTGGCTATGCTGTCCGTAGTGGTAATCAGTTCGATAATCGCCTCACGCTGCTCGACTTTGGCGTCGCACTTCACCACGACAAAGGTGCCGAGAGCCGTGCCCTCAACCACGGTGTAGGATGTGGGGGCCATCTGACACGCTACGGTAACGATTGCGACAAAAACGGCAATCGCAAACTTGCGTATATTTCGTGGCGTTGTGAGCATTGGGTTCTTTTGTTGTAAAATCAGAGAGCAAAGGTAGTAAAAAATTGCAGTTTTGCCAACACTTGTAAAGTAATTTTGCTTTGCTATGCGAAAAATAGTTGAATATGCAATCCAAAATGGGTGAGCTTTGTGGTTGACTGCAGTTGTTATTTCTCCTTTATTAAGCATATATAATAAATGCTTGAGAATATAAAATTAGAGGTAATATTGACCAATGTTGGGTGGCTGCGATGTGGTTGTGATGTGGTGATTTGGGGTGTTTGCGAGGGTGGTGTGAAATTATTGATGATTAAAAAACAAATATTTGTTGGGATTTTTTCTTTTTCTATGGAAAAAGGCTTTGTATTTCAGGAAAAAAGATGTACCTTTGTCGCACGCTCCGGCAGGATTCTCAGGTAAGGAGAATCTGTCGTGGAGTGGAACCAGGGCGTAATCCTCGGGAAATGAGATGGATACGCACCATAAAACATTAAAT
>JAFYXB010000067.1 GCA_017546345.1 Alistipes sp. | reverse complement strand
TGACGCAAATCGACCTTAAACTCCAACGCATCATAGCTAACCACAATACTTGCCGAGCGCGTCTCCTCGACATCATTTGCTGCAACAACAAATGTAATCACCTCGGCCACAACAATATCACTCACCCAATCGACATCGGCCTCAGCCTTGAGAGTAACACCCTCAGAGGCATTCTTCAACGAGTAGCGAATCTCACCCTCACCACCCTGCTCCTCAAAGAGCAACATAGGGTTAGAGAGTAGCTTAAGTTCGGGCTTAGGCACCTCTACATTTGGCGTCTCCTCGCATGCCACTAACATGGCAATCATCGAGGCGACAAGAAGCATACACAAAGTGAAAAATCTTCTCATAACGTACTAATTTATATTGTTTTACAATTCTGATTCATAGTATCGACCATCAACACACAACCTTACGAGGTATGCCATTCCTGGCTCGAAGCGATACTCCAACTCATACTCTCCAGCCTTCAGGTACTCTTGATAGACCTCCTCGGTTGAAAGGTTACACACCTCTATATCGGCATACTCCGCCGCCGTCACCATAATAGAGCTAAAGTAGCTATCCGATGGGCAGACAATCGTTGGCTGCAAGCCTATGCCGTAGCGTGGGCGCAAGCGCTTCAGATCATCGCCCTTGGGTGGTCGATTAATCGGAATATCCTTAGGCTTAGGCCCCGTTGGTGGTGTATCAGGCATCGGCATAGCTTCAGGCTCCATTGTAACCGAACACATCGTAAGAGTCATAGCAACCACAACAGTAGCCACTACACTTAGCATATATTTCGATATTTTAACTATCCGCTTCATCTTTCAAGACTATTTTTCCGACAACGCCGCGAAGAACTCCTCACTATCTGCGGCACCAGCAAGCTTAACCTTCTGCTTAATATTGTATCGCATCTTCGACACCGACGAGGGGTCGCTATCGACAAATATTGCTATTGCTCGATTCGAAAATCCAGCCAACACATACAACGCCACACGCAAATCGCGATCGTTGAGTTTTGTAACCTGCTCGCGCATACGCGTATATATATTGTTGCGGTAGAGGTTTACCGCCTCCTCTAACTGCCCCAGACGACGACTATCGTGTTTTATCTCCTCGATTGTATCCTTCAGGCGCTCAAATACCAAGTTCTTTTGGCGCGATGTACCATCGTGGTCGTAGTAGATATCGCACAGATGGTTTAGCTCACTGAAGCGGTCGCGATAGAGTGTATTAACCGAATTTGTCATCTGCTCAGGCAGACTACGATCGGCAAGCTGCAGCTCACGGATTGTCGCGATATACTGCGCTATATCCTCGTTCTTTTGGCGTATTCGAGCACGGATATAGGCAACAGCTATAAGCATCAGCAGCACGACCGACACCCATATAATCGTATTACGCTGCTTCATAAAGCTACGCGCCTTGCGCTCCGCCTCCAGCGCATTGTGCAGCAGCTCGATTTCGACATTTAGGATAGGCTGCTCCAACGACTCGAGTACCAAGGCATCCTGGCGACGCTTGCCCCTCTCCTGCCAGTAGAGCGCCGTCTGCATATCGCCACGATAGCGCGCCAAGAGGTAGTGAGCATACTCCACATTGTTGTTATCCTCACCACCGAGCTCCACAGCACGAGCCATAAGCTCGCCAGCCTCGGCATGACGACCTCGGTAGGCCGACATTATTGCTCGCGTGGTGTAATAGTGCACACGGTCGATAATCGGAATATTGTAACGCTCAAAGTACGTAAACCACTCCTCGCCACTATCGAACTTATCGGCATATACGGCAAGTGTGAGCAACTCACGCAGAACCATAGATGCAAAATCACGATTATCGTTCTCGAGACAGTAATCGAGTGATGCCATAAGCGACTGCTCAGCCTCCGCATAGAGGCGCATCAACATATAGATTGTGCCGATATCGTAGTCGGTACTCGCTGCATGATAGTCCAACTCGGCCTTCGCAAAACTCTCGCGAGCAATAAGATACTCATTCAAAGCATTGCTAAACAGGCAGCCATAACCATAGATATCGCCCTTCAGACGATGGAGCAAAGCCTCCAAACGCATATTGTGTGGCGCCAAATCGGATAGCTGCGCCTCGTTGAGCATCACTATCGCCTCGGCATTGCGCCCAGCATTACTCAACACTAAGGCGTGCTGATAGAGCGCACGAGCACGCTCCTCATTAGGCTCACTCTCGAGATAGTAGGCCGCCACATCACTCGTCAGCGTATCTCGATCGCTATCTATGTAGTTGTAGTAGTAGACCTCGCTGGCAACCAAAGCGTAGCGAGCACGTCGATAGTCACCACGCAACGCTCCTCTATCCACCGAGCGTAGTAGCTCGAGAGCTCGCTCAGGCTCATTCTGCGCACACGCCTCCACTTTGGCGAGCACCTCCTCGGCCTGCTGGCTCGATAGACACCCCACCGAAATAGAGGCTACAACGACCAACATAATAGCCGCTGTCAATCGCCATATTTTAGAGCCCACCATTCGCATACGCACACATAATATCTCTGCGAAGTTAAACATTTTATTCGAAATACGCAAATATGCAGGCGTAGGCAGCCGCACACACAAACCTCTCTCCCAACATCCGAATACATTTATACCACTACACCCCGAAAATCGACCATTATGGAAATATATTGAAAAAATTTCTTAAATTTTAGATATAATTTTACAAATATTTTATTATCTTTGCATAAACTATTAATCTTTTGCAGAAAGACATGACCTCACTTGCAAAGTTTTTTAATATTGATGCCGCCGAGAGCATGAAGGGCATCACACATAAGAACAATATCATCAAGCGAAATATCATCGCCTATATGGCCATTAATGGCGAGTGCACCCTATCGGAGCTCACACGCGAGTTGCACATCAGCGTACCAACCATGACTAAACTCGTACAGGAACTCGTCGATGACCTAATCGTAAATGATTTAGGCAAGGTTGAGACTCCTGGTGGTCGCCGTCCTAATGTCTTCGGTTTGGCCAACTCAGCAATATACTTTGCAGGCGTGAACATCGGTCGCGACCATATGACATACGCCATCACCGACCTTCAGAACAACGTGATCAGCGAGCGCGAGGATAACACCTTCGAACTTGTAGACCGCCCACAGTGCTTGGAGCGCATCTGCCAGAATATCGAGTCGTTTGTTGCCGACTGCGGCGTAGATCGCGAGAAGATCCTGGGCGTGGGCGTGTCGATCGTAGGTCGCGTAAACCCCGAAACAGGCCGCTCGTACAAGTATTTCACATCGAGCGAGGAGTCGTTGCGCGACATTATCTCGTCACGCATCGGTATCCGCGTAATGCTCGAGAACGACACTCGCGCACGCTGCTACGCCGAGTACACCACAGGTAAGGCAAAGAACGAGAGCAACGTGATCTACCTACATATGGGTCGAGGTGTGGCAATCGGCATCGTCATCGACGGCAAGCTCTACTACGGTAAGAATGGCTTTGCGGGCGAGTTCGGACATATCCCCTTCTTCGACAACGAGATCATCTGCGCATGCGGCAAAAAGGGCTGTCTGGAGACCGAGGTATCGGGTATCGCTATCGAGGATAAGATTGTACACCTCATCAAGAATGGCGTGAACACTCGTCTTCGCGAGATGTACGACCGTGGCGAGAGCATACATATCAACGACATCATCGCTGCGGCACGCAACGACGATAACCTCGCCATCGAGCTTATTGAGGAGGCTGGCGAGAAGGTCGGCAAGGCTGTGGCATTCCTTATCAATACATTCAACCCCGAGACGGTTATCGTGGGTGGCAACCTTGCAATGGCTGGCGAATACCTTATGTTGCCACTAAAGTCATCTACAAGCCGCTACTCGCTAAATCTCGTATATAAGGACACAAAGTTCAGAGTGTCGAAGATGACCGATAGCGCAAATGCTTGGGGCGTAGCAATGCTCATCCGCAACAAGATTATCGGCGTATAACCCCAGAAGCTAAGCCAACGAATGCGAATAGAGTGCACGGATAAGATATGTCATCTGCGCGCTGTCGAGCCCCAAGACCTTGAACTTATGTATGTCTGGGAGAATGACCGCGAGGTGTGGCGTGTGAGCGGCAATGTCGCTCCACTCTCGCGCAATCGTCTGGCTCAATTTATCGAGGAGCAGAACTACGACATCTACGCTACGCGACAGATGCGCCTTATCATCGAGGCCGAGGGCATAGCTGTCGGCACATTAGACATCTTCGACTTCGACCCTCAGCACCTACGCTTCGGCATCGGCATCCTCGTCTATGGCGCCGAGGATCGTCGCCGAGGCTATGCACGTGCCGCTATCGAGGCTATTAAACGCTATGGTCGCGAAACACTCGGCGTGAAGCAGATATGGGCAGGTATTGCCGAGAATAACCCAGCAAGCATCGCTCTTTTCGAAGCTTGCGGCTTCGAGCGCTGCGGCACACGCCGTGCGTGGTTACGAACAACGGATGGATTTATCGACCAGCACGAATATCAAGTTATATTCTAAGGGTTTACAATAGAGATTATCTCGATAGGCAGCACGCCCTAATTACTAAACATTTCACATATAGAACAACTTTTATTATAGAAAATCGACTTTCTAATTGAAATAGTCGAGTTTCTATTTTTTCTTTGTATATTTGCCACCGAAAGAGCATTTTGCTCGAAGTATTAACCGGTCGATTGCGATCGACATAATTTGAAAATATGAAACACGCATACGTTTTCCCCGGTCAGGGTTCGCAGGCGGTAGGTATGGGCAAGGATGTCTACGACAACGTGCCCGAGGCCAAGGAGTTATTCGAGAAGGCTAACGAAATTCTCGGCTTCAGAATCACAGACATTATGTTCGCAGGAACACCCGACGAGCTTAAGCAGACAAAGGTTACTCAGCCCGCCGTATTCCTCCACTCAGTAATATTGGCTAAGGCACTCGGCGTAAAGCCCGATGCTGTTGCAGGTCACTCTCTCGGCGAGTTCTCGGCTCTCGTTGTTGCTGGCGCACTTTCGTTCGAGGATGGTCTAAAGCTCGTCTCTAAGCGTGCTATGGCTATGCAGAAGTGCTGCGAGGAGCAGCCCGGAGGTATGGCTGCCGTATTGGGACTTGACGACAAGAGTGTAGAGGATATATGTGCATCGGTAGATGGCGTGGTTGTAGGCGCTAACTACAATTGCCCCGGCCAGCTCGTAATCTCTGGCGCTAACGCAGCCGTAGATGAGGCTTGCGAGAAACTCAAGGCAGCAGGTGCACGCCGCGCATTGCGTCTCCCTGTAGGTGGTGCATTCCACTCTCCACTTATGGAACCTGCACGCCAGGAATTGGAGGCAGCTATCGCCGAGGCAGAGTTTATGACCCCCTCATGCCCCGTCTACCAGAACGTGGACGCAAAGCCTTACACCGATGCTGAGGAGATCAAGAAGAACCTTATCGCACAGCTCACAGCTCCCGTACGTTGGACACAGATCGTCGAGAATATGCTTGCTGACGGCTTCGCAGAGTTCACCGAGGTAGGTCCTGGCAACGTACTCCAGGGCTTGGTATCGAAGGTTAGCCGCGAGGTTAAGACCGAGTCGATCAGCACTATGTAATATAGATAAGATCCGAAGACAAAACAGAGTGCCAAGCATACGCCTGGCACTCTGTTTATTCAAGGTGGCGACTATGGAATGTACACAGAGCACTACCCATCGTCGCCACTTTTGGTAATGATGCAAAAAGTGGCGCTTTTTGGCGCTAGAAATGGGCGAGAGATTTATTTCTCTCGCTCATATTTTTTGGAGATTTTCCCCTGATTGCTTTGGAGGTACAGATA
>JAFYXB010000066.1 GCA_017546345.1 Alistipes sp. | reverse complement strand
GGTCAGGTTGACTTCATCTATGGTGCATCGTTGTCGAAGGGTGGTAAGGCTATCATCGCAATGCCTTCAATCACCAATAAGGGTGTATCGAAGATCTCTGACGCTTTGACCGAGGGTGCTGGTGTTGTTACAACACGTAACCACATCCACTGGTTCGTAACTGAGAATGGTGCTGTAGATCTCTATGGTAAGAGCCTTCAGGAGCGTGCTCGTCTTATTATCTCAGTAGCTCACCCATCAGCTCAGGAGGCACTCGACAAGGCTGCATTCGAGCGCTACGGTTCACACCACCACTATATTAAGGGTTATATGGGTAAGTAATTTTCCGTGATAGTGGCGCATCTGCGGCACTTCAATCAAAGCCACCAATGGGACGTACGTCAAGTACTACCCATCGGTGGCTTTTTCATGTCAGCACCACATCTGCACCACTCTGACGAAAAATTGGTAGTGCTGCTTATGTTAGGATTTAAAGCCTTCCCACTTGGGAGGGTTTTCTTTCTACCCTTAATATAGTGGTGGTGTCCACCACCATTCATATTTACAATCCCCCTAAATCCCCCTTTGAGAAGGGGGACTTGGTGCTGTTGCCCCTGTCAATTTACAACGTCATTGCGAGGAACGAAGTGACGTGGCAATCTAACTTTCACCCTTAATATAGTGGTGGTGAACACCACTTATATTTACATTCCCCCTAAATCCCCCTTTGACAAAGGGGGACTTGTTTCGTAGGCGTGTGATACCGAGTTATTGGGCATACCCCCCCCCACGAAGCACAGCAGGTGCGCTCCCTAAAAGCGCAGCGCCCCCACAAAGCACAGTGCTACCCGATAAATAAATATCCCTCGAGGCCGAAGCTCCGAGGGATATATCATAATATATAAGTATCAGACTACAGGCGAGCCTTGATTGCCTTAGACTCCTCCTCATAACCGGGCTTGTCCAAGAGCGCAAACATATTCTTCTTATATGCCTCAACACCTGGCTGGTTGAAAGGATTAACACCAAGCATATAGCCGCTGATACCGCAACCCTTCTCGAAGAAGTAGAGCAACTGACCGATAGTGCGCTCGTCGATACGCTCGATCTCGATAAGCATATTGGGCACGCCACCATCAACGTGTGCGATGCGTACGCCCAACTCAGCCATCTTGTTGATCTCCGATAGGCGCTTGCCTGTCAAGAAGTTAAGACCGTCGAGGTTAGCCTCATCAGCCTCAACCTTAACCTCGTACTTCGAGTTCTTAACCGAGATAATTGTCTCGAACAACGTACGCTCACCCTCCTGGATATACTGACCCATAGAGTGAAGATCTGCTGTAAGTGTTACGCTTGCAGGGAAGATACCCTTGCCGTCTTTACCCTCAGACTCGCCGTAGAGCTGCTTCCACCACTCGGCGATATACTGCAACTTAGGCTCGTATGATCCCAAGATCTCAATCTTCTTACCTGCCTTATAGAGTTCGTTGCGCACGATAGCGTACTGCGCTGCGGGGTTCTGCTCAATAGGGGTAGCCTCAGATGTAAGACGCTCCATATCGCGTGCACCCTCCACGAAGGCCTCAACGTCGATGCCTGCAACAGCCAATGGGAGAAGACCTACGGGTGAGAGAACTGAGTAGCGTCCACCAACGTTATCCTCGATAACGAATGTGGGGTAGCCCTCCTGTGTTGCGAGGGTCTTGAGAGCACCGCGTGCCTTATCCGTAATTGCTACGATACGCTCTGCGGCCTCAGCCTTGCCATAGCGACGCTCCAACTCAGCCTTGATAAGGCGGAAGGCGATAGCTGGCTCAGTTGTAGTACCCGACTTAGATATCACGATAGCAGCCACCGAGTAATCCTTGATAGCCTCCATAAGCTCGTAGGTGTAGTCCTCCGAGATATTCTCGCCAGCAAATACCACTGTGGGGTTCTCCTTCTGCTTCTTCAACGACTCGAAAGAGTTGGTCATAGCCTCCAAAACGGCCTTAGCACCGAGGTATGAACCACCGATACCGATGCAGATAACTACCTCGGCACGCTCGCGTAACTTCTGAGCTACAGCCTTAATCTCATTGAGCTCCACATCGCTGATCGACGAGGGAAGATTTACCCAACCAAGGAAGTCGTTACCTGCGCCCTCGCCAGAGTGAAGAAGAGCGTTTGCACGAGCTGCCTCGTTAAGCATTTCGTTGGTAATCAGTACACCTGAGTGTGCTGCGTTAAATTTAATAAGTTTCATATTATCAATATTTTAATTATTAGTTTTGCTATTAAAAAATATGCTCGCGATATACGCTGTTCGACTACTTGAGAATGTCGATCAACGCACGCATAGCATCACGTGCCGAGGCGTCGTTGTAGAGCACCTCCCATACCATATCGGCGATAGGCATTTCAATATTTTTGTGCATCGAGCTACGACGTATGCACTCTGCTGCGTAGTAGCCTTCGGCAACCATCGTCATCTCGTTCAGTGCGCTCTTTACCGAGCATCCCTTACCAAGGAGTGTGCCGAGACGTCGGTTGCGGCTAAGAGGAGAGTAGCACGTTACGAGCAAATCACCCATATACGCTGCTGCGTTGATGTCTCGATTTTCGATAGGCACGGCACTGTCCAAGAAGTGTTTCATCTCCGAGGCACAACCTGCGATAAGCACGGCGAGGAAGTTGTCGCCATGGCGCAAACCTACGGCCATACCTACGGCCAAAGCGTAGACATTCTTCATAATTGAGGCTGCCTCAACGCCCAATACATCGTGCGAAAGTGCGCATCGGAAGTAGTTGTTAGCTAATAGCTTACGCACCTGCTCGGCGGTCTCGTTACTCTCGGATGCTACGGTGAGATACGACAGACGGCACTGTCCTACCTCCTCGGCATGCGAGGGGCCTGTAACTACGCACAACTTCGACATATCGACGCTGTAGTGGCGGTGCATATACTCTACGATTGTGAGGTAGTCGCCAGGGATGATACCCTTGACCATCGACACCACAATTTTGTCGCTAAGGCTCTCGGTGAGAGGTGCGAGGAATTTGGGCAAAAAGGCCGAGGGCATAGCCAAAATAACGACATCGGCATTACGCACTACCTCGTTGATATCTGCCGAGGGTGTTATAAGGTTGCGAGGTATATCGCACCAGGGCAGATACTTGGGGTTACGGCCACGACTACGTAGTTCGGTGGCTATATCTTCGTTGAGAACGAGCCACGATACGTGGTGGCCATTCTCTGTAAGTGTTTTGACAACTGCTGTCGCCCAGCTACCGTAGCCGAGTACGGCGCATCGAGCTTCCTGATTTGACTCCATAGGAAAAAAATTATTGACAAATTTAATGAAAAAAACTGAAACTGTTGCAAAATCTCCATATCTTTTTCCTATCTTTGTGGGTGATAATGCGCGCGTAGCGCGGGTGATGGGGCTAAGTCATTATGGTTTAGCTCGTTACTTCGCCTATGTAAGTGTGGCGAGAAAAAATAATTTTTTTGACACCACAAGCGTTATTTATCGTGTGTCGAAGGCTTTTCGACGCAAGAGAATGTGGTATGTTTAAGACGAAAATATAAAATTAGACAATATATGGGACTTTTTTCACTTACTCAGGAGTTGGCTATCGACCTTGGTACGGCCAATACCCTGATTATGCACAACAGCAAGGTCGTTGTTGATGAGCCTTCGATCGTGGCTCTCAGCATCAAGACGGGCGACCTTATGGCTATCGGCCACAAGGCACGAATGATGGATGGTAAGACTCACTCTAACATCCGCACTATTCGCCCTTTGAAGGATGGTGTTATCGCCGACTTCGAGGCTACGGAGCTGATGCTTCGCGGTCTTATCAAGAAGGTGGGTGCAACACGTGGTATGTTCGCCCCTTCGCTTCGTATGATGATCTGTATCCCTTCAGGTTCGACAAATGTCGAGATTCGTGCTGTGCGCGATTCGGCGCAGCACGCTGGCGGTCGTGAGATCTATCTTATCTTTGAGCCTATGGCAGCTGCTCTTGGTGCAGGTCTTGATGTCGAGGCTCCAGAGGGTAACCTCATAATCGATATCGGTGGTGGTACATCTGAAATCGCTTGTATCTCGTTGGGTGGCATCGTATGCTCGAAGTCTATCAACGTTGCAGGTGATGTCTTTACGAACGATATCCAGAACTACATCCGTCAGCAGCACGGTATCCGTATCGGTGAGCGTACTGCTGAGGATATCAAGTGCTCGATTGGTGCGGCTGTGCCCGAGTTGGAGAACGAGCCCGAGGATTACATCTTCACAGGTTCGAATATGCTTACCAACCTTCCTCAGACCGTTACGCTCAACTATAGCGAGATCGCCTATGCTCTCGACAAGTCACTCGTAAAGCTCGACAACGCCCTAATGGATGTATTGGAGGAGATGCCACCCGAGCTCTACTCTGATGTTGTGAAGAACGGTATTTACCTTGCGGGTGGTGGTGCGCTTATCAAGGGTCTTGATCAGCGTCTTTCGAAGAAGTCGGGTCTTCCCGTGCATATCGCCGAGGATCCACTACGCGCTATTGCACGTGGTACCTGCATCGCTCTCAAGAATATCGGCAACTTCTCATTCCTAATGGGTGGCGAGAAGTAGTCTGTTGCGATACAATTTTTTGAGCAAACTAACTAATTTGGCTATGGGAGGTCTTGGTGCCACCCATCGCCAAATTTTTGAACTAGCCTAAGGCACGCCCCTTTTTTTGTAAATCCTCATATCGCTAAAATGTAGTTATGCAGCGACTCCTGGAGTTCATAAAGCAGATATACGTAGTCTTCATCTTCCTTATTTTGGAGGGTGTGGCGTTGTGGTGCTATGCTACATCTACGCCCTACACCGAGGCCAAGATTCTATCTCGTACTTCGGCTATGGGTGGCGCTGTAAGCGGTATGGTTACGGAAGTACACCACTTCTTTGCCCTTCCCGAGAAGAACCGCGAGCTCACGGCACGTGTGGCACACCTCGAGGAGGTGCTCGCCTCGCGTATCGAGGATGATGGCATAGATGTAGACTCGCTTACGCGCATGATGAATGTGCGCACGGAGCTTGTCTATCGCTACTATCCAGCGCGTGTGGTGTCTGTGACAACGTCGAAGATGCGTAACTACATCGTCATTGATCGTGGCGAGGATGATGGTATCGCTCCCAATATGGGTGTGATTACGCCCGATAGAGCGTTGGTCGGATATATAGTGTCGTGCTCTCCGCGCTATTCTGTCGTGATGCCTATTCTCAACGAGAAGTTCCGCATCGGAGGCTGTCTTGTGGATAACAACTACACAGGATCGGTGCGCTGGTCGGGAGCATCTACCCATCATGTCGATCTTTTGGATCTATCGACATACGCCGATCCCGAGATTGGTATGGCTGTAGAGGTTCGCTCGGAGCGTTTGCCCGAGGGTATCCTCATAGGACATATCGACGATTATGAGTACAACGCAACACAGACGGCCTATAAGGCACGACTACACCTCGCGGTGGATGTCTCGCGTCTGGACAATGTGATAGTTGTCGAAAATAGCCACTATGGCGAGATCGAGGGGCTGATGGAGTCTGTAGATTAGCGCAATAATAGTTTTAGAAAGAGAATGTACAAATATATATCATACGTTTGGTTGATGTTGCTGGTGCTTGTTGCGCAGATATTTCTGCTCGACAACATCTCGATTCATCTATGGCTACGCCCGATGATATTCCCGCTTGTGGTGCTGCTACTGCCTATGGAGTGGCGTACGTTGTGGGTGATGCTCATCGCTCTGCTCACGGGTGTTGTGATGGATCTATCGTTGGGCGGTGCTGGATTGTATGTAGCCTCGCTGCTCCCCGTGGCGATGCTTCGCAGCACGCTGATGTATTTAGCAACTAACCGTGTGGTGGAGGCAAGCGACCAGACATCGCTACTTTCGCGTCTTAGTCTCAAGCAGCTGATGCTATATCTCACATTGGCGATGCTCGTACACCACGCGCTCTTCTTCTTCCTTGAGACCCTCTCATTGGCGCACTTCCTGCGCCTGATGGCTACGATAATCTTTAGCACGCTGCTCTCGATGGTTGTGGCGTGGCCTATTGTGCGACTCTTCGTAGGTAAAGTTCTGGGACGATGACACGCTTCGATAGGGGATATCAACGCTTCTTGCACCTTCGTTTAGTGGTGCTTCTTGCTGCCGTGGTAATCCTCGGCAGACTCTTCTATGTGCAGCTTATTGATGACAGATACGATGATATGGCCACAGCCAATATCATTCGTCGCCCCGAGGTAGAGTTCCCGATGCGTGGTGAGGTGCTCGACCGCAATGGCGAATACCTCGTTCGTAGCCGTGTATGCTACGATGTGATGGTCGTTACGGCCAACATCCCTAAGGAGGGCTTCGATACATTGCGTTTGGCGCAAATCCTGAGCATGGATATTAATAAGTTGCGCTCGCAGATAAAGAAGGCGCGAAAGGCACCACGTGCCCCATTCCTTGTTACGGGTTATCTCTCGCAGGAGGCTAAGTTGGTCTTCGATGAGGGCCATTTCGACGGCTTTTATACACGTTTCCGCACGGCACGAGAGTATCCTCGAAAGATTGGAGGAAATCTTCTTGGTTATGTTAGCGAGGTTACGGCCGAGCAGGTCAAGAAATGGGAGTACTACGAGGCTGGTGACTATATCGGCGTAGGTGGTGTGGAGTCGGCCTACGAGTCGGAGTTACGTGGCGAGAAGGGTGTGAGCTATCGCATCTACGATACTCACGGAGCTTTGAAGGGATCGTATTTCGACGGAGCGTTGGATGTCTTGCCGGTGAAGGGTAGCCAGCTCGTATCGACTATCGACGGTCGCCTGCAGGAGTTCGCCGAGGAACTTATGGTAGGCAAGGTGGGTGCCGTAGTTGCCCTGGAGCCATCTACGGGCGAGATCTTGGTTATGGTGTCGTCGCCAACGTATAACCCCGACCTTATGGTGGGCCGAGAGCGAAATAACAACTACGCCAAGATGCTGCACGACCAGCGTAATCCGCAGTTCAACCGTGCGGTGAAGGCGAAGTATCCTCCAGGCTCTACGTTTAAGCTTGTGCAGGGTCTTATCGGTCTGCAGGAGGGTGTCTTGCGTCCGCGCGATATGCACCCCTGTAGCGAGGGTTATAGCTATGGTAGCCGTAAGATGAAGTGTCACGCTCACCGTTCGCCTGTCGATCTGAGAGATGCTGTTGCTACGTCGTGCAACGCCTATTTCTGCTACGTATTCAAGGATATTATCACCAACCCCAAGTATGGCGCAATCCGCGAGGGTGTGAAGGTGTGGAACGAATATGTCTATAGCTTCGGCTTTGGTCGTAAGCTTGGTAGCGACTTCTATGGCGAGGGTACGGGCTTTGTCCCCACGCCCGAGTTCTACGACCGTAAGTATGGTAGATGGAACTATGGCTCGGTGCTCTCGTGTGCTATTGGACAGGGTGAGATGGGTTGTACGCCTCTGCAGATGGCCAACCTCGCAGCGATTGTCGCAAATCGTGGATACTACTATATCCCACATATCATCAAGGGTATCGAGGGTCGTGATTCGTTGGATGCTCGCTTCTACGAGAGGCAGTATACGATGGTCGATTCGATACACTATGTGCCTATTGTCGAGGGTATGTGGCGAAGTGTGAATGTGTGGGGTACATCGGGCGGAGCACGCCTCGATGGTTGGGATGTGTGTGGTAAGACGGGTACGGCGCAGAACCCTAATGGCAAGGATCACTCTACGTTCCTCTCGTTTGCGCCGAAGGATAATCCTAAGATTGCAATCTCGGTATATGTTGAGCATGGTGGCTTCGGCTCGGCTATTGCTGTGCCTATCGCCTCGCTTATCGAGGAGCTCTACCTCACGGATACTATCAAGCGTCCGCAGTTGGTCGAGCAGGTGCTTAACATGAAGCCTAACTACAGCCACTACGACAAGATGCAGAAGAAGTATGATGCGGCGCGAGCTGCTAAAAAATAGATTGAGTAAGATGAAGCACTACCACGACATATCGTCGCGAGGCAACAACATGAGCCTCTTCGGCAATATCGACATCTTCACACTGGGACTATACGCAGCCCTGGTGCTCATCGGTCTGCTCTCTATCACCTCGGCATCGTACGACTCGGAGGCGAGCAACATCTTCTCGATGAGCCACAACTATATGAAGCAGCTTATGTGGATCGGCATATCGTCGGTTGCGGCTGTGGTGATATTGCTCTTGGAGCGTCGCTACTTCCATATGTTTGCCTATCCAGCCTATGTCCTCGGTATTCTGATGCTGCTGGCCTGTCTGGCCGTTGGTCGCGAGGTTAATGGTGCTAAGGCGTGGTTCGAGTTTGGTGGTATTAGAGTGCAGCCTGTGGAGTTCGTCAAGATTGCTACGGCACTCACCATGGCGCGCGTTATGAGTGCCTACTCGTTCAACATCAAGCGAGTGTCGGACCTCGCCAAGATTGTTGCAGTGCTCTTTGTCCCTCTGGCAATTATCATCTTGCAGAACGATACGGGTTCGGGATTGGTGCTCGGAGCCTTCCTCTTTGTGATGTATCGTGAAGGTCTTACGAAGTATCTCTACTTTCCCGCAATATTCACGGTGGCGTTGTTTATCAGCTCGTTTATCTTTACTCCCGAGGCGATATTTATCACACTCTTAATCCTCTTCTCGGGCTATACGCTACTCAAGACGGGTGCGCTTCTTGGCCATGTGCGCCTCCTTGCGGCAATGTTTGCTGCGATGCTTATTCTTACGGTAGCAACGCCGCTCAGTGGCTATCAGTCGATAATGATCGTATGCTCGATTACGGCTGTGGTCTTGGCTGTTATGGCCATTAAAACACGTACGCTGATGCTCTTGTGGCCACTGCTTATGTATGTCTATGCGATGCTTTTTGTGCCTACGTGTGATTTTCTATTTACAAAGCTCGAGCCACATCAGCAGAACCGAATACTTACATTCGTAGGTCTTAAGAGTGACCCTCGTGGTATCGACTACAACGTCATACAGTCGAAGATTGCCATTGGCTCGGGTAACCTCTTTGGTAAGGGTTATCTGCAGGGTACACAGATACGTTACGACTACGTGCCAGAGAAGCATACCGACTTTATCTTCTGTACGGTAGGCGAGGAGTGGGGTTTCTTCGGTACGTTGGTAGTCATTTCGCTCTACGTAGCACTAATATTTAGGCTTATGCGTATGGGTGAGCGTATCGGTGAGACCTTCGGCCGTGTATATTGCTACTCGGTGGCCGCCATTCTGCTCTTCCACGTATGGGTAAATGTCGGCATGACCATAGGCCTTATGCCTGTGATGGGTATTCCATTGCCACTTATGAGCTACGGCGGATCGTCGCTCGTAGCCTTCACAATACTGATAATGATTGCTATACGCCTCGATGCCTCGACGACGGATGATAACATCTATGCGTTGTAGTTGGTGGCTATAGACCTTGAAACATAATATATTATGGAGAACCGAAGATTGATATTTGTAACCAACGACGATAGCTATATGTCTAAGGGCTTTCGTGCAGCGGTAAATATAGCCCGTGAGTTTGGCGATGTTGTAGCCATTGCGCCCGATAGAGTGCAGAGTGGCATGAGCCAGGCTATCACCATCAACAACCCACTCTTTATCCGCGAGGTGGAGCGTGGCGAGGGTTACGAGATACATGCCCTCTCGGGTACACCTGTGGATTGTGCGAAGATCGCCTTCGACCACATCTTCTTGGGCCGTAAGGTCGATTTGGTAATCTCGGGTATCAACCATGGCTCGAATGCTGCGGTTAATGTGATGTACTCGGGTACGATGGGTGCAGCTATCGAGGGTAGCTTCTACGGAGTCCCCTCTATTGGTCTATCGCTTGATGACCACGCGGCAGATGCCGACTTCGAGGGTGCTGTGGAGTATGGTCGCCAGATTGTAGCTTCGGTGTTGGAGGCTGCCGATAGACTTCCTCGACCATTGTGCTTGAATGTGAATGTGCCACGTTGTCCTAAGTCGGCAATCAAGGGTATTCGTCTATGTCGCCAGACGCGAGGTTTCTGGCGCGAGGCTTTCTATGCACGCAAGGATCCGCAGGGTCGCGATTATTTCTGGCTCACGGGAGCATTCCAGAATGCCGAGCCTCAGGCCGAGGATAGCGACGAGTGGGCATTGGCGCACTACTACGTAGCTGTAGTTCCCGTACAGGTAGATATGACCGACTATAAGATGCTCGATGCGCTGAATGGCGTGGTGAAGTAGCAATTAGAAGCTACATATAATATAGGGTATGAGTGGTGTAGAGATATTGATGGTTGTGGCTATCGTTATGCAGAGCATAGCAGCCATTATCGCACTATATCTTGTTAATAAGACGCGATTTAGTGCGTTGTGGATATGCTGCTTCATAGCCCTTATGCTACTTGTCGTTGAGCGTTTCTTGCAGCTCAGTAGCTTCGATGGACATCAGATTCCGAGAATGTCCTATGCGTGGATTGGTATCGTGGTGTCGATATGTTTTTCGATAGGCGTTGTCTGTGCACTCTTCCTTGTGCGACATGTGGAGCGCATGACCAAGCATCGCCGTATTCTGGAGAACCGCCTTATGACGGCTGTCCTGCGCACCGAGGAGCGTTCGCGTGCTGAGTTTTCGCGTGAGTTGCACGATGGCTTAGGCCCTCTTGTATCTTCGGCAAAGATGTCATTGTCGTTGCTCTCGCGTGCCGAGATGGAGGATAAAAACCGAGACATATTGAAGAATACAGCCTCGGTAATCGACGAGGCGATACGCTCGCTGCGCGAGATATCGAATAACCTCTCGCCACATGTGCTTATCAATTTTGGTCTTGTGCGCGGTATCAACAACTTCGTGGATCGCGTAGGCTCGATGCACGATGTGCAAATCAGTTTCCGCACGCCGCTACGTGAGGAGCGTTTCGATTCGAATATCGAGGTGATACTCTATCGTGTGGTGTGTGAACTTATAAACAACTCGCTGAAGCACTCCGCGTGCAAGCATATAACGCTCAGCCTAACGCTTGAGAATAAGCACCTACGCCTGGAGTATCACGACGATGGTCGAGGCTTCGATCCTAACAATGTTCTGGACTCGGGCATGGGACTCTCGAACATACGCTCACGCATATCATCGCTCGAGGGTAGGTTTAGGCTAAGTAGTGCCCCTGGGTGTGGTATGACGGCCGTGGCTTTGGTATCTACAGATGTACCTATGGTACACCTGTCGAATAGTGATTTAGAGAAACTAAGCGATATGGATTATGACAGACGCAAGAAACGTAAAAATCGCTCTCGTCGATGATCATACCCTCTTTCGTACGGGTATGCGTGGTCTGCTTATGCAGCGTGACGACTATGATGTTGTTGCCGATGTGGGCAGTGGCGAGGAGTTTTTGTCGATACTTCCCGACTTGGATGTAGATGTTGTCTTTATGGATATCTCGATGCAGGGTATAGATGGCTGCGAGACGACACGTCGCGCACTCGCTATGCGCCCCGATTTGCGTATCATAACCCTCTCGATGTATGGCGATGACCACTACTATACGCTGATGGTTGAGAGTGGTGCATCGGGATTTCTGCTTAAGGATTCCGATATCGAAGAGGTCTACAATGCCGTAGATAGTGTGCAGTCGGGCGATAGTTACTTCAGCACAGCGCTCCTCGGCTCGCTTACGCGCAATATGAGTATGGCGAGTGTCGATGTCCCTTCGGATGAGGATGCACTCTCGGATCGTGAGATCGAGATTTTGGTGGAGGTGTGTCGTGGACTATCGAATCAGGAGATTGCCGATAAGCTCTTTATCTCGAAGCGTACCGTAGATAAGCACCGTGCCAATATCCTTGAAAAGACAGGATGTAAGAATACGGCAAACTTGGTGGTGTATGCAATCAAAAATCGCCTGGTGTCAATTTAGTTCCTGTTATACAAACTTCTAACAAAGATAAATGCTGTCTAACTTCGGTTAGACAGCATTTATTTGTGTGTGGAAGAGTTACTCCATTGCTACGCCATCAAGCTTGATAACGCATGTAAGCCAACCCTCCATAGTGTTTGTGATACCGAGAATTGTCTTACCATCCTCCGATGTACCGATGATGATGATACCGTCGGGAATGTAGCTACCAAGGCTCATACCGTGCTCAAGTGCCAACCAGTCAGCGATAGGTGTCTGTGTTGAGAGGTCGCCAGTGTTGAGGTCTACGATGTATGATGTTGTACCGATGTAGTATGGTGCATCGTTGATAAATACGATACCATCATCAGTCATAGCTGTAACAGAACCACCCGAGAACCACATCATCTCGCCAGTCTCACGGTCGTAAGCTGCGGGGTACTCTGTAGGATAGCCATTGTCATCGTACAACTTACCCTTACCATATACATAACGGCCCTTAGCTGAGAAGAGGTTGTTAGAATCGCCAAGGCACTCTACAGGGTTGTACTGATCGTCATAGTCGAAGTAGACATAGTCGAAAGGAGTAGCCTCGTTTGTCCAGATGATGCTGAACATATCCAAAGATGCCTCATAGCCGAGGATCGAACGATCTGGAGCTACAGCCTTAGCTGCGATACCTGCGAGCTTAGAGTAGTAGGGCAATGTTGCAGGAATAGCAGGAACCGAGATTGACTGCGATGTAAGATCGTAGCAGATAGGGAAGTACTCACCATACTGTGTAGTGTAGTAAGTCTCTGCACCATCCCAGATCCAACCCACTGCGTACTTACCATCAGGAGTGATGCTTGTCAAAGCACCCATAGTCAAGTTCTCAGCAAGACCACTAACATCCAACTCAATAACCTTACCATTGTCATAGATTGCAGGAACACCGTTGATGTTTGTAGAGAGGCTTGAACCTACTGCAATACCATTGTCGGCAACATCGTTGAGCTCGATATCTGAAAGCTCAGTAAGCTCATCTGAGTTAAGGTCGAGGATGAATGCCTGGTGGTCGAATGTACCTACTACGTAGCGGCCATTGTTCGAGATAGCAGTACCTGCAGCACCATTAGTAGGATACCACTCACGATACTGTGGGATATCACGAGCGGGCATCTCTACATCGATTACACAAGGTCGAGAGTTTGAGTGTGTCTGCTGGTTAGCAGCGATAGCTGTAACGGTGATAGTGTACTCATGGCTGTACAAAAGGTCTGTTACTACGTATGTGCACTCGTCAGTACGTGCAGCCTCAGCGTCATCTACGCTTACCTCATAGAGAGCAGCATACTCTACTGGCTCCCATGAAAGGATTACGCTTGTGCCGTTAATAAGGCAACCTACATCTGGAGTTGCAAGGCGGTTGCCCTTCTCTGGGCCTGACTTCACGCAGCTGATAGCAGCCAAAGCGATGATAGCGCAGAGCATTGTCTTGAAAATGTTCTTCATAAATAGATTAATTTTGTGTGTTGTCATTATTCGTTTTTGCGATCTTTTCCCCGTCGTACTCCGCCGTATCTGCCAATCGAGAGTCGTAGGGGTCTCTTTTTCGCGGTGCAAAGATAGCTAAATATTCACTTATGCCAAATCTTTTATGCAATTTATGCGTTAAATAGCACACGTTTACGGTATATTATGCGACTTTTTAATGCATAATATGCATAACCCGTGAATGGCCTCTGCACCTAATCGAAATATAGCGATGCGCGCACGCACGTGCGCATAGACATTACTATTGGAATAATAGGGTTGCTCCTTAGAACAGAGCAACCCTACATTTACCTATCGTCGTCCACGACGCTGCTCACGGTTGAGGCTCTCCTGCTGCTGACGCAACGCCTCCTCGTAGCGCTCCTGGAACTTAGACTTCTTCTTAGGCTTATTCTTCGCGGCAAGAAGCTTTGCACGCACCTTCTCATCGTCTACCGTACGACGGATCACAAACATAATGATCATCGTGAAGATCTGCGAAAGGAAGTAGTAGTAGCACAAACCTGAAGAGTAGCTGTTAAGGAAGCAGAGCATCATTAAGGGCATGAAGTAAACCATCATAAACTTCATCATACCTGCACCTGCCTGAGGTGTTGATGCTGCCTGCTGCTGATATGTAAGCATAGAGTAACCGAACAACGATACGGCCATCAACAACGCAAAGAGGCTGATGTGGTCGCCATAGAACGGAATAGAGAATGGGAGGTCAAGGATACTATCGTATGACGATAGGTCATCGCTCCACAAGAAGCCCTGACCACGCAACTCGATACTTGCAGGGAAGAAACGGAACATAGCCCACAAGATAGGCATCTGGATAAGCATAGGTAAGCAACCACCCATAGGGTTGATACCAGCCTTGCCATAGAGCTCCATCATCGCCTGCTGCTTCTTCATTGCATCCTCCTGGTTGGGGTACTTAGCGTTCAACGCCTCCATCTCGGGGCGGATAGCGCGCATCTTAGCCGTAGAGATATAGCTCTTATAGGTCAAAGGCAAGATGATGACCTTCACCATGATAGTAAGGATGAGGATGATGATACCGAAGTTAAGACCGAGATCCTTTAACCAGTGGAAGATAGGAATGGTGAAGAAGCGGTTTACCCAACCGATAAGCCAGCCACCCATAGGGATAATCTTCTCGAGGTTGGTCTTCTCGCCATTGAACTCCACGTTGTTCAAAATCTTGAAGTCGTTAGGGCCATAGTAGAATGCGTTGTGCGATACGCCGCTACCTGCCGCAAGGGGCAAGTGAAGATCTACGTTGAAGGCCTTAAGGAAGTCGGCACCCTCGAGTGTAGAGCTTCTAAAGCTCATATCTGCTGCGAAGTTCTCTGCCGAGATAAATGCAGATGAGAAGTACTGCTGCTTGAGGGCTACCCACATAAGCTCACCCGCGCTCTCCTCATCGCCATCCGCTGCGATAGTGTCCCAATCCTTATCCTCGCGCTCGTAGTAGGCAATCGTAGTTGCCAAATTCTCCATCTGGAAGCCACGCTCGTTCTTATTCGACTTGTTGCTCCACTCGATATTCATCAACTCCTCGGCAACGAAGTTATTTAACCCCTGCTGCTCGATGTCGAAGTCGATAAGGTAGTCACGGCTGGGGTTGCCCGTGTTGTAGATTGTGTAGACATACTTCAACCATGCATCAGCCGCGAGGTTAAGAGTCATCGTCACCACGCTCTGCTGCTCGCCCTCAGCTACCTCGTAGCCATATACGAAGTCGTCGCTTGTCGCCGCTGCGCCACTCTCGGTGCGCATAGCGAGGCTAAAGCGTGCTGTTGCAGGCTGCATAAGCTCTACAAGCTCGGTACGCTCCTCGTCGGCATACTTGGTGTAGTTCTTCAACGTTACGTTGCAGATTTTACCACCACGTGTCGAGAAATCAACCTTCATCACATCGTTCTCCACGGCGAAGCTATGCTCCTCGAGCTGCTTTGCACCATAGAGAGCCTCACCATAGGTGTAGAGCTCGGCGTTGAGCTTGCGTGCTGCCTCCAAAGAATCACGCTGCATACGCTCCTCCTCGGTCATGTTCTCCTCAGCAAGGCGTGCAGCCTCCTCCTCCTCGGTAGCGCGTGCTACCATCTTCTCCTGCTGCTCCTTGGCAACCTCTCGTCGGTACTCCTCATACTTCTTTGCCTCGTGGCTCTGGTAGAACGAGAAGCCTACGAAGACAGCGACCATAAGTACCAATCCGATAATCGTTTTCTTATCCATTGTCGTTGTTTAGCCCCCTCACGGGGTGTAAAAAAGTGTTTAGTTGTGCGTAGTTAATAACGCAAATTTTTAATATAAATTGCTTTGCTCCTTGCTCCAAAACATCGAATTATCGAGTTGTCGGAAACAAGGAAAGAGCTCTGCACAGCAATACCATGCAGAGGCTCTTTAGTTTAATGTTCTCTATTTCTCGTCGCGGTACTTCAACGCCTCAGCCACGAATGCTACGAACAATGGGTGAGGATTAGCCGCTGTTGAGTGGTACTCGGGGTGATACTGAGCACCTACGAACCAACGGTGTGAAGGGATCTCGACAACCTCTACCAAGCCGGTGTCGGGGTTAAGACCTGTAGCCGTCATACCTGCAGCCTCGAAGTCTGCGAGGAACGTAGAGTTGAACTCATAGCGGTGACGGTGACGCTCAACGATTGAGGTCGTGCCGTATGCCTCAGCTATGCGTGAACCCTCCTTAAGCTGGCAGGGGTAGCCACCAAGACGCATTGTGCCGCCCTTAGCCGTAACCTTCTTCTGCTCCTCCATGATGTCGATAACAGGGTGCTTAGTCTGCTCCATCTCGCTTGAGTTAGCATCAGCCCAGCCCAAGACGTTGCGTGCGAACTCGATAACGGCGCACTGCATACCGAGACAGATACCGAAGAATGGCACGTTGTTCTCACGTGCATAGCGCACAGCAACCAACTTGCCCTCGATACCGCGGTTACCGAAGCCTGGAGCAACCATGATTGCCGACATCTCGCCAAGCTGATCGGCAACATTGTCGATTGTAAGACGCTCCGAGTTCACGTAGTGAAGCTTAACCTTAACCTCGTGAACAGCACCTGCGTGGGTGAATGACTCGCTGATAGACTTATAGGCATCGGGAAGCTCGGTATACTTACCTACCAAGGCGATATTTACAACGCTCTTAGGGCTCTTGATGCGCTCTACGAATGCCTGCCACTCAGTAAGATCTGGCTCCTGATCCGACTCCAAGCCGAGCTTCTGGAGCAATACGCCATCCAAGTTCTGCTCGTGCATACGCAAAGGCACCTCGTAGATTGTTGGTACGTCGATAGACTGTACAACAGCCTCGGGTGTAACGTTGCAGAACAGAGCTACCTTACGGCGCAAATCCTGGCTGAGGTCGTGCTCCGAGCGGAGTACGAGAACGTCGGGCTGCAAACCATACGAAAGCATCTCCTTTACAGAGTGCTGTGTAGGCTTAGTCTTAAGCTCGCCCGAAGCAGCCATATAAGGGATGAGTGTGAGGTGTACCAATACGGTGTTCTGGTAGCCGAGCTCGTAACGGAGCTGACGTACAGACTCGATAAATGGTGTAGACTCGATATCGCCTACTGTACCACCAATCTCAGTGATGATAACATCGTACTTCTTAGTTGCGCCCAACAACTGCACACGACGCTTAATCTCGTCGGTGATGTGGGGAATAACCTGTACGGTCTTACCCAAGAACTCGCCACTACGCTCCTTCTCGATAACGCACTGGTAGATCTTACCTGTTGTTACGTTGTTGTTCTTCGTAGTCTGAATCGAAGTGAAACGCTCGTAGTGTCCCAAATCGAGGTCGGTCTCCGTACCATCCTCTGTTACGTAGCACTCGCCGTGCTCATAGGGGTTAAGCGTACCTGGATCCACGTTGATATATGGATCGAGCTTCTGGATAGTTACAGAGTAACCGCGTGCCTGCAACAAACGTGCGATAGAGGCTGATATAATACCTTTGCCAAGTGATGAGGCAACGCCTCCTGTTACGAAAATGTACTTTGGTTTAGAAAGTTTCATAAGTTTATCTCGTTAATTATTACTTACTCAAATTGTGTGATTATGCGTTATGCTCGCGCTGCTTCGCCTCCTCGGCGTCGATGAGGCGTACCTTCTCGATAAGTTCGGCCATGTCTCGCTTCGTGCGCTCGATCTTCTCGCGTACGTCAGCGATCAACGACTCGGCATTCTTCGACTTAGAGAAGAAACCAATGTTGTTCTCCAAAAGTGCGATATCCTGCTCCATCTGCTTC
Source organism: Alistipes sp. (assembly GCA_017546345.1). Taxonomy (GTDB): domain Bacteria; phylum Bacteroidota; class Bacteroidia; order Bacteroidales; family Rikenellaceae; genus Alistipes. Next base: position 2,731 of record JAFYXB010000066.1, on the reverse strand, counting down.
ACCTTGTTGTAGAGCTTCTCGCGCTCCGAGCGTAGCTGGTTGCCTCCCTTCATGTTCGATACGCGCTCCTTGAAGCGATTCATCGAGCGGTCGCGCTCCGATGAACGTAGCGTGTTGAACATAGCATCAACAATGGCCTTATACTCCTTCTGCAACGAGTCCTTGTGCTTGATGGGCACGAAGCCAATCTGACTCCAACGACGCTGGAAGGCCTTGATAGCCTCGAAACCGCCAGCCTTGATATCTGCGGCGCGCATCTCCTCCAAAAGTGCCTGCTTAGCCTTGAGGTTCTGCTCGTGCTCCGAATCTACAGATGAGAAGTGTGCGGCCTTACGCTCGAAGAACTTGTCGCAAGCGGCACGGAAACGCTTCCAGACCACATCCGAGTAGCGGCGTGCTACGGGGCCTGTCTGTTTCCACTTCGCCTGCAATGCGATAAGCTCGTCGGTAGCGTGCTTCCAATCCTCGCTTACGGCCAATGCCTCAGCCTGCTCGCAAAGCTCGTTCTTGAGGGCGAGGCTGTGCTCCATCTCGCTCTTTAGCTCGGCGTAGTAGTTGCGCTTAAGCTCGAAGAACTTGTCGCAAGCGTTGCGGAAACGCTCGTAGATACGGTTGTTCTCCTTCTTGGGAGCGTAGCCGATAGTCTTCCATACCTTCTGGATCTCGAGCAACTCCTCAGATGCGCGGTTCCAATCCTTGCGCGAAAGCATAGGACGTGATGCCAACGCCTCGGTCTTCTCGCAAAGCTCGCTCTTGAGTGCGAGGTTCTTGGTCTGCTCCTGCTTCAAGCTCTCGAAGTGCTCCTGGTGGCGCTTGTTGATGCGGCTCGATGCCTCCTTGAATCGCTCCCACAATGCCTCCTTGTGCTCCAATGCTACGGGGCCTGTTTCGCGCCATTCGTCGTGAAGCTTCTGAAGCTTGTGGAACGACTCGATAACCTGCTGGTCGAGTACCAATGCCTCGGCCTGCTCGCAAAGAGCGATCTTAGCCTCGTAGTTCTTCTTAAGGTCGAGGTCGCGGAGCTCCTTGTTAATCTTGATGAAGTTGTAGAAGTTCTCAACGTGGAGGTTGTAGGTCTCCCACAAATCCTTCACATTCTGCTGGGGTACAAGACCCGTATCCTTCCACAACTGCTGCAACTCGCGGAAACGTGCAAAGGTAGTGTTGAGGGTTTCGTCAGAGTTGATAAGCTCCTTGAGCTCCTCGATAATCTCGAGCTTCTTGCGGAGGTTCTCCTCCTTGCCAGCCTCGAGTGTTGCGATGTGCTTGTCGCGCTTGTCGCGATATACGGCGAAGAGCTCCTTGAAACGTGTCTCGTGCTCATCTGCCGCAGGTGTGAATGCCTCTGCCTCACCGCCAGCCTCGAGGAAGGCCTTACGCTCGGCCTCGATCTTTGCACGGTGCTGCTTATAGAAGGCTATTTTGATGGCTTCAACCACGGGGCGCAGTGTCTGTACGGGCTCAGCCTCGATCTTTGCTGCAAGCAGAGCGACAAGCTCCGCCTCACCAAGTCCTGAGAGGTCGTCGCCAGCCTCGGGTGCTGCCGCCTCCTCTTCGGTGTGCTCGCCAATCTCGAGTCCCGCTTCGTCGGCAGCGAGTGCTGCCTCCTCGTCGGCAAACTCCGTACTCATAGTGTTCTCGCTCTCCTCTGCGTGAGTGAGCTCCATTGCGCCTGCTGCCTCGGCAGCGGTGGTAGTCTTCTGCGTATCTTCGGCAATAGCGCCGACAGGCTCCCCAGGAGCCGCAAGATTAATCTTTTCAGTAGCCATCGTTTACAAAGTTTTATGTTGATAGGTTCATACCGATAGGTATGTAATCCCTGCAAAGGTAGCAATTCTTTTTCAAAGAAAGAAATAAAAATATGATTATTTCAGTTCGGCTCTCTTGTGGTGAGAATGTGTAATTCCTTTAGAGTTTAATATTGGTCTATTGCGCTATCTTGTGAAAGATTAATAATATACCGTATAAGGCTATAAAAAATGTGTGTGTGAAGGGCTAAAAAATATGTATGGAGAAAAAATGTTAAAAATTATTGGAAAGTCGTACAATATTTATTACCTTTGTTGAGGTTTTGAGCGCACTTCGCCTCACACACTAACAAGACATCAATTATTTTTAACATAAAAACATTTTCAAAGATGGTTATTTTGGTTCTAAACTGTGGTAGCTCGTCTATCAAGTATCAGGTGCTTGATGTTCAGGAGTCATCACAGACGCTTTTGGCCAAGGGCCTTGTAGAGCGTATCGGCCTCGCTGAGGGAGACCTTACACACAAGCCTCAGGGTAAGGATAAGTTTGAGCTTCACTGCCCAATTCCAGATCACACAACAGGTATCCGTTTGGTACTCGACGCACTTACACACGCTGAGCACGGCGTGATCAAGTCGCTCGACGAGCTTAAGGCTGCTGGTCACCGTGTGGCACATGGTGGCGAGTTCTTCCACGATAGCTGCCTCGTTGACGAGGAGGTTAAGGCCAAGATCGAGTCTTTGTACTCTATCGCACCTTTGCACAACCCTGCAAACTTGGAGGGTATCCTCTCAATGGAGAAGGTGTTGCCAGGTATCAAGCAGGTAGCAGTATTCGACACATCGTTCCACCACACTATTCCTGCGATCAACTATCTCTATGCTGTTCCTTACGAGTACTACGAGAAGTATCGCGTTCGTAAGTATGGTTTCCACGGTACAAGCCACAAGTTTGTTGCTCGTGTAGGTGCTGAGATGTTCGG
>JAFYXB010000065.1 GCA_017546345.1 Alistipes sp. | reverse complement strand
CTTACCCTTAAGAGCTGGGATAACCTTACCTACAGCCTTAGCAGCACCTGTTGAAGATGGGATGATGTTACCGCAAGCTGCGCGGCCACCACGCCAGTCCTTCAAAGATGGACCGTCTACAGTCTTCTGAGTAGCAGTTACTGAGTGAACAGTTGTCATAAGACCGTTTACAAGACCGAAGTTGTCGTTAAGAACCTTAGCGATAGGAGCCAAGCAGTTTGTAGTACATGAAGCGTTAGAAACAATCTTCTGACCAGCATACTCAGAAGTGTTTACACCGCATACGAACATAGGAGTGTCATCCTTTGAAGGAGCTGACATAACTACATACTTAGCACCTGCCTCGATGTGAGCCTGAGCCTTGTCTGCTGAGAGGAACAAACCTGTTGACTCAACAACGTACTCTGCCTCAACCTCGTTCCACTTAAGCTGTGCGGGATCCTTCTCAGCTGTTACGCGGATAGGATTGCCGTTAACGATAAGGAGGTTCTTCTCCTCGCAGTAGTCTACAGTACCCTCGAACTTGCCGTGCATAGTGTCATACTTGAGCATGTATGCCAAGTAGTCTACTGGGCAAAGGTCGTTGATACCTACAACCTGAAACTTGTCTGCCTGAGCGCAAGCAGCACGGAATACCATACGGCCGATACGACCGAAACCGTTGATACCAATCTTAATCTGTGACATAGTCGTAAAATTTTATATGAATTTAGAAATTAATTTTTTCTTCTTGTAGTCGTACAATTACGCAAATTTACACTCTTTTATTTGATAAAACAAACGAAATGCAAAAAAACTAAATAATTTTACGATAACTTCCCTATCGAGCAACGCTCTTTGCACGTTTTGCCATAGCCGAGGCGAAAACAAAGTCGTTGAGCTCGGGGTTTTCCGAGAGCAGGATATCATCCTTCGTACCCTCCCACCATTTCTGGCCTTCGTGGATGTAGACAATCTTCTCTCCAATCTCCATCACCGAGTTCATATCGTGCGTATTGATAATCGTCGTGATGTTGAACTCACGCGTGATGTCCTGAATGAGGTTGTCGATAACTACCGATGTCTGAGGATCGAGGCCTGAGTTGGGCTCATCGCAGAAGAGGTAGCGTGGGTTGAGCACTATGGCACGAGCAATAGCTACACGCTTGACCATACCACCACTAAGCTCCGAGGGGTAGAGGTGATCTGCTCCCGCGAGGCGCACACGCTCCAAGCAGAAGTCCACCCTATCGCGCTTCTCGCCCTCGCTCATCTCGGTAAAGAGGTCGAGAGGTAGGCGCACATTCTCTCTTACAGTCGAAGAGTCGAGGAGTGCTCCACCCTGGAAGATCATACCTATATCCTTGCGTATCGCCTTACGCTCCTTGAAGCCGAGGCTCGTATAACATGTATCATCGAAGAATATGCTGCCCTGGTCCACCTCATGCAGGCCGACGAGCGACTTTAGCAACACGGTCTTACCCGAGCCACTACGACCGATGATAAGGTTGGTCTTGCCCGTGTCGAACTCGACAGAGATATCCTTAAGGATAGGGCGACCTTCGAAGCTCTTTGATATGTGGTCAGCTCGTATCATACGCGCATAATCTGTGTTAGGATAAGGTCAAAAATCATAATCGTAATGGAGCTTGCCACCACTGCACGTGTCGAGGCACGACCCACCTCCAAGGAGTTACCCTTGGCGTAGTAGCCGCAGTAGGCCGATATCGAAGTAATGATAAAGGCAAATACCGCGCCCTTAACCAAGGCGTAGGTTATCGAAAAGGGTTCGAAATAGTAGAACAAACCCTCGATATAATCGCCTGGGAGCATAATGCCCGTAAGTGCACCTATAGCATAACCGCCGACAATACCGACAAAGATACTAAACAGTGTGAGTAGTGGGAAGAAGAGCACCGTAGCTACAATCTTGGGAAGGATGAGGTACGAAGCCGAGTTCACACCCATAATCTCGAGGGCATCGATCTGCTCGGTAATACGCATCGTACCGATCTCCGAAGCGATATTCGAACCTACCTTACCAGCGAGAATGAGGGCCACAACCGTTGATGAAAACTCCAAGACCATAACCTCACGCGTAGCGTAGCCAATCATAAACTTAGGGATGAATGGCGACTCGAGCGTAATGGCCATCTGTAGAGCTACAACGGCACCAATAAATGTCGAGATAATGGCCGTAAGCGATATCGAGTTGAAACCCAGAGCCTCAACCTCGAACCATATTCTCTTGCCATATATACGCATCTTCTCTGGGCGAGAGAAGACCTTGCCCAGAAGCATAAAGTAGCGTCCTATTTGCTTCAGAAGTTTTATCATCGTTATTTTATCTCCTCAAAATCTACATAATCATCATCGCGCGATTTGCTGCGCACACGCGATGTATTTTCGTTGCTCTTATTGTTCTGAGACGACGATGCTCCCCCCGATGCACTCTTGCGAGCATCAGCCTCGGCCTGCATACGACGTACAAGATCCTCAAGGCTCATATCGCCCATATTGCTAAAGCCTCCAAAGCCATTAAAGCCACCAGCCGAAGCGCCTGCGCCATTAGCCTTGAACTCTCTCTCCATCTTGCGCTGCATCGAACGCACACGCCACGCCATAGTACCCATAACGACAATGGCCAAAGCTATAATACCGAGAATTATCCAGCCCACAAACTTGAACACCACAGGTGCGAAAATCGCCAATAGTGCAAGTATGATGCAGAACTTGGGGTTGCGCTCAATAAACGCAAGAATTGCGTAAAATACTATCTTCAAATATCCCATATATTCAACTTTAAGTCACCCGACGGCAACTATAAACAATCGTGCAAAGATAGTAAAAATTGCTTAATGTTACTATTTTTCACCACGGAAAAGCAGCGGTGTGAACTGCGAGAGATATACTCTCCAATTACGCCATACGTGTCCTCCCTCGCTCTCGACATAGGTGTAGGGATACCCCTTTGCATCGAGAAGAGAGCGGTAGCGCACATTCTCATCATACAAGAAGTCATCCTCGCCGATAGCTATCCAATAGAGGCGTGGTTCTGCTGCAAACTGACGCTCGAGGCGCTCCTCGAAGTTTTCGTATATCTCGACGCCCTCTCGACCTCGGAAGATCGCCGCAGAGAATAGACCTACGTAGTCGAACATCTCGGGATAGGTCTTCGAAATTTGCAACGAATGAAAGCCTCCCATCGACAGACCTGCGATAGCGCGCGCCTCACGGCTCTGCATAGCACGATAATTTGCCTCGACCCACTCTACGATTGTCGGGAACATTGCCTCGAACGAGCCATCCATCGAGCCTGTCATATAGGGTCGCCACATACCCTCATGCGAGTAGCCTGGTGCCGATACATGCTTTGTACAGCCATTGGTCATAACGACAATCATAGGCTCTGCTTTGCCCTGAGCGATAAGATTATCCATAATCTCGCACACACGGCCCGTAGCCACCCATGCCTCCTCATCGCCACCCATGCCGTGAAGCAGATACAACGTAGGATAGCTGCACTCCGAAGCCTCATAGCCAGCAGGCGTATAGATTGTCATACGACGCGACACACCCTCGTTCATCTCTGCCCACACACGCGATAGTGTACCGTGAGGCACATTTTGAGCCGAGTATAGATCGCCACGCTCACCACTGATTATGAAGTAGTTGAACAACGATCCGACATCACGCATAGCGTAGGAGTTCATCGGGTCGCGCACATCGCGCATACCATCCACAATGAACGAATAGCTATACAACTCCGATGCGAGAGGCTCCGAACGATACTCCCATACGCCCGACTCGTTGCGTGTCATAGCCACCTCCTCGGAGAGGAAATCTCCCGTAACCTTCACCTCCTCGGCCTTGGGGGCATAGAGGCGCAGTGTTACTCGACCATCATCGCCAATCTCGGGCGATACGAAGCTATCTACTCGATGAAGATTTTGCTGTGCAAAGCTGCACACTGCGCCCACCATCAACGATAGGCTCAAAAGTAGTGTTACTCGATATTTCATACTTATATCTTTAAGTGTTGTACAGTTCATATATACTTACAAAGGTACTCTTTTTTTGATAAACCGAGGTCAATATCTCGACTTTTTCTATACCTTTGTATCACCTTCCGCTCCAATTTTGAATAAACGTAAGGTCAATAAGCGATGAAGATAGGCGTTATATCAGATACACACTCCACATTCGATAGCTGCTTGGAGGAGTTCCTCAAGCCCTGCGACGAGATATGGCATGCGGGCGACATAGGCTCACTGGAGCTTGCCGACCGCATAGCAGCCTTCAAGCCACTGCGTGCCGTATATGGTAATATTGATGGTGGCGTAATGCGCCGCGTATACCACGAGAGCAACTTCTTCGAGGTAGAAGGCGTGCGTGTGCTGATGACACATATCGGAGGCTATCCACGCCACTACTCACCTAAGGCTCTGCAACTTATACACGGTGCAAAGCCAAAGATATTTATCGCCGGACACTCACACATACTCAAGGTTATGTACGACCCTATCTACGATCTACTATTCATCAACCCTGGAGCTGCCGGCCTCTATGGCGCGCACCACGTGCGTACGGCGATACGCTTCGACATAAACAACGGCGAGATTGGCAATATGGAGATTGGCGAATGGAAGAGAGGATAACAAAAAAACATAGAACAATGAAACGACTTATTACGCTTTTTATCATGGCGCTCTGCGTCTGCACCAGCTTTGCACAAGATAGCATCGAGCGACACACGTTGCACTACGCTACACACGAGGGCGAAGAGCTGATGTTGGACCTTTACCGCACGGCTAAGTGCGACGAGGCGGCACCCTGCATGATATTCGCCTTTGGCGGCGGCTTTGTGGGTGGCGACAGAGCAAGGGAGTACTACATCCCCTATTTTGAGACATTAGCTCGAAATGGCATTGTCGTAGCCTCTATCGACTATCGTCTGGGTCTTAAGAATTTAGGTAGCGATGTTGATATGCGTGGCATGATCGTAGCCATGAAGCGCAGCATAGATATTGCTGTCGAGGATATGTACACCGCTACGCGCTACATAATTGACCATGCCTCGGAACTCGGCATTGACACATCGAAGATTATGATCAGTGGTTCGAGTGCTGGTGCTATCACCGCGTTGCAGGCCGAATGGGGCCGCACAGAGGGCATTGAGTTAGCAAAGATTCTCCCCGAGGAGTTCCGCTACGCAGGTGTTGTAGCGTGTGCTGGAGCACTCTTCTCAACATCGGGAAGCCCCAAATTCAAGGAGCAACCAGCCCCTATGCTGCTCTTCCACGGCACATCGGATAGCAACGTACCCTACAACAAGGCGTCGTTTATGGGCATCGGCTTCTACGGCTCGAAGTATATCACCAAGCAACTCGATAAGCTTAAATCACCCTATCACTTCTACTCGGTAGAGTATGGCGACCACTCTATTGCAGGAACGCCACTCTTCGAGCAGACGGATCTTATTTTGCAGTTTATCAGCGATTACGTCATTCACGGCCGTAGACTATGCATCAAATCCGAGGTCTCTAACCTTGATGCCGAGCGTCGCCCTACACACTTCACCGTGAAGGAGTATCTTAGCACAAACTACGCCAACTAACAGATTTAGGCTAAGCGTATTACAATCAAAATAGTGAGGCTGTCTACGGATTTGTAGACAGCCTCACTCTCTTCATCTATCTATCCTTTAGGCGCACTGACACGTTACGCACTCCATCCCGCTACCCTGCTGCTCCGTCTCGCCAACGAGTCGTGCTACGGCGCAGAGTATATCTTCGGAATTTATGCCGTAACTGTGCAGCAGGCTATGGGTTGCCGACATCTTATCCGAGGCTACGGCATAGAGGATGTGTAGCGTCGATACGCGGCGTGGTGCGATACTGTGACCTAAGAAGCGGCATAGTGCGTCGAAGTAGTCGTCGGGGCTCACTATCTCTACGATTGCCGACTCTGCGGCATCGCAGCGTATCGCCTCCCGAAGCGAGCCTATCTGCCACTCCTGCATAAGTGTTGCGAGGGTGTTGTAGGCCATCGTCGCATCGTTGTCCAAAATCGAGGCTACGAGATAATCCTTATAACCACGCTCCACACCCCTGCTCCTCAGCTCCTCGGCCGTGTGGCCGATAATCGCGCTCAGCGCATTCGAAATATTACTCTTCATCATAAACCTAAATAATCATTTTACTCACTCAAATAACGAGAAAATATGAGCCATATTATATGTTTATGACAAAAAAACTGCCGAGGGTTTATCTCGACAGTCTTATATATTATATATGGTGTGGAAGAGATATGTGGCGATAAAAAAAGTGGAGCTATCCACCTTGCGGTAGGATAGCCCCACGGGTTGTGGCGATTACTCGCCGTAGCTAATCTCGATTAACTATTACTTGTTCTCGAGCTGAGCCTTCAACTCTGCCAAACCAGCGATGTCGCCGAGAGTGGTCTTCTCTACAGAAGCGTTGATCTTCTTAACTGTGCTCTTAGTAGCATCAGCTGCAGCACGACGCTCTGCCTTCTCAGCAGCATCAGCAGCACGCTTTGCCTCCTCGAAGATGCGGCTGTGAGACAATGTGATACGCTTTGTAGCCTTAGAGAACTCCAAAACCTTGAAATCTGCAGTCTCGCCTGCCTTCAAAGTAGTACCGTCCTCCTTAACTGCGTGACGTGCAGGGCAGAAGCCCTCGATGTTCTCAGCAAGTGATACTACAACGCCCTTGTCGTTAGCCTCAGTTACAGTACCCTGGTGAACGCTATCTACGCCATACTGGCTCTCGAAACCGTTCCAAGGATTCTCCTCAAGCTGCTTGTGACCGAGTGAAAGACGACGGTTGTCCTTGTTGATCTCAAGAACTACAACCTCGAGCTCAGCACCAATCTGAGTGAACTCGCTTGGGTGCTTAACCTTCTTAGTCCAGCTGAGGT
>JAFYXB010000064.1 GCA_017546345.1 Alistipes sp. | reverse complement strand
TCTCGAACGAGGCGTTGCAGGCGGCAGAGAAGGGTCTTGACCGCTTGATGAAGGGTATCGAGGCTTTGCACAAGGCTCCAGCTGCGGCAACTTCGTCGTTCGATGTGAACGAGATCGAGAGCCGTTGTGCCGAGGCTATGGCCGACGACTTGAACTCACCAATGGTTATCTCGGCAATGTTCGATTGGGTGCGCATCATCAACCAGGCAGCCGAGGGTCAGCAGAGCTTTACGGCTGAGGACTTGGAGCGTTTGCGTGCAGTAGTTAAGCGCTACCTCTTCGACATCCTCGGTCTTCGCAACGAGAAGGCTGCCGATGCTGGTGGTCGCGATATGGTTTCACCTTTGGTGAATATGCTTCTTAATATGCGTATGGAGGCTAAGGCTGCAAAGGATTGGGCTACGTCGGATAAGATTCGTGACGAGCTCACAGCAATCGGCATCCGCGTTAAGGACCGCAAGGATGGTTTCGACTGGGAAATTGAGTAACGTATGGTATCAGCCGAGCAGATAAACGATCTTAAGGGCCGATGCACGAAGCTCGAGACATCAATCGATATCGAGCAGCGACGCATAGAGCTTGAGAACGAGCAGGAGCGCACCGAGGAGCCCAACTTTTGGGACAACCCCGATGAGGCACGTAAGCAGCTTAAGAAGGTTGCTGATATCAAGGCCGTCATCGAGGAGTGGGAGCGTGTGTCACGCGCTGTGGAGGATCTCGCGCTCATTCCCGACTTCGTAGCCGAAGGTGTGCTCACCGAGGCCGAGGCCGAGGAGCAGTATATCGCAGCTCAGGAGCTAATAGAGAAGTGCGAGCTCAAACAGATGCTTTCTGGCAAGGAGGATAAGCTCGGTGCCATCATGGATATCAACGCTGGTGCTGGTGGCACGGAGGCGTTGGACTGGGCACAGATGCTTATGCGCATGTACACGCGCTGGGGCGAGGCTCACGGCTACACGGTCAAGGTAGCAAACTACCAGGCAGGTGACGAGGTGGGTGTTAAATCGTGTACATTGGAGTTCGAGGGCGAGTATGCCTACGGCTATTTGCGCAGCGAGAGTGGCGTGCACCGTATGGTGCGCCTATCGCCATTCAACGCCAACAATAAGCGTCAGACAACCTTCGCCTCGGTCTTTATCTCGCCCGCGGTAGACGACACTATTGAGATTAACATCTCACCTGCCGATATCGAGTGGGATACGTTCCGTTCGAGCGGTGCAGGAGGTCAGAACGTAAACAAGGTAGAGACTGCCGTACGTCTTCGTTACCACGGTAAGGATGCCGAAACAGGTGAGCCCGTAGAGTTCCTTATCGAGAATATGGAGACGCGCTCGCAGCTCAACAACCGAGAGAATGCAATGCGTATCCTACGTTCGAAGCTCTACCAGCGAGAGTTGGACAAGCGCATGGCTACGCAGCAGGCTCTCGAAGCTACTAAGAAGCGTATCGAGTGGGGTTCGCAGATACGTAGCTATGTATTTGATGACCGCCGCGTAAAGGATCATCGCACAGGCTTCCAGACATCGAACGTCGAGGCGGTGATGGATGGAGATTTGGACGGATTTATCAAGGAGTACTTACTAAACTATTAATGGTTAGACGATTATACATAGCTATTGCATTGCTATTCGCATTATTCGAAGCATCGGCACAAGAGGTGTTGGTAGGAGCTACCGACACCCTCGCCTATGTGCCTCAGCTCGAGGGCAAACGCGTAGCTGTGTTGGCCAACCATACAGCGATGTTTTCCAAGGATGAGCACCTTGTGGATATGCTTCATCGCCGAGGTGTCGATTTGGTCGGTATCTTCGCTCCGGAACACAGCTTCAGAGGCCATGTGGAGGCTGGAGCAAAGGTACAGAACTCGGTAGATGAGCGCACGGGAGTAGCTATACTATCCTTGTATAACGGCAATACGCAACGCCCTTCGGACGAGATTATGCGCTCGTTCGACACGCTTGTCGTAGATATGCAGGATGTAGGACTTCGTTTCTATACCTATTATATATCTATGATACGTATGATTGATGCGTGTGCCGATTTCGGTTGCGAGGTTATCGTTCTCGACCGACCTAATCCCAACGGAAGCTATGTCGATGGGCCAATCCTCGATATGAAGTATAAGTCGGGAGTGGGATGGCTACCAATACCCGTGGTACACGGCCTGACGATGGGCGAGATTGCTAAGATGGCCATCGGTGAGGGCTGGGCAAAGAGTGCCGAGCTGGAGGTTGTACGTTGTCGCAACTACGACCACCAGACACGATACGAGCTACCCATTGCACCATCGCCCAACCTACCTACGCAGCACTCTATCTACCTCTACCCTACGATATGTCTGTTTGAGGGTACGGTCATAAGTTTAGGTCGAGGTACAGATGCTCCATTCGAGGTGTATGGACACCCCGATATGCGTGGTCGGGAGTTTAGTTTTACGCCACAGCCCAATAGTGGTTCGAAGCATCCACCGCACGAGGGTAAGATATGCTATGGCGAGGATCTGCGCAATATAGCCGATGAGGAGCTACTAAGCGAGGGTATAAACCTCGAGTATGTAATCGACGCATACCGCGATTTGAATATGGGCGAGAGGTTTTTTACGCCGATGTTCGAGAAGCTAATAGGCGTGGATTATGTACGACGCATGATCATCGAGGGCTATGACGCCAAAGCGATAGAGAGTCGCTGGGCGGAGGATATCGAAGCATTCAAACAACTGAGAACTAAATATTTACTATATAGCGAATAAACTAAAAACAGAGAATAGACATGGGATTTTTTGATTTGTTCAAAAAGAAGAAGACAAGCGAGGAGAGTAAGCCCGTAGCATCTGCGGCAGCTCCTGTGGAGAGCGTTACGAACGAAGTAAGTTCTGCGACTGAGCCAGCCGCAACGCCCGAGCCCGTTGCTACACCCGAAGTAGAGGAGGTGGTAGAGAGCGCAACCGCTGAGGCTGAGGCTGAGGCTAAGTCGGAGATTAGCATTACTGAGACCACAGTTCCCGAGTTTGTAACGACAGACACCGTAACAACTATCGTATCAACTCCTGCAGAGGTAGCAACTCCCGCTGAAGTAGCGACACCTGCTCCCGCAGTAGTCGAAGAGGAGGACGATGAGGAGGTAGACATCGAGCAGGAGCGTAAGGAGCTTGCAGCAGGCTTGGAACGCACGAAGGAGGGTTTCTTCGGTAAGCTCAAGCGTGCCATTGCAGGTCGCACAACCGTAGATGCCGATGTATTGGACGACCTGGAGGAGGTACTTATCACCTCGGATGTAGGCGTGGATACTACGGTGAAGATTATCGAGCGTATCGAGGCACGCGTGGCACGCGACAAGTATATGAACACCTCGGAGCTTCACGCTATCCTTCGCGACGAGATTGCACAGCTCATGGAGGAGTCGCACCGCTCGACAAAGGATTTCGGCATCGAGGTAAAGGAGGGCTACCCCTATGTGATGATGGTCGTAGGTGTGAATGGTGCAGGTAAGACCACAACTATTGGTAAGCTCGCTGCGCAGCTACGCAAGGCTGGCCGTAACGTATATATTGGTGCTGCCGATACATTCCGTGCTGCAGCTATCGACCAGCTCGCCGTATGGGCCGAGAGAGCAGGCGCTACAATGATTCGTCAGGATATGGGCTCGGATCCCGCATCGGTGGCCTACGACACACTTCGCTCGGCAGTGGCTAATGGTGCCGACGTAGTGCTTATCGACACGGCTGGTCGTCTACACAATAAGGTGGGACTTATGAAGGAGCTTACCAAGATTCGTAACGTGATGTCGAAGGTTATTCCCGATGCCCCACACGAGGTGATGCTTGTGTTGGATGGCTCGACAGGCCAGAATGCCTTTGAGCAGGCAAAGCAGTTTACCGAGGCTACACAGGTGACATCGCTCACAATCACGAAGCTCGACGGCACGGCCAAGGGTGGCGTTGTTATCGGCATTAGCGACAAGTTCCACATCCCCGTACGCTATATCGGTATTGGCGAGGGTGTAGACCAGCTTAAGATGTTCGACCGTCACGAGTTCGTTCGTGCAATGTTTGGCGAGGCACAGAAATAAAAATAGAGCAAAATGAAGAAAATCAACATCATAACCCTCGGATGCTCGAAGAATACGGTAGATTCGGAGCATCTCGCAGCACAGCTTGCCGAGGTAGGCTATAAGATTGTATTTGACAGCGATCGCACCGATGCCGATGTCGTGGTTATCAACACGTGTGGCTTTATTGGCGATGCCAAGCAGGAGTCGATAGATACCATTCTTCGTGCCGCACAGCTCAAGAGCGAAGGCCGTATCGAGGAGCTCTTTGTTGTGGGCTGCCTCTCGCAGCGCTATGCCGATGAGCTGCGTCCCGAGCTACCCGAGGTAGACGACTTCTTCGGTGTAAACGACTGGGCAGATATCGTAGCACGTCTGGGCGCTAAGTACAATAAGGAGGTGGAGACTAAGCGAGAGATATCGACACCAAGCCACTACGCATACCTCAAGATTTCGGAGGGATGTAACTGGATGTGTGGCTATTGCGCTATTCCACTTATCCGTGGTCGCCATAAATCGGTTCCTATGGAGCAGCTCGTTGCCGAGGCCGAGCAGCTCGCCGAGAAGGGTGTACGCGAGCTTATGGTGATTGCTCAGGATACGACCTACTATGGTGTTGATCTCTATGGTGAACGCAAGCTCGCCGAGCTTTTGGAGCGTCTATGCCGTATCGAGAAGATCGAGTGGATACGCCTACACTATGCCTACCCCACCGACTTCCCCGATCAGGTTATCGAGGTTATGGCACGCGAGAAGAAGATATGCCGCTACTTGGATATCCCCTTCCAGCACATCTCGGACAATCAGCTTAAGGCAATGAAACGCCGCCACACTAAGGCCGACGCCTATACCCTTGTCGAGAAGCTACGCAAGGCTATTCCCGATATTGCACTGCGCACTACACTTCTTGTTGGCTACCCCACCGAGACCGAGGAGGATTTCGCCGAGCTTATGCAGTTCGTACGCGATTGTCGCTTCGATCGTTTAGGTGTTTTTGCCTACTCGGAGGAGGAGGGCACATACTCAGCTACAAAGCTTAGTGACGATGTGGCGGATGATGTGAAGCAGAGCCGCGTAGAGCGTATCATGCGCCTCCAGGAGCGTATCTCATTGGAGAATAACGCTCGCCGCATAGGTCAAAAGATGCGCGTTATCATAGACCGCAAGGAGGGTGATTTTTACATCGGCCGCTCGGAGTACGACTCACCAGAGGTGGATCAGGAGCTTGTGATCGACAGCTCGGGAAAGCGTCTGATGCGTGGAAAGTTCTACGAGGTGGAGATTACCGATGCCGAAGATTACGATCTTTATGCACGTCTTGTAAAGTAGAAATATAGAACAGAAATTCAGCCTATTAGCCCCTGAGGGTTGTTAGGCTGATTTTTTATTTAGGGCCATGTGAGTCCTATTTATCGATGAAATATGGGTGTTTTTTGGACAAAATATTTTGCCGTTAGCCAAAAAATACCTATCTTTGAGCGTGAATAAAGATTGAACGTTGTCTTATGGCACACGCTGATATTGTCGAAAAGTTGCGTAACGAGGTCGAGCGTCTAATTGCCGACCATGAGCGAATTGCCGCCGAATGTCGCGAGCTTATCAAAGAGCGCGATGCGTTGCAGCGCGACAAGCGACGCCTTGAGGAGAAGGTTCGAGAACTCGACACACGTCTACGCAGTAGCGAGCTTAGCGATGTTATGCGTGGCACAGGAGGTGATGTCGAGAGAGCCCGCCGACGAGTAAACAGCCTATTGCGGGAGGTTGATCGTTGTATTGCGGCACTTAAGTATAAAGAGGAAAAGCAGGAGTAAAAGATGGCAGAGGGCAAGATCAAAATATCTATTACAATAGCCGGTAAGAGCTATCCGATGACCATCGACGCGGCCAACGAGGAGTTGTATCGTGAGGCTGCGAAGCGACTCAACGAGAAGATTACGGAGTATTCGCGCATACCTAAGTTCGATATGCAGGATAGGCTTGCTATGGCTGCGCTCCGCTACTCGATACTTGCACTAACTACGGAGCACAGCTCATCGCTCGGCGACCAGGATATTGAGGAGCTCAGAGCTATTGAGCAGCGTATACGCAACTATGTCAAGGCCTAACGCCGCAGATTGGCGAGGTTTTTGGCAAGAGATATTTTGGGTGGGTATCGCCCGAGAAACCGATACCAGCGTTCTTTTAAAATAGAGAAATCTACCCGCATGGATTCCTTAAAAGCTTTGCGAACTGTACAATTTATATAACATTGGGACAACTCTCGTGAGAAGTTACAAAATAAGGCCTCAACCCTTTGTGGTGTGTTGCTTGCAACACCAGTGGACTATTGCGTGCCACGGAGCCCCACCTATGACTTATCTGCGGATTCGTCAAACAAGTTAAGGAATTTCGTGCGGTTTTTTTTATTGTAAAACCTTATAACAATCAATATATTAACACCTAATTATCTATGGAAAGTATCCTAATAATCGTCGGTGTCGTAGTGGGAGCTGTTGTAGGAGGTCTTGTTGCCTTCTTCGGTTCACGCTCACGAGCAAAGGCCATCGTTGCTAAGGCAGAGGCTGACGGCGAAATGATAAAGAAAGAGAAGATGCTCCAGGCAAAGGAGAAGTTTATCCAGCTTAAGAGCGACCACGACCGTCAGGTCAATGAGCGCAACCAGAAGCTCCAGCAGAGCGAGCAGCGTGCTAAGCAGGCCGAGGCTAACTTGCAGAACAAGGAGCGCGAGTTGGACAAGAAGGCGGCGGAGTGTGATCGTCGTCGCGAGCAGCTCGATGCACAGATGCAGACAGTAGAGGCTCGCAAGGAGGAGCTTGCAGCAGCTATCAAGGAGCAGAACATGCGTTTGGAGCAGATCTCAGGTCTTAGCTCTGAGGAGGCTAAGAACATCCTTATCGAGAATATGAAGGCGGAGGCTAAGGCTGACGCTGCGGCATATATCTCGGAGACTATCGAGGAGGCTAAACTCTCGGCAACGAAGGAGGCTAAGCGCATCGTCGTAGCATCTATCCAGCGTGTTGCTACCGAGACAGCTATCGAGAATGCTGTTACGGTGTTCAACATCGAGTCTGACGAGGTTAAGGGCCGCATCATCGGCCGTGAGGGTCGTAACATCCGCGCTTTGGAGGCTGCTACGGGCATCGAGATTATCGTCGATGACACCCCCGAGGCTATCATTCTCTCGGGCTTTGACCCCGTACGCCGCGAGATTGCACGTCTTGCATTGCACCAACTCGTAACCGATGGTCGTATCCACCCTGCTCGTATCGAGGAGGTTGTAGCTAAGGTTAAGAAGCAGATCGAGGAGGAGATCGTCGAGGTTGGTAAGCGCACTACTATCGACCTTGGTATCCACGGTCTACACCCAGAGCTTATCCGTCTTATCGGTAAGATGAAGTACCGCTCGTCATACGGTCAGAACTTGTTGCAGCACGCTCGCGAGACCGCTAACCTCGCAGGTATTATGGCTGCAGAGCTTGGTCTTAACCCTAAGGCTGCCCGCCGCGCTGGTCTGTTGCACGATATTGGTAAGGTGCCCGATGATGAGCCCGAGTTGCCACACGCAATTATCGGTATGAAGCTTGCGGAGAAGTATAAGGAGAAGCCCGACGTATGCAATGCTATCGGTGCTCACCACGACGAGGCTGAGATGACATCGCTCATCGCGCCTATTATCCAGGTGTGTGACGCGATTTCGGGTGCTCGTCCTGGTGCACGTCGCGAGGTTGTTGAGTCGTATATCAAGCGTTTGAAGGAGATGGAGAGCATCGCTCTCTCATACCCTGGCGTTGTTAAGACATACGCAATTCAGGCAGGTCGTGAGCTCCGCGTTATCGTAGGCGCCGACAAACTCTCGGATCAGGAGTCGGAGGCATTGTCACACGACATTGCAAAGAAGATTCAGGACGAGATGACCTACCCTGGTCAGGTTAAGATCACGGTTATCCGCGAGACACGTTCTGTATCATACGCTAAGTAGTCGTAAGATACGTAGCTATTTAGAGCAGGGAGCTGCAAGCCGCATCGGTTTGCAGCTCTTTTTGTTGCAGTTGTTGTCGATTCGAAGAAAAAATCGTATATTTGTATATCTGATTCACGAACAGCGAATAAACATTAAACACACACTCAATATGAAACGCATTTTTACACTACTTGTTGCGGCACTTGCCTTTGCGGCGTGCACGCAGAACGATGTCGAGGAGCTCACGGCAAACCGCCAAACCCTCCCCGATACTTTAACCGTTGGCTTCGAGGGCGGCGACACGCGTATTCAGCTCAACGAGGCGCAGAAAACCGTCTGGAACGCAGGCGACGAGGTGTCGGTGTTCTTCCAGTCCTATACCAATATGAAGTGGACATTCCAAGGCGAGGATGGCGACCGTTCGGGAGTGCTTAAGGCCGAGGACAAAAACTATGGCGAACAGGTAATGGATGACATTATTATTGTCTATCCCTACAGCAGTGACTATCGTATTAACCTAAATGATAAAACCGTGCTTGCGGAGCTTCCTGCCGTTCAACACTACCTTAATGGCAGCTACGGCAAGGGTGGCAATATAATGGTTGCTGCGGGTGATTTTGACTCTTACTTGCTTCGTAGTGTCTGCGGCTGGTTGCGTATCGACCTTACGGGCGATGGTCAGGAGGTGCGCAAGATTACACTTCGTGGCAACAATGGTGAGCAGCTCGCGGGTCTTGTTTATGTCGATGCTCAGAGTGCGGACATTATTACATTTGCTAACGACGGTGGCTTCGAAATCAACAACACCGTGTCTACCGAAATTACGCTCGATTGCAGTGCTGGAGTTGTGCTTGACAAAGAGCCTAAGTCATTCTATATCGGAGTATTGCCTCAGACTTTCGAGGGTGGTGTAACCATTACGGCAGAGTGTAGCAATGGTACATATTCAACAATCAGCACTACCAAGACATTTACCCTGAAACGCAACCATATTAAGCCTATCAATGGTGGCAAGTACGATGGTAAGCTTCCCGAGGTCTATGAGTTGGCATATCGTACCAACGATGGCGAGGCTCTCGCCCCACTCACTACCGAGGGCTTTGGCGATGAGTTTAAGGAGAATATCTTTGACGCAGCTACAGGCGAGGGTAAGCTCATCTTTGATGGTGCAATCACTGCTATTCCTAACCAGGCATTTGGTCTTTGCGAAAATCTCACTTGGATAGACCTGCCATTGGGCATTACCTCTATTGGTGCGAGCGCATTTAGCGGTTGTTCATCTATGGAGGAGATTACTATTCCAGCATCTGTTGCATCGGTTGGCGAGGGAGCATTTTCTAATTGTACGGGTAAGGCTTATATCAATTGTAATATGCCTGGTACTGAGTATGGAAGTAATCCTCCTGTTAGTTTTAGTAGTGCAGGCTTTACTGAAGTTGTTATTGGCGATAGCGTAACGACGATTGGATATAGGGCATTCTATGATTGCGACAGCCTTACAAGTGTTACTATTGGCGATAGCGTAACGACAATTGAAGGTTCTGCATTCAGAAATTGCAGAAGCCTTACAAGTGTCACTATTGGCAATAGCGTAACGACGATTAGAGGTGATGCATTCATTTGGTGCACAGACCTTACAAGTGTCACTATCCCCGATAGCGTAACAACGATTGGATATGCTGCATTCGCTTATTGCGACAGCCTTACAAGTGTCTATTGCGAGGCTACAACACCGCCAAGTTTGGATAGAAGTGATGTATTTGATTACAACGCCTCAGGTCGCGCTATTTATGTTCCTAAGGATTCTGTTCGTCAATAT
>JAFYXB010000005.1 GCA_017546345.1 Alistipes sp. | reverse complement strand
TTATACGTAGCCACTTGTCGATTTTGAGGAGATGCTTCGACTTCGCTCAGCATGACATTCATGCGCAACAAACACGAAGCGTCCCCAAGAGCAAGCTCTGCTTGCGCCCTCAAAAGGGCTTTAGCCCGCCCCCATACACCCCAATATCTCAGCGTCAAGCGACAATGGTTATCCCATGTTCATCAGCACCACAACCACAATTTCTTGTTAGAAGCCGTGAGATGTGGTGCATCACAAAAGAAACCATCTCGGGATAGTACCTTGTAGTACAGCCCGAGATGATTTACTTTTAGGGATGTGCCGCAGATTGCGGCTTATCACAAGAAATTATCGTTTAGATACATACTGCTTGATAACACCTCGCTTCGATGAGCGAATAAACTCAATAAGTTTGTTACGCTCGGGAGTCTCGGGAATCTCGGCCTCAGCCTTATCGCAACCTGACTGGTAGTTGAGCTCACTCTGGAAGAGAACTCGACAAGTGTTGTGAATAGACTCAATCTGCTCAGCAGTAAAGCCACGACGCGAAAGACCTACCTTGTTGAGACCTGCGTAGTGCGCCTCACCATTTGTTACGATAATGTAGGGTGGCACATCCTGAGTAAGAAGCGCACCGCCCTGAATCATGGCATGGTCGCCGATATGTATCCACTGGTGAACAGCCGTATGGCCACCGATAACTACCCAGTCGCCAACCTCAACCTCACCAGCCAACGATACACGGTTGGCAATAACGCAGTGGCTACCAACAACATCGTCATGCGCAACGTGAACGTAGGCCATAAGCAAGTTGTGATCACCAACAACCGTTGTACCACGAGATGCAGTACCACGTGCGATAGTCACACACTCACGAATATCGTTGTAGTCACCCACAACAGCTGTGGTCACCTCACCCGCGAACTTAAGATCCTGAGGCAAGCAGGCGATACACGCACCGGGGTGCACCTTGTTACCCTTACCAAGACGTGCGCCGTTGTAGATAATGGCATGAGGGCCAATCCAACAGTCGTCACCAATAACCACGTCACCCTCCACATATGCGAAGGGCTCGATGGTTACATTCTTACCGATTTTAGCATCGGGATGTACATATGCAAGATTACTAATCATTGTGTGTCAATGTATTGAATGTGTTGATATTCTAAATTAGCGCTTCTTAGCAATTTGTGCCGTAAGCTGAGCCTCGCAAGCGAGCTGACCAGCTACAAATGCCTTACACTCCGCCGTGCAGATACCGCGACGCATATCTACGATATGGCACTCGAGCTGTAGTGTGTCGCCAGGAACGACCTTACGCTTCCACTTCACGCCATCGGCCTTGAGGAAGTATGTCGAGTAGTTGTCGGGATCCTCAACCTTGCTGAGCACAAGGATACCGCAGCACTGCGCCAACGCCTCGATGATAAGCACACCAGGCATAACGGGCTCCTCGGGGAAGTGACCCACGAAGAATGGCTCGTTCATCGACACGTTCTTGATACCGCCAATGGCATTCTCCTCGATGTGGAATACCTTGTCTACGAGCAAGAATGGAGGACGGTGTGGCAAGAGCTGCTTAACCTTGTTGATATCGAATATGGGCTCATCCTTTGCGCTATACTTAAACGCTGGGCGATCGCCGCTACGACGAATAGCGCGCGAAAGCTCCTTCATAAACTCCGTATTTGCGAAGTGGCCAGGACGAGTAGCCCATACACGGCCCTTGATACGCATACCGAGCAGCGCGAAGTCACCGAGGACATCGAGGAGCTTGTGGCGTGCCAACTCGTTGTTTGCACGCAACTGCTGATTATTGAGATAACCGCCTGTGATGCGAATATCCTCCTTACCAAAGATCTTCTTTAGGTGGTCGAGCTGCTCATCAGACACAGGGTTCTCTACGACAACGATAGCATTGTCCAAGTCACCACCCTTGATAAGGTTCATCTTCATCAAAGGCTCCAACTCGTGCAAGAAGACGAATGTACGGCAGGGAGCGATCTTCTCGGTATAGTCGTCCGAAGCGCTGTAGACAGCATACTGATTGCCGACAACCTTTGAGTTGTAGTCTACGTGTACCGATACCGAGTACTCGTCATCGGGATAGAGCACGATAGCTACACCCTTCTCTGGGAGTGTGTATACCTGCTTCTCGAGCACCTCGTAGTACTTACGCTCGGCATTCTGCTCTACGGTGCCGACCTCCGATATTGACTTGGCATACTCCAACGCCGAGCCATCCATAATAGGAGTCTCGGGAGCATCGATCTCTACGATAGCGTTATCCACGCCGAGAGTCCACAATGCTGAAACGATATGCTCGATAGTGCTAACCTTAGCCTCGCCCTTCTCGATAGTTGTACCACGCGATGTGTCGGTCACATACTCGCACAATGCGGGAACCTCGGGAGCACCCTCCAAATCGACACGACGAAAGACAATACCATTATTCTCTGCTGCGGGCAAAACTGTCATCTTTACCTGCAAGCCTGTATGTAAGCCCTTACCCTCGAACGAGAGTGAAGCTGCAAGAGTTCTTTGTTTAGTCGCCATATATCTAAAATTTTATGGTTTCCGAAAACGGATAATTACTATATCGAATGCAAAGATAACAAAATTATTAAAAAAAAATTGTATTTTTGTGACGATTTATCAAGATAGTATGAGAGCTAACGAGCAACGACATATCCCAAAGAGAACAAACTTAGCCAATAGAACACCTCGACGTGCGCATATCGACCTAAGCTATGTCCGCAAGGAGTCAGCTGGAGAGTGGCTCTACAACCACCGCCGAGGCCTTATCGCCGTACTTATCGCCTTCGTTCTTGGCGCTACTGCCCTACTCACAGCTCGTTACGATGTGGTAATTCGTCCCACGGAGTATATCGTCGAGTTTGTCGAGGAGATGCCTTCGGCCGAGGAGGTAGAGAAGCTAAAACGCCAACGCGACAAGTTGCAAGCCGACATCGAGCAGCGCATGGCAGCATTGCAGAAGGTGCAAAATAGACAATCCAACGAGATGGCCGAGTCGGCAGGTGGTGTCACCGAGAAGATGGACTTCGACAACGAGACTAAGCAGATGATGGACAAGGTGGCTTCGGATATGGCTACCAACCGCAACGCCTACAACAGCGGAGTGCGCGAGGCTAAGGGCATTGGCGATGGTGGTTCGGGCAGCGGCTCGGGCGGCAAGCAGGGCAATGGCGAGCGCGGCAAGTTCGAAGGAGCAGTTACCGTAAGCTACAATTTCGACAAGCCCGTACGTCACCACCGCGACCTCTATGTACCCGCCTACAGAGCAAAAAATGGAGGTGTGGTTGTCGTGGATGTATGGCTCGACCGTAACGGCACGGTGACAGCAGCACGCATTGCCTCTTCGACAAATGCGGAGCTTAACGAGCAGGCTCTGGCAGCAGCACGTCATCGTCGCACACTATTTCGCATTGAACAGTCGGCTCCGCAGTCACACCGCGGAACGATAACCTATACGTTTGTTGCGCAGTAGCATACAACCCTGATTTTAATGGAATTATAGATAAAAGATAATATGCTAAGTGTAAACTTTTTAATCCTTGGAGCACTGCTTCTCTTCGTCGCGGTGCTGGCAAGTAAGGCTGCATATCGACTTGGAGCCCCCGCCCTACTTCTCTTCTTGGGCGTAGGTATGATTTTTGGTTATAACGACTTTGTACCCTTCCACTCTACCGACTTTGCAGAGTTTATCGGTATGATCGCCCTCTGCATCATTCTGTTTTCGGGAGGTATGGACACCAAATTCTCGGATATACGTCCCGTGCTTGCTCCTGGTTTGGTGATGGCCACTGTTGGCGTTGTGCTCACAGCGCTATTTGTCGGAGGCTTCATCCTGATACTTGCTCCATTCCTTGGTGTAGAGATTGCAGCACCTATGGCAATACTCCTTGCCGCAACGATGTCATCAACCGACTCGGCATCGGTATTCTCCATCCTACGCACCAAGAAGCAGGGTCTTATGCAGAATCTGCGCCCATTGTTGGAGTTGGAGAGTGGTAGTAACGACCCTATGGCCTATATCCTTACGGTTATGCTCGTCGGCATCATTGCCAACGACACGGATCTCGATATCTTAAATGCCGTTGTTACCTTCTTTATTCAGATGATCGTGGGTGGCGTGCTTGGTTATGGCTTTGGTCGTGTTACGGTGTGGATCATCAATCGCATCAACATCCGTAGCAATCCATCGCTCTACTCTGTTCTACTGCTTGCTTGCGCCTTCTTTACCTACGCACTCACAACACGAGTATATGGTAATGGCTATTTGGCAATCTACATCGCCGGTTTGGTCGTAGGCAACTATCGCATCGTCTATCGCAGTATGCTAACGACATTCTTCGACAGTTTCACACTCCTACTGCAGATTGTACTCTTCCTTGTGTTGGGACTCATGGTCGATATTCACGAGTTGCTCAAGCCCGAGGTCTTCTTGATGGCTATCGGCATTGGAACCTTTATGATTCTCTTTGCTCGACCTCTATCGACGTTTATCTGCCTCGCCCCATTCCGCAACTTCTCGACTAAGGCGCGTGTATATGTGTCGTGGGTAGGTCTACGCGGTGCTGTACCCATCATCTTTGCGCTCTATCCTATCACAAATGGTATAGAGGGCGCAGACTACATCTTCAACGTGGTATTTCTTGTGACAATCATATCACTCGTCGTGCAAGGCACAACCGTAAGCGGCATGGCCAACTGGCTAAAGCTATCATACGAGGAGCCTCAGCGAACCTTCAAACTCACCGTGCCCGACCATATACGTAGTGAATTCTCCGAGATTGAGGTTAATGCCTCGATGCTACAGAATGGCGATACGCTCAAGGATATCAAACTTTCGGGACATACGCTCATCGTTATGGTACACCGCAACGGCAACTACTTCGTACCTCGTGGATTTACGCAACTCTTCCCTGGCGATAAGCTTCTCGTTGTATCGGACAACAACGAGGAGATGCTCAAGCAGGTAGAGGCGCTTGGCATCAAGCATGTAATGAAGATATAATAAATTGATTAGTAAGATTGTGCAATGTGCGATGCTATGCGTCGCACATTCTCTTTTGCTATTCCACCACTCATCGCCTCCTCGAGTGGCTGACCCTCGGGCGTTGCAGCATATATAGCCGCGAAGCCTCCAGCGTGTAGCTCATCGCACCATACGACACCTCCGCCCACAGCGATACACTTTCGACCATGCGCCACAGCTCGACGAAGCACTCCACTCGGGGCTTTGCCCATAAGCGTCTGATGATCAATACGCCCCTCGCCCGTAACGACAAGGTCACATACCGCAACACGCTCGTCGAAGCGTAGCATATCCAAAAGCGTATCTATACCACTACGCAGCGTAGCACCGAGGAGTGCAATAAGTGCAAAGCCTATGCCTCCCGCAGCACCTGCACCCGCCACCTGCGAGAAATCTTGGCCAACAAAGGCCTCAACAATCGAGCTATAGTGTCGTAGTCCTCTGTCGAGCAGCGCTATAGAGTCTGTATCGCCACCCTTCTGTCGGCCATAGACATAGGCTGCGCCACGTTCGCCATAGAGCGGATTATCGACATCCGAAGCCACGATGAACTCCACATCGTCCAACTTAGCGATACGCTGCGAAGCATCTATGCGACTGACCCTACAAAGATCCCTGCCACAACCCATTAACTCCTCGCCATAAGCATCATAGAAGCGATAGCCGAGGGCACGCAAAAGGCCCATACCGCCATCGTTCGTAGCGCTGCCGCCAAGACCTAAATAGATGCGTCGGCAGCCACGACGAATAGAGGCTGCAATAATCTCACCCGTACCATAAGATGTGGTTAGCATAGGGTTACGCTCCGAAGATGCGAGCAGTGTAAGGCCACTTGCCGAGGCGGTATCGACAATCGCCACACCCTCACTCTCGACATAGCCATACGCCGCCTCGATGCTTCGACCAAGAGGGTCGCTGACCACGACATTGCACAACTCGCCACCCATAGCCTTAGACATAGCTGCCATAGTACCCTCGCCACCATCGGCAATAGGCACAATATCTATGCTATCGTCGGGGCGTATCGATTGCCAACCAGCAGCAAAAGCCTCACTAACATCTTCGGATGAGAGCGAGCCCTTGAACGAGTCGAAAGCAAGAAGAATTCTCATATTGCAGACTATAATGCGTTATTGATTAGCAAATATAGGCAAAAAAATCTATCTTTGCACTATAATCAAAATAGAGAAGAGTATGATATCGAGAAAATATGGCCTCATAGCACTGCTACTTATAATATTCACATCCTGCACCTCGCTGCCCAGCAAATCGCCTGCCGAGATTTACGACGAGGGCGTTAGCCGAAGCCTTGCCGAGTGGCGCAGCACAACACTCAACGATGTGACCTACGACCTACACTTCTCAATTCCCGAGGAGCGTAGCGAGGCAGTATGTGGTCAAGTAATCATTAACTTCGAGGTAGCTACCCCTCAGGAGATTGTGATCGACTATCGTCAGAGTGCAGACCACATCGAAGGCGTTATGGCCAATGGCTCGGAGAGCCAATATATCTTCCAAAACGAACATATCATCATTCCCGACTCTGTCATTCACAGTGGTCACAACTCCGTATGTATCAACTTTATAGCTGGCGATCAGTCGATAAATCGCAACGACAACTTCCTATACACATTGCTTGTTCCCGATCGTGCACGCACGCTCTTTCCCTGCTTCGACCAGCCAAACATCAAGGCTCGCTATACGCTCTCGCTCGAGATCCCCGAGAGATGGGTGGCGGTAAGCAACACAGCACCTCACACTGAGAGCGTAGCTGATAGCCGTAAGCATATTAGCTTTAACACGACAGAGCCTCTGAGTAGCTATCTCTTCTCGTTTGTAGCTGGCGAGCTCGATAGTCGCACCTATGACGATGGCACGCATCGCTTCACGGCCTACTACCGCGAGAGCGACCCAAAACGATTGGCACAGCTCGACATAATCTTTGAGCAGGTGGCGGCCTCGCTGGAGTGGTTGGAGGCATATACGGCCATACCCTACCCCTTTGCTAAGTACGACCTTATAATACTCCCCGGCTTTCAGTATGGTGGCATGGAGCATACGGGTGCTACACTATATAACGATACACAGATGTTCCTTGGCGAGCACCCCACACCCGACGAGGAGCTACGACGCATCGAGCTTATCGCCCACGAAACAGCGCATATGTGGTTTGGCGACTACGTGACGATGGCGTGGTTCGACGATGTGTGGACAAAAGAGGTATTTGCCAACTACTTTGCAGCACGCATCACCGAGCCACTATTCCCCGAGATCAACCACCGCCTGAGCTTTATGAAGAACTACGCGGGACGTGCTCTTGCCGAGGATAATACGCTGGGTACGACCTCTATTCGTCAGCCATTGGACAACCTTCAGAACGCAGGTCTTGTCTATGGAAATATCATATATAACAAGGCCCCTGTGATGATGGAAAAGCTCGTAGAGATTATGGGCGAGGAGGCCTTCCGCGATGGTATCCGCGAATACCTCAACACGTTTGCCTATGGCAATGCTACGTGGAATGACCTAATCGCAATCCTCGACAAACGCTCCGCTGCCGACCTTGCTGCATTTAGCGATGTGTGGGTAAATAGCAAGGGACTACCACATATCCAGACCTCTATCGAAGGCTCGGAACTTGTCGTTCGCCAAAGCGATCCCTACGCTCGTGGTCTATGCTGGCCTCAGAGCTTCAGTTGTGGCATCATCACCGAGGACGGCTCGATGCAACACGCTGATATTGACCTTTATAGCCATGAGGTACGCATTCCTCTAAGCATCACACCCAAGCACCTGCTACCCAACATCGACGGTAGGGGCTATGGCCTATTTATCTTGGACGAAGCGCAGAAAGCGTGGCTGCTAAAGGAGTGGACATCTGTCGAGGATGAGACCTCGCGCCAGGCCCTGCTGATGATTCTCAAGGAGAACTACGAGGCGGGTGTATTGGACAATATCGAGTGGCAGAATATGTTGTTAAACGCAATTGAGGGTGAGCGTAACGCACTGATATGCTCAACGTTGTGTTCATATCTCTACGATCCTATGCGCACTGCACCACGTGCCGATATCGAAGCTAAGGCCTATAGACTCGCCCTAAGCCATCCACTATCATCGTGCCAGCGACAGCTACTGCGCACGCTAACATCTGCAGCGACATCGAAAGAGGTATGCGACAAGCTATATGCTCTTTGGCTTGCGGGCAACCATCCGCTACTTGGCGTTACAGAGTATATGAACCTCGCCTATGAGCTTGCAGTGCGCTACCCCGAGCAGTATGACTACATCGTCGAGCTACAGCGCAGCCGCATAACAGATAGCGAACGCCGCCGACAATTCGACTACATCATACGCGCATCACACCCCGACAGCGCGATGCGTGATGCTCTATTTACCGAGCTTCTCGAGCCCGAGAATCGCCGCACCGAGCCATGGGCAGCAACCCTACTATCGCTTCTAAACCACCCGCTACGCGAGACCGAGGCTGTGAAGTATATTCGTCCAGCTCTGGAGGAGATGCGCGAGGTACAGCGCACGGGCGACATCTTCTTCCCACGTAATTGGGCAGGAGCAGTGCTTGGCAACTACCGTTCGGCAGAGGCATACAACGAGGTGGAGGCCTTCTTCGAAGACCACAACGAATATCCTACAATGTTGAAAAATAAGATTTTACAGGCGGCACACCCATTATACCGCACACAGAAATCTGCCAACCGAAATTAGCACTCTTCGGCCGACATCGCACGGTCTATAGCCTCCGTGGCCATATCGTAGTCATAGCCCAAAGATAGGGCGTAACGAAGCAGCTTACCACGCAGTTCATACGCCGACGTAGCCTTGGTGCTACGCATCTTGCGCTGTAGTTTATCTACCAGACGCACCGACTGCTCGTCGCTATCCAACGAGGCAAGCACCTCATCTACAATATCGCGAGCCACACCCTTCGCTCGTAGCTGAAGGGCTATCTTGCGCTTGCCCCAGCCTGCCAACGACGACTTCTCGCGCGTGTAGGCCTCGGCATAGCGTCTATCATCAATAAAACGCTGATCTATAAGCTTCTGCAACACACCTTGACGCTCACCCTCGGGCACCTCCCACGTACGCATAAGGCGCATAGCATCGCCCGAAGACTTCTCGCTACGGGCACATAGGCGCATAAGCGATGAGAGGGCCTGTGCGGCACTCTTTGGCTTGCGCTCACGGGGCTTACGCTCCTCGAAAGACTCTAACTCTTTCGTGCGCATATCATACGTGGTTTACCGCGAAAATCTTCGCGCAAAGTGATCTCGGAATACCCCTCAGCCACAAGTAGTTCGCACATCTCGGCGGCGAGAGTCTCGTAAATTTCGAAGTATAGTCGTCCTCCAACACGCAACAACTCCTTCGAGCGACGAGCAATAGCGCGATAGAAGCACAAAGGATCGTTGTCGGGAACAAAGAGCGCCATCGAAGGCTCAAAATCGGTGACATTAGGGCGCATAGCAACCCTATCAGACTCGGGGATGTATGGTGGATTAGAGACCACAACATCGGCCTCAGCAATATCGCCTATGGTAAACTGCGAGAGTGCATCTCCCTCGATAATAGCCACCTCGGGGGCGTAGCGCTCGGCATTACGTCGAGCAATCGTCAAAGCCTCCGACGAGAGGTCTATGCCCACAACCTTCGAGTCCTTGATACGACGTGCCAAAGCGATAGCTATCGCACCGCTACCCGTGCAAACATCGACAATATGCGCACCACAGGCCGTATCCTCCGCAATCCAGGCAACAAGCTCCTCGGTCTCGGGGCGTGGCACAAGCACTCCCTCGCTAACCTCGAGTTCCATATCGTCAAACGAAGCCTCGCCCAATATATATTGAACTGGTCGCCAACGAGATATATCCTCAACGATGGAGTCAAGATTCTCGATATGAGCCTCGGCCTGAGGATCGACTATTAGCGCACTTCGCGAAATAGCACACTTCGTAAGGAGTATCATCTCAGCGATACTACGCGCCTCGGCCTCGCCATAGAGAGGCGTAGCCGCACGGTATAGCGTATCGAATATTTCGCGACGTGTAGACATATTGCTTTTGTTGTTATGCTCTGAGTTTTAGATCTGCAAGCGCCAAGGCTACCATAGCCTCAACGACCACTGCCGCACGACGTGCTATACAGCTATCATGACGGCCACCTATGCGCAACGGCACGGATGTTCCGAGCTCAAAATTAAAGGTATTCTGCTCACGCGATATGCTTGGCGTCGGCTTAATTGCCACTCGCACAACGATATCGTTACCATTGCTGATGCCGCCATTGATGCCTCCCTCGTTATTTGTTGCCGTGCGACCCGACGCATCGACAATAGCGTCGTTTCGCTCCGAACCATACTTGGCAGACCCTGCGAAACCATCACCAAACTCCACACCCTTGACACCTGGTATGGAGAATAGCGCATGTGCCATAACACTCTCCACCGAGTCGAAAAATGGTTCACCCAGCGAACAAGGCACACCCATAGTTCGACACTCCACGATGCCACCAACAGAGTCGCCCATACGCGCCGCCTCGGCAATCACCTCATCGAAACGCTCCACATCGCGCTCAACACCCACCTGCACCAGGCGTGTATCGAAACCAACCTCTGGGAGCAGTTGCTTAGCGACAACACCTGCGGCAACCAACGCAACGGTCATACGACCTGAGGCCATACCGCCACCAGCAATGCTATACTCTGGGCCATATTTACGACGCTGCACGAGATCGGCATGCGAGGGTCGTGGCTGACGCTCAAAAGCTGAGTAATCGCCCGAGCGAGTGTCGCTATTTCTAAATTTTATAGTTATTGGTGCGCCCGTAGTTCTATTTTCGCTGTCCAAGCCGTCGATGATAGGCACATCGCTCTCACGACGTGGTGTATCGCCACGTAGCGCAGCACGGCGGCGCGAGAGATCGGCCTCGAAAAGAGCCTCATCGAAGAGCATTCCCGCAGGTATTCCCTCGATGATCACCCCCACTTCGGGGGCATGCGACGAGCCATAGATCTCGACACGCAGTATTTCTCCAAACTTGTTATTCACCCTGAGATTGTAATGATTCTAAATCCTCGAAGAATGTAGGATAGCTCTTAGCTACGCACGCTCTATTCTTTATCTGCAACTCCTCATCAAGACGCAACGAGGTAACAGCCAACGACATAGCTATACGATGATCATCGTGGCTATCGACCGCTGCCGCATGGGGCTTACCACCCACCACGCGCATAACATCCTCGTCGTAATCCAACTCGATGTCGATACCAAGTTTCTCGTACTCCTCGCGTAGCACCTCGCCACGATCACTCTCCTTGCCTCTTAGTCGTTTGATACCATAGAGCGTAGATACTCCCTCCGCAGCCGCCGCAAGAGCTACAAGTGCGGGAAATAGGTCGGGACACTGCGTAGCATCGAACGTAAAGGCTCGAAGATTGCGGTGTGCCACCGTGATACTATCCTCCTCGATAACAATAGATGCACCAACACGCTCCAGAGCACGACAGATAGCCGTATCGGCCTGACGCGAGAGCATACTTAGGTTGTGCAACGTAACCTCGCCTGCAATAGCCGCAGCGACCATAATCATCGCTGCTGCGCTCCAATCGCTCTCGATAGTATAATCTACGGGCTGGTAGCGCTGACCGCCCTCGATATAGAATTGTGTGTAGTCGCCCTCGTGATAGAGCACCTCCACACCGAAACGCTTAAGCGTATCGAGAGTCATATCTATATATGGTGTCGATACCGCACCCTCAACCTCGATTGTCGTGTCGCGGAGAGCCATGGGCAGAGCGATAAGCAGACCTGTGACAAACTGCGATGACATACGACCATCAACCGTAACACGGCCACCACGCATAGGGCCACACACCTCGATAGGCAGACGGCCACCACCATCGCGCACCTCCACACCAAGCTCCTTCAAAGGCTCGACCATCATCGACATTGGGCGATGTAGCAACGTACCCTCGCCATCGATGACCATAGAGCTGGATTGCAGTGCTGCAATAGGTGTGAAAAGACGGGCCGCAAGACCCGACTCGCCGACATTTAATCGCTCGGCACGGGGCTTAAGACCTCCATCTACTACAAGTGTGTTTTCGTTGATAATCTCGACATTTGCACCGAGGGCACAGATTGCCTCGATAGCCGAGCGTGTGTCGCGACATAGCTCTATGCCGCGAAGCGTAGAACGGCCCTCGGCAAGAAGTGCCGCGGCCAAAGCTCGCTGTGCGTAACTCTTAGAACATGGGGGCGTGATACTACCCCTTAACCTCTTCCCTAAAGGGACTGAACTATCCATATATATATTATTCGTTTTGACTATCTTGCTCCTCGGCCTCCTCTGGCTCAACCACTAACTGCTCCTCAAACTCTGGCTCTGCTTCGGGCTCAACCTCTGTTTCAGCCTCTGTTTCAGCCTCTGCAACTATTTCAGGCTCTGACTCTGTGGGCTCTGACTCTGGTTCTGGCTCTGAGGCTACAACCACATTCTGTTCTACCTGCAACTCCTCGACCAAAGTATCGACGGGCGACTGCTCAACATCAACAGACTCCTCATCGTGAAGCTCATTCTCCTCAGCCTCCTCCTCGCTTGCGAAGTGGCCCAAAGCACGCAACGCCTCCTGGCGCTCACGCTCCTCACGCTCCTTACGCTCACGGGCAATCTGAGGCGAGATACGCAACTCGAAGTTACTACCCAAATATACGCGACGCACCATCTCATCGGCAGCCAAATCCTCGGCCGTACCCGTCTTTAGGATCTTACCCTCGTAGAGAAGGTAGGTACGATCCGTAATTGCCAACGTCTCATCTACGTTGTGGTCGGTGATGATAACACCGATATTCTTATCCTTAAGCGTGCCTACAATACTCTGGATATCCTCCACAGCAATAGGATCGACACCTGCAAATGGCTCATCGAGAAGGATGAACGAAGGGTTGATGGCTACGGCACGTGCAATCTCGGTACGACGACGCTCACCACCCGAGAGCTGATTACCATAGCTCTTACGCACCTTCTGCAAGCGGAACTCCTCGATAAGCTCCTCGCAACGCTGCTTCTGATACTGCTTCGAGAAAGAGGTCATCTCCAAAACGGCGCGAATATTGTCCTCAACAGTCAAACGACGGAACACCGAAGCCTCCTGCGCGAGGTAGCCAACGCCCATCTGCGCACGGCGATATACTGGCTCGCCCGTAATGTCGGTTACGCGACCATTGTCATCTTCGAGGAAGATACGACCCTCGTTGGGTTTGATAAGTCCCACGATCATATAAAAGGTTGTAGTCTTACCGGCACCATTGGGGCCAAGCAATCCTACGATCTCTCCCTGGCGCACATCTATCGAGACGTGATTAACGACAGTACGTGATTTATAGGATTTTACCAGTTCGCTTGTGAATAGTCGCATATCGTTTTTTACTTTTTTTACAAATTTTTCACAAAGTTATCACTATTTTTTCAAAAAAATATATTATATTTGAGTAAAATTTTTCAGAGCAAAAATTATGAGTACCGAAGTGAAAGATTTGTTGCACGAAAAATTGCAAGAATATTTTGGTTTTACATCATTCAAAGGCAACCAAGAGGCTGTCATTCGTAACGTCCTTTCTGGCAAGGATACATTCGTCCTAATGCCCACAGGAGGCGGTAAATCGCTATGTTATCAGCTCCCTGCCCTCATTATGGATGGCGTAGCTATTGTCATTTCGCCACTTATTGCACTGATGAAGAATCAGGTGGACGCGATGCGTACCTTCTCTACCGAGTCGGGTATCGCACACTTCCTCAACTCATCGCTCAATAAGTCGGCTATTGCACAGGTGCGCCAGGATGTATTGGAGGGACGTACCAAGTTGCTCTACTTCGCTCCCGAGTCACTAACCAAGGAGGACAACATTGCCTTCTTGCGCAAGATAAAGATTTCGTTCTACGCCATCGACGAGGCACACTGTATCTCGGAATGGGGTCATGACTTCCGTCCTGAGTATCGACGCATACGCCCCATCATCAACGATATAGGCAATGCCCCATTGATCGCCCTAACGGCTACGGCTACGCCCAAGGTGCAGATGGATATTCAGAAGAACCTCGGAATGACCGATGCTTCGGTGTTCCGCTCTTCATTCAACCGTCCCAACCTCTACTACGAGCTACGCCCCAAGCACAATGTCGATCACGACATCATCCGCTTCATCAAGCAGAACGAGGGTAAGAGCGGTATCATCTACTGTCTAAGCCGCAAAAAGGTGGAGGAGCTTGCAGAGTTGCTTATGGCAAACGGCATCAAGGCCTTGGCCTACCATGCTGGTATGGACGCACAGACACGTGCCGACAATCAGGATGCCTTCCTACACGAGAGAGTAGACGTCATTGTCGCCACCATCGCCTTTGGTATGGGTATCGACAAGCCCGATGTACGATATGTAATACATTACGACATTCCCAAGTCGTTGGAGGGATACTACCAGGAGACAGGTCGCGCAGGCCGTGATGGCGGCGAGGGTCACTGCCTAACGTTCTATAGCTACAAGGATATACAGAAGCTCGAGAAGTTTATGCAGGGTAAGCCCGTTGCCGAGCAGGAGATTGGCAAGTTGCTACTTCTCGAAACCGTGTCGTATGCCGAGAGTTCGATGTGTCGCCGCCGCTCGCTATTGCACTACTTTGGCGAGGAGTATGGCGAGACTAATTGCAACAACTGCGACAACTGCTGCAACCCCAAACCTAAGGTGGAGGCACGCGAAGAGATGCAGCTTGCACTCGAGACCTTGCAGGAGATTGGCGATAAGTTCAAGATCGACCACCTCGTAGCGGTGCTTATGGGTAAGGTTACGGCGATGATCAAGAGCTATGGTCACAACAAGCTCGAGATATTTGGTGCTGGTGCCGATAAGGATGTACGCTTCTGGAACGCTGTTATTCGCCAGTCGCTGATTATGGGCTTGGTGGATAAGAATATCGAGAACTACGGCCTTATATCTATCAACAAGCGCGGCGAGGAGTTTATCAAGTCGCCTAAGAGTGTTACGATCACCCTCGACCACGACTACGACACCGAGGAGGAGAACTCACCAGCTGCGGCTATGAAGGGTGGTGGTGCTGCCGACGAGGAGCTCTTCGCAATGCTTAAGGATTTGCGCCGCAAGGTGGCTAAGCAGAACGATTTACCTCCATACGTCATCTTCCAGGATCCATCGCTCGAGGATATGTCAATACAGTATCCTATCACTATGGAGGAGATGCAGACAATCCAGGGTGTAGGTGCAGGTAAGGCACAGAAGTTTGGTGCGGAGTTTATCAAGCTTATCAAGACCTATGTCGAGGAAAAGGAGATTATCCGTCCTCAGGATTTGGTGGTACGCTCGGTTGCGAACAAGTCGAACAACAAGATATTTATCATCCAATCTATCGACCGCAAGATGGACTTCGAGGACATCGCACGCGCGCGCAATTTAGATATGGATGAGTTGTTGAGCGAGATTGAGGCTATTGTCAATTCGGGAACACGTCTCGATATTCAGTACTACCTCAATACGCTTATGGACGAGGATAAGGTGAACGACATCTACCTCTACTTCAAGGAGGATGCCGAGACCGACTCTATGGAGGATGCCCTCGAGGAGCTCGGCTCGGAATATAGCGAGGAGGAGATCCGTTTGGTACGTATCAAATTTATATCAGAGGTTGCAAACTAATGGCTGAGGTAAGAGCAAAAAAGGCACTCGGCCAGCACTTCCTGACCGATTTGAACATTGCCCGCAAGATTGCCACATCACTCTCGGGAGGTAGCGAGGAGCATCCCGACAAGGTGTTGGAGGTTGGTTGTGGTATGGGCGTACTCACGCAGTTTATGCTTGAGCGTAAGGATGTTGTAACCTATGGTGCCGAGATTGATAGCGAATCGGTGGAGTATCTCCACAACCACTTTCCCGAGTTCAGCGAGAGGCTTACTGAGGGCGACTTCCTCAAGATGGATCTTCGCGCTACGTATGGCGACAGACTCAAGATTATCGGCAACTTCCCCTACAACATCTCGTCACAGATATTCTTCAAGGTGTTGGAGAACCGCGATATCGTTCCCGAGTGCGTAGGTATGATACAGAAGGAGGTAGCCGTGCGTCTTGCCGAGCCCCCAGGCTCTAAGGAGTATGGTATCTTGAGCGTATTGCTCCAGGCGTGGTACGACATAGAGTATCTCTTTACGGTTGGCGAGAAGGTGTTTAACCCTCCCCCAAAGGTTAAGAGTGCCGTGATTCGATTGGTGCGTAACAACACACAGAGTCTGGATTGTGACGAGCAGCTCTTCATCAAGGTTGTGAAGGCCTCGTTTGGTCAGCGTCGCAAGATGATACGCAACTCACTCAAAGCCGTATTTGGCAACTTCAATGGCGAGGAGCACCGCTTCTTCAGTATGCGTGCCGAGCAGCTATCGGTTGCCGACTTCGTAGAACTCACACAGTGGGTAGATGCACACAAATAGTTAAAAATTAATAATTTAGAATAGATGAAGAAGGTTTTAATGATTCTTGCAGCGTGCGCACTATTTGCCGCTTGCAACAGCGTAGAGCGCGAGGCTATTAATCGCCTTGCAGAGATTGATGCAGCTTGGAAGGCTGGCAATATTGAGCTTGCCGAGCAGCTAACAGCCGAGATCGAGGTTTGGGAGAAGGCTCTCTCGGATGAGGATAAGGCTAAGGTTGGCAAGGCTGTGAAGAAGTGGGCAGAGGAGAATATCTTTGTTACTATTCCAGATGGTGAATAAAAAGGAGAGTGTGCTTCAAATATTTGGAGCACACTCTTTTTTTACGATAAGTTTACAAGCAAGGTTTGCTTACGGATGTATTATTCCATGGTTTGTTATGCGTAGCACGCGCTGCGAGGCATAGCTATCGACAATGGCATAGCAGGTCACATCATCCGAAGGTATCTGCTCCATGCGATAGTCACAATCGCCATCCACGACAATCCCAATCACACCTGTATCATCCTCAGCATAGCGCACCGTGGTGATATATCTTCCCGTTTCCTCATCCCTGTTGCACCACTTCACACCATCTTCGGCCTCAGCAAAGCGCATATTCTCGATACGCACCAAACAGCTCATATCCAGCGGATTAATCTCGGCTATTGTGCGTCTATGCGACACGGGCATATCATCTGGCAGAGTCACACTCTTTACAACATTGCGTAACTCCTCGCTTGCGACTCTATCGACGACATAGTGCGACATCGGTTCTGCGCCCAGCACAATCTTCTCGCCCTCGCGACCCAGCCATAGCCCCGAACAACGTATCGTAACCTCGCTGTAGAGTGGTATTTCAAGGTCGATATAATCTACATCTATCTTTAACTCGATGCCTGCCGTATCGTCCATAATGGCGATAGCTCTATTTAGCTCACCGAGCTTATCGTTGGCAACCACACGTCCAACTATTGTCAAATCCTCCGTGATAGCCTCGGCCTGCGACCTACATAACGACTTTATATGTGCTATCGACACCACGCGCCCCACATATTCGGGATCATCCCCGAACGAGGATGTGCACGAAGAGAGCTGCAATGCGGTGGCCAATAACACCACAAGCGCATTAATTCGTTGTACAATCCCTCTCATAACGCATCTTTAGTTGATAACACTCCCTACCGCCGTTGTATCGTCCCCACTGCACAAGGCCGCGCAGCGTAACCTCGCCCGAGGGTATATAGTTCTCTGCATAGCGGGCATAGCTACGCGTGTATACAGCTATCGAATCGCCACTCTCATCCTTAAACATTGCGTATCCACCCCATAGCGCATCCTCCAGAGGTTCGCCCGCGTGCGTATCTACCGACGAGGAGGCGACAAGATGCAGCCCCTCAATCTCGACAAAGCGGCCGAGATCGGCATCGCTTAGCTCGGTAATTTTTCGACGTATAGCTCGAATATTGCCAACCTCCGCTCCTCGCCTAACAACACGGTCCACAGCCTCGCGTGAGCCGAGATACTCTACGGCATAGTTTTCATACTCCTCAGCCCTGCGACCAACCTGCAACACTCCATAGGAGTATGCTGCATAGCAATCGCGTAGGCACAACGCCACACGCAGACCCACGGGATAGGCCGTATGAAGAGGCGTAAGGCCCATCATCACCTCTACCGCAGCAGTGCCATCATCGACAACCATCGTACGGTAGAAGTTATCATCCTCATCCGAAGATATGACATATCCCTCGACGATGACATCTTCTCCGATAAGTGCCGAACGATTGCCAACAATATCATTGCGTAGATGCTCCATAGTGGTAGTAGCTATAGGCAGAGAGCCTCTCAGCTCGGGTTCATCCGAGCAGTTACAGCCAATAGCCAAGAGAAGAGGTATGAGAAATAGTCGATACATATATTATAAAAATGGGGTGCCGAAACACCCCTACTTATAAGAAGATTTATAACAATCGTCTGCAGTCCGTCCGGCCGACTCTGCATTACTTCTCGCGCTGCTCTACCCACGAATCCTTCAAACCAAGGAAGTAGAGGATGCCATCGAGACCTACGGTCGAGAGCGACTGACGTGCCGTAGCTCGCACCTTAGGCTTTGCGTGGAAGGCAATACCCAAACCTGCGATATTGAGCATATGGAGGTCATTAGCACCATCACCCACAGCTACAGACTGCTGAATATCGATATTCTCGAACTGGCACAACAGACGCAAAAGCTCCGCCTTACGCTTGCCATCAACAATCTCACCCGTGTAGCGACCCGTGAGCTTACCATTCTCAACCTCCAACTCGTTGGCATAGACATAGTCGAAGCCATAACGACGCTTCAGATAGTTACCAAAGTAGGTGAAACCACCCGAGAGAATTGCAGTCTTATATCCCACGCGCTTCAGGATTGTCATCATGCGATCAAGACCCTCGGTGATAGGCAAATTCACAGCGATATCCTCCATTACGCTCTCGTCCAAGCCCTTCAATAGAGCCACACGCTCCTTGAAGCTCTCGCGGAAATCTATCTCACCGCGCATTGCACGCTCCGTAATGTCGCGCACCTGCTCGCCAACACCAGCACGATCTGCGAGCTCGTCGATAACCTCCGTGCGAATTAGCGTAGAATCCATATCGAAACATATCAAGCGACGTGAGCGACGGAAGATACCATCCTCCTGGAACGAGATATCCACCTCGCCAGTGTTGATAAGCTCCAAAAAGGCATTCTGGATACGGCTCTTATCCTCCAACGTACCACGTACCGAGAACTCAACACTCATCTTCGGAGCACGCTCATCCTCATCCAAAGGCACACGACCCGTCAGACGCTTGATCATATCGATATTAAGCCCCTCGTCACAAATAGCCTTTGTAGCCTTCGAGATATGCTCTGCCGTAATCATACGGCCAACGAGCGTGATGATATAGCGGTTCTTACCCTGTGCCGATACCCAGTTGCTATACTCCTCCGCCGTAATTGGCGTGAAACGAATAGCAATGTTCATCTCCGAGGCTTTGAATAGAAGCTCCTTCATAATCGTTCCCGAAGACTCTGGCGTAGTCATAAACAGGATACCAAGAGTCAGCGAACGATGGATATTCGCCTGACCGATATCGAGAATAAAGGCATCGTGACGCGCCAAAATCTCGGTAAGTTCCGATGTCAAACCTGGCTTATCCTCGCCCGAAATGTTAATTTGAATAATCTCAATGTTATCCTGTTTCATTATTTTAAGCTATTAAATTTTTAACGCACCTACAAATATACGAAATTTTGCAAAAAATAATTAACTTTGTGGCGGTAAATTTTGTTAAGTATTTAATACAATTTTATAAAGTATGGAATTGAAAGATATTTTGGCTATCTCTGGACAGCCCGGTTTGTATAAGTATGTAGCACAGTCTATGCGTGGTGTTATCGTTGAGTCGCTCATCGACGGCAAGCGAATGAATGCTGCTGTAACATCTCGCGTTAGCGCACTTACAGAGATCTCTATGTTCACCGAGGGTGAGGATATCGCCTTGGCGGATGTATTCACCAACATCTGGAACTACACTGAGGGTAAGGAGATTATCTCACACAAGGAGTCTGGCGCTAAGATCGAGGCAGAGTTCGCAAAGGTACTTCCCGAGTACGACCGCGAGCGTGTACACCTCTCAGATATGAAGAAGTGCTTTGCATGGTACAACATTCTCGTTAAGGCCGGCTTCACAGAGTTCAAGCTCCCCGAGATGGATGGCGAGGAGTAACCATCTACGACATAAAAAATATGGTAATGATGCAAAAAGTGGCGCTTTTTGGCGCTAGAAATGGGCGAGAGATTTATTTCTCTCGCTCATATTTTTTGGAGATTTTCCC
>JAFYXB010000063.1 GCA_017546345.1 Alistipes sp. | reverse complement strand
GTCAACGCTGTTGCGTCACGCGCAAGAAGAAAGAAGGTTTTGAAACTTGCCAAGGGTAACTTTGGTTCAAGGGGAAACGTATGGACAGTTGCGAAAAATACTGTCGAGAAGGGTTTGCAGTTTGCATATGCACACCGTCGTGAGAAGAAGAGAAATTATCGTTCATTGTGGATCGTTCGTATCAACGCTGCGGTTCGTATGCACGGTATGACCTATTCAGAGTTTATTGGTAAGATGAACGCGAAGGGCATCGTCCTCAACCGTAAGGTTTTGGCTGACCTCGCTCTCAACGAGCCTAAGGCATTCGAGGCAATTGTTAATGCAGTTAAATAGTTCTTCCCACTAAGTGGAAGGTCGGGTTGGTAGCGCAAGCTACCAACCCTTTTTTTATGCCTATCTCATGCGATATAACGATGCGGTAATAGTGTAGGGGTAGGCTATGTAGTATCGTTACAACAAACAACGATTGGCGACAGATGGAGTGCGGTCTGCTATGCTATCCATTGTTGCCAAGCGGTTATTAAAAAGATTCATATAGCTCAGTACAAAAAGGGTGTAATGATGCCAAAAGAGGGAATGGTACAATAAGAGGTGCTTTTTGCATCATTACCAAAAAAGGCTGCCCACTAAGGACAGCCTTATAGAATTGCGTTATAGGCTATTTCTAGCCCCTTACGAGCGATTACAACACTCTGTCGTACTCCAATCTCTCGCGCACCTTTGCCCAGTTTACCATGGGGCGTGGAGCGTCGTCAATAAACATCAGAGGACAGCCTACAGCCGAGTCGTCGATATATAGGTCGGCGTGTACCTTAACCGAATCGGTCCAACTCTTCTGCTCGGGGTTAGTGTTTACCGCCCAAAGCTCGATCTTGCGCTCCTTGAACCAGCGCACAGCAGCGTCGAGCTTAGAGCCTGAACGCATAGTGAACAATATGAGCTTGTGGCCCTTGGCATTGAGTGCCTTAAGCACATCAACTGCACCCTCCACATCCATACCTACATCTGGGTAGTCGTGCTCAACACATGTGCCGTCAAAATCTACGGCGATAATCATAGAATGGCTCATATATCAACTATTAATGCTTCTTCTTAAACAATTTACGGAACTTCTTCCAGCGACGCTGCCACTTAGTCTGCTCATCGCTGTCTGAGTAGCCATAACCATAACCGTAACCATAACCATATGTGCTCTTGCGGTGTGTCACACCATTGAGGATAACACTCATGTTATGGAACTTCTTATTAGTATAGAGCTGCTCGATATCGGGTAGCTGGCGACGGTCGAGGTTGCCCTGACGTACAACGTATACGGTCAAGTCAACAAGACGATCTGTGATAACAGCGTCGGCAACGGCAAGCGCAGGCGTGCTATCCATGATAATATAGTCGTAGCGTGAACGCAACTCCTCGAAGAGCTCGTCTACGCGGTGTGACATAAGCATCTCGGCAGGGTTAGGTGCCTGAGGGCCTGCGTAGATAATGTCGAGGTTGTCGTGCAATGAGCTACGTGAGATAAGGCCATCGATAGATGTAATCTTATCCGACATATACGATGTGAAACCACGACGATCGTTGCGGTGGCCAAGCTGCTTAGAGAGCGTACGACGACGGAGGTCGAGGTCCATAAGCAATACCTTCTTACCTGTGTTTGCAAGCGATACCGAAAGGTTTGTCGAAACAAAGGTCTTACCGCTATGAGGAATTGACGATGTGAGCATAATAACCTTCAAAGGCTTATCCACCGACATAAAGCTCATGTTGGTACGAAGGATTCGGAAGGCCTCCGATACGGGGTCACGACCATCATCCTTAACTACGACACCATTGTCGGTCTCGCCATCGAAGCGAGGAATATCGCCGAGGAATGGAATGCTAAGCATCTCCTCGATATCTCGACGTGAGCGTACCTTAGTGTTAAGGAACTCGTTAAGATAGAGGATAGCGAATGGAATCGCGGCACCAAGCACAAGGGCAACTAACAAAATAAGCTTTCTGTTGGGGCTGACTGGCTTATCGCGTCCGTATGCCTCGTCGATAACACGTGCAGTGCTCTCGGCAGTAGCCGATGTAAGAGCATTCTCCTCAAGCTTGGTTAGCAAGTAGAGGTAGAGCTCCTCCTTAACCTTCTGCTGACGTGCAAGAGAGAGAAGCTGCTTCTCCTTCGATGGAGAACTCTCCATGCGTGAGCTTGCGATGTTGAGCTCACGATTTAGGTGGCTAATCTGCAACTTAAGGCCATCGATATGTGACTCCAACGATGTGATAACCGAGCTGCGTAGCGATGAGATCATTGTAGCAAGATTCAACACTACGGGGTTGCTTCCAGACTCTTCACTCTTTAGGCGGCGGTAGTCGAGGATAGCATCGTTATACTTCTCGATCTGCGATGCCAAACCTGTAGAAACACCACTCATTGAGATCGTAGATGCAGGAATAAGGCCCTCGCCAGAGTTATCGTTGCGAACGTAGTCGAGGATGTAGCGTGCCATCTCGAGGTTTGCCTCCAATGATAGCTCCTCGTTGTTTAGACGCATAATCTCGCTTGCGCTCATCGTAGCCTCTTCATCGGGGCTATAGATCTTATTCTCCTGCTTGAAGTTAGCAATCTGCTCATCAGCAATGTTAAGCTCCTCGCTGAGGGTCTTCAAACGCTCACGGATAAAGTCGCCAGTGAGGTCCGAAATAGTGCGCTTATCGTCGATAGCTGCAGAGTTATACGCATGGATAACACCATTGATAACATCCTCAGCACGCTTAGGTACCTGATCGTTCATGCTCAAGATGATGATTGACGACATCTTATCGGCAATATTGCTATTCATTGCACGACGATAGTACTCCGTAATCTCATTGTGAGGCATACGTGTTACGGTAACCTCGCGAGAACCCAATCGCTCGATATAGGGCGTTGCAATCAATGTGATATCGCCAAGAGGTGTTGCAATAGTATCACCGAGCATCGCAGTAATTGTCAATGCTCCATGCTCAGTTAGCTCCTCCTCAAACGTCATCTTCGTAATGAAGTTATAGAGGCGGATATTACCATCTGGGGTCATTGAGTAGCTGAAGCTACCTCTATCGCGATTACTTGCAGTAAGGAACTTAACCAAGATTGGCTCACGACCATAGATATCGATTGTGCGAATATCCTCGTTGATAGTGTAGCATGTTGCAAGGTCGAACTTCTCAACAACCTTCTCCATGATGTGACGTGACTCGAAGATATATACCTCGTTGTCCACAGAGCTACGGCCCATACCACCCATAAGGTCGCTAAATGCTGTCATCTCGGCAGCGCCACCCTTACGAGAGTCCTTTACAAGAACCGTTGCTGTACGATAGTAGATAGAGGGAGTGTAGTGCAAGTAGAGCATAGCAAGGCTACCGCACACAAAAATTGATAGGAAGAACCAATACCAATTTGAGAATATGAGTCGCAGAATATCATATAGGGTGATCTGCGTGCTCTTAGCAAGCTTATCTTGCTGTAGCTGCTGCTGTTCTGTTAAACCAGTAT
Source organism: Alistipes sp. (assembly GCA_017546345.1). Lineage (GTDB taxonomy): Bacteria > Bacteroidota > Bacteroidia > Bacteroidales > Rikenellaceae > Alistipes. Next base: position 32,888 of record JAFYXB010000063.1, on the reverse strand, counting down.
TTTCAATCATGGTTTTATATCTATAGTTAAAGGGTGTAACAACTTATTTATCGGATGATTGTCATAACCAAGGTTGCAAGCGAGATACCTGTACTTGCCAATGAGATCCAGAACGAACGGTTCTGGTTGATCTCTGCGGTCGCAGCCTTATACTTGTTAGGGCTTACAATTACGATATCGTTCTGCTCAAGATAGTAGCAAGGTGAGCTAAAGATATCTGGAGAGCGGAGGTCAAGCTTTGTAACAATACGCTTACCATCCTTCTCTCGAATAACTGCTACATCCTCACGGCTACCGTAGATGGTCATATCCTTAGCCATCGCCAACGCATCGAAGATTGTGATGTTATCTCTCTGGATATTGAAGTGTCCGGGGGTGTTCACCTCGCCGAGAACCGAGATAGAGAGCTGCGCAAATCGAACATTAACCTTAGGATCTGCGATGTAACCGCCATTGATAATCATATTCTGAATCTTCTCAGCAAGCTCATCGCGGCTAAGACCAGTACAGAAAACACGGCCAATCACGGGCATATCCAAGTATCCCTCGCTATCGACAGTCAATACCTGCAATGTGCTTGATGTGATAGAGGTTGATTGAGTGCCACTGACACTGCTAAAACCAGTAGATGTGTTGAATGGCAAAGCCAACTCAGGCTCCTTAGAGTTGACAACAACAGTGAGCTGATCAAGAGGCTTGATGCGCATCACGTAGTTCTCGGGAATCTGGATCTCTGATCCACTCTCAACTCCCTGTAGGTAGAGCACTCGCTCCTGTGCGTTGCAACTTGCGAACAGGATGGCTATACCAATCAATAACAGCTTGTAGTACTTCATTTTATCGATAATTTAATTATTTCAATCAATCTCTCGTATAATCGCCATATACCTATATGGACACATATCAGGCGCAAAGATACGACTTTTTTCTATATAAGAAAATAATAATCCACCTTTTTTATCCCTCAAATCGGGCTGTGAGGCGCTTAAAAGGCTCTTTTTTATTCTCCGCTGCAGACGTATCAGTCTATAATACAACCTAATTTGCTTCGTTATTAATAAAAATTTTTAATAATTTATTAGACTGGTATTTTTCTATCTTCTTGCTCTCGATATTGAGCCTTGAGTTTTGCTAATTGTTATCCAACCACTCCAGGAAGTCGGATGTGCGGCTGCGGCTCACTACTACATCTTCTTCAGCCTTAGGGTTGAGTTGAAGTTTAAGTCGTGTGCCGAGGTGTTTGGATATATTCTCGATAGAGTTGATCGATACTATGCAACTGCGCGAGATGCGGAAAAATAGCTTTGGATCGAGCATCTCCTGCATTGTATCGAGTGAGTAGTCAAGTAGTCGGCGTGCGCCATTGCGGCATACGGCATAGGTACTCTTATCCTCTGAGTAACAATATGCTATGTCGTCTACTGGGATAATAACGATCTTCTCTCCAGCCTTCACGATAAATCGCTTTTTGTACTCCTTATCTGCCTGATTTCCGACTTTGGAAACGATGTCGAGTAAAGCTTCGATATTTGGTTCGCGATGAGTCTCTATGCGCTCTACGCATCGGGTCCATGCTCGCTTGAGTTCCTCCTCGATAATAGGTTTTAATAGGTAGTCTAAGCTATTGATTTTGAATGCTGTTATAGCATAATTATCGTATGCGGTGGTGATAATCACGTTAGCCGAAATTTTCACCTTTTCGAATATCTCAAAGCAGATTCCGTCAGATAGCTCTACATCCATGAATATAACATCTGCACCATTGGGGTTCTCTTCGAGCCATTTGACCGTTGAGTTTACCGAGGTGAGCGTCATCACTATTTGGCTGTCGGGGCAGCACTTGTCGATAAGCTTTTTGAGGGTTATCTGCGCTGGAATTTCGTCCTCGACGATGAGTACCTTTATCATACTATTGGAAGTTTTACTATAAATTCACTTTCGCTCTTAATAATCTCTATATCACGACGTGTTATGTCGAGATACTGTCTGCTTATGTTGGCTAAGCCAAGGTGTGTTGAAGGCTGGCCATGTGTTCGTGGCTGCAGGTTGTTTCGCACTACGACACAATTACCCTCTGTTGCTATTGTTATGCGTAGAGGAGTTTCGGCTGAAACGATATTATGCTTCGTGGCATTCTCCACGAGTAGCTGTATCGAGCAGGGTACGACATAGTGGTTGGTCGCATCCTTGTCAATATCTATATCAATCACCATACCCTCCACGAATCGCTCTTTGAGAAGATCGATATACATCGTCGTAAAGTCGAGTTCTTCGCTCAGTTTTACGAGCTGCTTATTGTCGTTGCTGAGCATATAACGATACATATTTGCGAGCTTGCGTATGTAGGCGCTGGCTCGCTCTGTGTGGTGCTCCTGAACAAGATAGTCGAGGATGCCAAGCGAGTTAAAAAGTAAGTGAGGGTTAATCTGTTGTTTAAGCCTTTCGTATTGATACTCAGAGCGATGCTTCTCTGCTCTCTCCACTCTTAGCGCGTGTCGTGAGCTCATCGATAGATGGAATAGAAGGCCTGCCATTGCGACGATTAGATCGATGAGTATGGCGGCTGAGAATATGCGAATGTGCTCAGCTATGCCCTCTGCTCGGAATCTAAAATAGGGTACATCGTAGCAGATAAATAGGGTAGCTGTTATCGATATGATAAGTGTTGCCGCAAGTAGCATTGCCAATAGTCTTCTGCGATGCTTAATTTTGCCTATTGAGTGCTGTACGCGTATGGTCAGTACGATGTTACTTGTAAGGATTATCAGCACTGCCCATGTGTTGTTCATGATATCGAGGATGCTGAGCAGGAATTGGCCTTCGGTGAAGACTCCAGCGCGGAACATAACCACATAAATCATTCTAAGGACAAGGATTGATGTGGCGATGATGATGATGTCGGCGGCTGTTAATCGCCATGTGGGATTATGGCTGCGGAAACGTTTTGCGATACGAGTTACGTAGTCGGTTGCTACGCCGAGTATCATTGTGATTATGAATGTCGATATCGCTGGCGCAAAGAGGTTGCTTCCCGTGAGAAATTCTAACGGTTCCCATAGCCACGAACCAATTAGAAAGCCGCTAAGTGTCGCACCCAGGGTGAGTACTGCGACCATCTCTACGCGTGTTTCGTTGCGCATGGCCACGACGATAACCATCGTTATTGTGAGTAGCGTCAGAGGGATGTCATCGTAGTAGTCGAGTAGCCGGCTGACGAGTGCTACTGCGAAGTGCAGCAGTGCGAAAATTAGAACAATGACTATGTTGTCACGCAATAGGCTTTTCATCGCTTTTGGGATATTTATGCAAATATAAGTAAAAAATGCTAAATGTCAAAACTTTGTTCCGATATAGTGCAAATATTGCCTTATATTTTGTGATATTTATTGGAGTTAATGCGTTGTTTATTATGGTATTAAATGTTGTGTATCTATGCTTGTGTATTGATATATCGCCTTTTATATTTAATTTATCTCTTTCGCGATGTCGGCTTTGGTGTCCCGTATTGTCGATTAATTTCCCGCTCGGTCGCAGAAAAATGCAATTCGTCGTAATATTCGACACTTTGGGTAGAATAGATTTGCTTTTCTCGATTTTTTTGATAAAATTTGTAACGTTGTAGCTGTGTAGTTATTAAAAATATTTAATAAGGCGGCTACGGAGGGTAGAATTTCAAAACTTTTTAAACGATATGGAAAAACGTAATCTTTCATTTTGGCAGATGTGGAATCTGAGCTTCGGATTCTTCGGTGTGTAGATCGCTTATGCATTGCAGAGTGCAAATGTGAGCCGTATTTTCGCAACACTTGGAGCCGATCCTCACACATTGAGCTTTTTCTGGATTTTGCCCCCATTGATGGGTATGATTGTGCAGCCTATTGTGGGTGCGTTGAGCGACAAGACTTGGTGTAAGTTGGGTCGTCGTAAGCCCTACCTCTACGTAGGTGCTGTGGTTGCTATCATCGTTATGGCCTTGTTGCCTAACTCAGGTAGCTTCAACCTCACTGTTAAGGCGGCTTTGGCCTTTGGTGCCGTAATGCTTATGTTGCTCGACACGTCGATCAATATGGCTATGCAGCCCTTCAAGATGATGGTGGGCGATATGGTGAACGAGGAGCAGAAGACTCAGGCATACTCTATTCAGAGCCTTTTGTGCAACGCTGGTTCGTTGGTTGGTTACCTCTTCCCCTACATTTTCACTTGGGTTGGTATCAGCAACGTAGCTCCCGAGGGTGTTGTTCCTCCATCGGTTACATGGTCGTTCTACGTGGGTGCAATCATCCTCATCCTCTGCGTGCTCTACACTGGTGCTCGTGTCAAGGAGATGGATCCCGAGGAGTATGCTAAGTTCCACAATATCCAGCCCGAGCAGAAGCAGGAGAAGACCAATTTGCTCTATCTCTTGTTGCACGCTCCTAAGGCTTTCTGGCAGATTGGCGTTGTGCAGTTCTTCTGCTGGTTTGCGTTCCTCTATATGTGGACCTATACGACAGGTGGTATCGCCGAGAACGTTACAGCGTGGAATACCGTAGATGTAGCATCGGCAGAGTATCAGGCAGCAGGCGACTGGACAGGTGTATTGTTCGCAGTGCAGGCTATCGGCTCAATCCTTTGGGCTATGGTGTTGCCATTGTTCCGCAATGCAAAGATGGCCTACTCATCAAGCCTTGTGCTCGGTGCGTTGGGCTTCATTTCGGCATACTTCGTTCACGATCAGTACTTGCTCTTCGTGTCGTTCTTGCTTATCGGTTGCGCGTGGGCTGCAATGTTGGCACTTCCATTTGCAATGCTCACCAACTCGCTTTCGGGTAAGTCGCTCGGCTCATACATGGGCTTGTTTAACTGTACAATTTGCTTGCCACAGATCATCGCTTCGTTGGTTGGTGGCTTGCTTCTCGGCGTATTTGGCGGCGATGTTGTCAATGGTGTGCAAACAGGTCAGATTGCAATGTTTGTCGTAGCTGGCGTATCGTTGCTCTTGGCTGCTGTTGCAGTCTTCGGCATCTCGACAAAGCGTGCCGAGTAGTCGTACAATAGTTGAAAATCGAAAAATCGATACATAATTTCATTAACTTAATTTATTAACTAACACTAAAACACTATGAGAAAATTCTTAACTATGTGTTTGGGTTTGGCCATTATCGCAATGGCAATTCCCGCCCAAGTGTTTGCCCAGAGCAAATACGAGGTCAAGGGTGTGGTAGTTGATACTACCGGAACGCCGGTTATCGGAGCCTCTGTTATCGAGCAGGGTACGACTAACGGTGTCACCACCGATCTTAACGGACAGTATGCGCTTAGGGTTAACAGCGCGGAGTCTGTTGTTGTAATCAGCTTTATTGGTTACAAGACTCAGGAGCTCGTTGCTTCATCGAGCCTCTTGCAGAACGTGGTCCTCGAGGAGGACTCAGAGATGATTGACGACGTTGTTGTCATCGGTTACGGTACTGTTAAGAAGAACGACTTGACAGGTTCTGTTGTAGCCGTTAAGGCCGACGAGCTTAACCGTGGTGCAATCGTATCTACACAGGATATGATGCAGGGTAAGGTTCCTGGTCTTCAGGTTATCCCAGGTGATGGTGGCCCTAACTCAGGTTCTACTATCCGTATCCGTGGTATCTCTTCTTTGAACGCATCACAGAATCCACTTATCGTTATCGACGGTGTGCCCGTAGCAGATAACGCAGGTGCAGGTATGGCTAACCCATTGTCATTGGTTAACCCTAACGACATCGAGTCGTTCACCGTATTGAAGGATGCTTCAGCAGCAGCTATCTACGGTTCACGTGCATCTAACGGTGTCATCATCATCTCTACAAAGAAGGGTAAGGGTAACAAGATGAACGTATCGTACAACGGTAGCTTCGGTGTATCTCACAACTACAAGGAGATGCCAGTGATGACTGCTGATGAGTTCCGTTCATATCTTACATCTACCTACGCTGAGGGTACTCCTCAGGGTGATGCATTCCGTGCACTTTTGGGCGATGCTAACACTAACTGGCAGGATCTCGTATTCCGCACAGGTTTCTCTCACGACCACAACGTAAGCTTGTATGGTAACTATGAGGATAAGCTTCCTTATCGTGCATCTTTGGGCTACACTGGTCAGTGGGGTACTCTCGAGACTTCAAAGTACGACCGTGCAACTGTCGATTTGAGCTTGTCTCCTAAGTTCTTCAAGGATCACCTTACAGTTTCGCTCAACGCTAAGGGTGTTTACAACCATCAGACATATGCTGATAGCGGCGCTATCGGTGGTGCAGCGTTTATGAATCCTACACAGGATCCATACTTCCGCAACGAGGATGGTTCTATCGACTACACTACAGCTAACGGTTACTGGAACTATGGTACAGGTCGTGGCTCTAACTTCTCGCCTAACACATTGGCAGGTGCAAGCCCACTTTCACTCTTGTACGATCGCGTGAACTATGTTGATGTATACCGTACATTGACTAACTTCACAGTAGACTATAAGGTACACGGCTTGGAGGCTTTGCGCTTCAACCTTAACCTTGGTGTTGATGCATCTATCTCTCAGGGCTACGATGGCGTAAATCCTGGTTCATTCCAGGCTTACAAGGATACTACTATCCTCAAGGATGAGGCTGGTAATGTAACCAACAACGCTCGTGGTTGGGGTCAGTACAGCGAGAATGAGGCAGCTCGTGTTAACCAGGTACTTGACTTCTATGGTAACTACAACGAGACTTGGGGTAAGCACAACCTCGACGCTATGATCGGTTACTCATGGCAGAACTTCTACCAGAGCGACCAGTCATTCTCTTACTTCAACGAGACAGGCGACCGCAATACTAACAACCAGAGCCTTCTCTACCAGGAGGAGAGCTTCCTTGTATCGTTCTACGGTCGTATCAATTACTCGTTCGACTCACGTTACTTGTTGACCTTCACTTTGCGTGCCGATGGTTCTTCAAAGTTTGCTAAGGATCACCGCTGGGGTTACTTCCCATCAGCAGCATTTGCTTGGAACATCCTTAACGAGCCATTTATGAAGTCTCAGGAGGTAGTTTCAGCATTGAAGCTTCGTTTGGGTTATGGTCAGACAGGTCAGCAGGAGATCGGTAACTACCGTTACCTCGCTCGCTACGGTTTGTCATCTAGCTCATCTAACATGGCATACATGGGTGACGCAGGTTACAACTACTTCTGGACTCCTTATGCATACGATCCTAGCATCACATGGGAGACTACAATTACCTACAACGCAGGTATCGACTTCGGCTTCTTGGATGGCCGTATCAATGGTAGCGTGGATGTATACCGTCGCGACACTAAGGACTTGTTGAACTCTGTAACAACTCCTCTTGGTGCTAACTTCGGTACAACACTTCTTACCAATATCGGTTCTATGCGTAACCAGGGTGTTGAGTTCTCATTGGATTTCAACCCAGTACGCACTCAGGATTGGAACTTGCGTATCGGCTTCAACGGTACATACCAGCAGACTGAGTTTACAAAGCTTAACAACACCAACGATCCTAACTATGCTGTTTACCAGGGTAAGCCAGGTAAGGGTACAGGTGGCTCAGATTTGACAATGCATACTGTAGGTTCTAAGCCTTATACGTTCTACACATACCAGCAGGTATACGATGCTGATGGTAAGCCTATCCAGAACGCATTTGTTGACCGTAACAAGAACAATCAGCTTGACGCTGGTGACCGTTACAACACAGGTAAGAGCCCACTTCCAGACTTCTTCTACGGTTTGAACCTCAAGCTTAGCTATAAGAACTGGGATTTCGGCTTCAACGGTCACGGCTCAGTAGGCAACTACGTATTCAACGATTTGTTTGCGTCTAACTCAACATCTTCAACAGATATCAACGCAGGTATCTTGTCTAACTACGCTACATCAGTTCTCAAGACTGGTTGGGTAGATGGTAACTCACAGGAGCAGTGGTACTCAGACGCATTCCTCGAGGATGCATCATTCTTCCGTTTGGATGATGTTACTCTTGGTTATACATTCAACAAGATTGGCAACTCAGATCTTAAGATTCGTCTTGCTGCTGGTGTTCAGAATGTATTCGTTATCACAAAGTACTCTGGTATCGATCCTGAGGTTAGCTCATCAACAGGTATCGATGGTGCAGTATGGCCACGTCCTCGCGTGTATACATTGCGTGTAAACGTTAATTTCTAATATAAATATAGAGTAAGAAAATGAAAACAAGATATTTTGTTGCTGCAGTTGCAGGTGCATTGTTGACTCTTTCATCTTGTGTGAAGGATCTCGATACTACACCTCTGAACCCCTGGGATGTAACCTCGGAGTCAGCATACGGCGCAGATGAGATTGGCTATATTCAGGGCCTTGCTAAGATCTACAATACTATGAGTACGCACGAGCTTACTGATATCTCGGGCGTAGATGGTGGTGCAACCTCTATTACTCGTGCTTTCTGGGCTTGCCAGGAGATTACTACCGATGCGTGCTTGTGCGCATGGGGTAACGACGGTTGGGTTCGTGCTATGAACTACAACACATGGACGGATGCTGAGAATGAGGCTGTATTTGGCGTATTCTTCCGCTCATTGCAGGCTATCGCTTATGTTAATGAGTATATCCGTCAGACTGAGGATGACAAGCTTAGCTCGCGTGGCGTTTCAGATGAGGTTAAGGCTAACATTCAGGCTTACCGCGCTGAGGCTCGTTTGATCCGTGCTTGGTACTACTGGATGGCAATGGATGTATTCGGTGCTGTGCCTTTCGCTACAGAGAATACAGCATTTGGCGCTGAGGCTCCTGCACAGCAGCCTCGTGAGTACATCTACAACTATGTTGTAAATGAGCTTGAGGAGCTCGTTACTGATGCATCGGCTCTCCCAGCTGCTCGTGCTAACTATCCTCGCGTAGACAAGGGTTCTGCTCTTGGTCTTTTGGCTCGTATCTACCTCAACGCTGAGGTTTATGCAGGCGAGGCTAAGTGGAAGGAGGCTAAGCAGACTTGCGAGAAGATCTTCAACTTGGGTTACTCTTTGGCTCCTACCTATGCTGAGTTGTTCCGTGGTGATAACGGCGAGAACCCAGATGCTCTTAATGAGATGTTGATGGTTGTTCCTTTCGATAGCCACCAGCAGGAGTCTTACGGTGGTACATCATTCCTTGTTCACGCTTCACAGAACCAGGATGTAGACCACGCTGAGACATTTACTGATGCTAACGGTAATGAGGCTAAGATCTTCCCTCTTGGTGCTAACGGTGCATGGGGTGGTATCCGCACAACTGTTGAGTTTGCTCAGAAGTTCTTCAATGTAAGCAATCCTAACTACGAGACTGGTGAGTACACTTGCGCTGATAAGCGTGGTATCTTCCATATCAAGGGTCGCTACGAGAAGATCACTTGCCACGATGAGGTTATCAACTTCCTCTACGGCTGGAGCTGCTGGAAGTATAGCAACGTTCCACACGATCAGACTGCCGAGGAGTTCAGCGCATCTGCTGCTAACGAGTCATTCGTAGATATCGACTATCCAGTAGTTCGTTTGGGTGAGATCTACCTTATCTATGCTGAGGCGTGCGTTCGTCTTAATGAGGGAAGCGTAGCTCAGTCTAAGATGGATGAGTTGGCTGTTCGTACAGGTGTTCCAGCAATTCAGTTGCCAGCATCTTGGAATAACGCTGCTCGCGATTTGTTCGTAGCAGAGCGTGCTCGTGAGCTTATGTGGGAGGCACACCGTCGTACCGACCTTATCCGTTACGGTTTGTTCTCTTCAGCTGAGTACTTGTGGCCTTTCAAGGGTGGCGAGAGCCCCGTTGGTCAGGCATTCCCAGAGTACAAGGAGCTCTTCGCAATTCCTGCATCACAGATTGCAGCTAACCCTGATTTGAAGAATCCTTTGGGTTACTAGTTCAAAGTTGTTATACCAATATAATAATAGAACATTATGAAACTATTAAAATATTTCACTATTCTTGCGGCAGCTGCTGGTATTATGTCAGCCTGTACCTCTGATTTGGAGCATGTACAGACACTGCCTACAGATCAGGTGGTAGCTCCCGTGCTTCATGAGTTGGAGAGCGACGAGATTGTAATCACCTCAAAGACGTTGATTAACAAATTCGCTATGAGTTGGGATGCTGCTGATTTCGGTGAGCAGATCGTTCCCAGCTACTCTATCCAGATTGCAAAGGCTGATTCTGATGTTTGGGCATCTATCGCAGTAGGTATCACTAATACTGAGGTTGAGCTTACATACGAGCAGATTAACCTTGCAGTTACCGAGGGTCTTGCTCTTCCTATTGAGGTTGCAGCAGCGACACAGGTTCGTATTGGTGCTACTGTAGGTAACTCATACCAGACATTCTACTCTGAGGCTAAGGCTTTGACTGTTACTCCTTCTTCTATGGAGAAGTCATACAACATGATCTATATGCCAGGTTCATACCAGGGTTGGGCACCTGCTGATGCAGCTACTAAGTTCCAGGTATTGTACGAGTTCGCTGGCAACGGCGTATTCGAGGGTATCGCAGACTTGGGTGATCCAGATGAGTCTCGTCAGTGGAAGTTTACTCGCGATGCTAACTGGGATTTCGACTGGGGTATTGCTAAGGGTGAGACTCCTGAGGCTGAGGCTAAGGAGGTAACTCTTATCAACAACGATGGTGGCGATCGTGATAACATCAACATCTACACTGCTAAGCGTTTCTACCACTTCACAATGGATACAAACACTGGCCTTTTGAAGCACAACTACTCATTCAACCAGATTGGTGTTGTTGGTGAGCTCAATGGCTGGGGCGGTGACGAGGTTATGGAGTTCAACGCTGCTAAGCGTCGCTTCTATGTTGATATCGAGAACTTCTCTGGTGAGTTTAAGTTCCGTGCAGATGCTTCATGGGATATGAACTGGGGTTGTGGTGCATTCGGCCTCGAGGGTGATAACCTCAAGGTTGAGGAGGCTGGCAACTACCGTGTATACCTCTACCTCTCTAACTCTGCTGAGATGTCATACGAGCTTAACGCTGCTATGTATGGCAAGGATGAGCCAGTTGGTGGCCAGACTCCAGAGGAGCCAGAGGATCCACAGCCAACAGAGACTGTTTACGGTCTTGTAGGTACTCACAACGAGTGGGGTGGTACTGCTGATACAGTTCTTGCAGCACACAACGGCGATTGGGTAGCAGCTAAGGGCTTTGAGCTCGTTGCTGACAACCAGTTCAAGATCCGTGTAAACAGCGATTGGGCTGTTAACTACGGTGGTGAGGGTGATGCTGAGCCTTTCGTACTCGCAGCTGGTGAGACTTACACATTGGTTGCAGGTGGTAAGAATATGAACCTTCCTGCTGGTGCATACGATGTATACTTCAACACTGTATCATTCGAGTTCGTAGCTCTTGCAGCTGGTTCTGCAGATCCTACACTCCCATCTGATGCAAAGGCTGTTAAGTTCTATGCTGATGTAACAAAGACAGATTGGACTAATTGTAACATCTACGGCTGGGGTGACCTCGGTGACTACGGTGGTAGCTGGCCAGGTACAGCTCTTACTATTGAGAGCGTTGATGGCAAGGAGTACTACACATTCTCATTCGGTGTTGAGGCATTCGGTAAGACTGTAAATGTTATCTTCAACAACGGTACAGAGCAGACTGTAGATATCACTAATGTTGTTCTCGACAAGGACTACATCTTCACTCTTACTGAGAAGGATGCTGATAGTAAGTGGGTTGTAACCCTTAACGGCGAGGCTCCAGCACCAGAACCAGAGCCTGCAGTGACTACATATGGTCTTGTAGGTACAATCAACGGTTGGGGTAGCTCGGCTGACATCGCTTTTGAAGCTATCGACGATGGTGGCTATAAGCTCCTCGGTCAGGTGTTGACAACTGCTGACGAGGTTAAGATTCGTGCTAACAACAAGTGGAACGATGCTGCTAACTATGGTCTTAAGGCAGCTGGTACTCTCGCTGTAAACGCTGCTAACACTCTCGTTTGCGGTGGCGATAGTGCTAATATGAAGGTTGTAGCTGATGGTACTTACGACTTCTACTTCTATCCAGCAGAGCTCACACTCTACTGTATGGCGGCTGGTCAGGTTCCACAGCGATAAATGCCTAAACTAATACCGTGCATAGGCTTATGTGTGTGCACGGTATTACCCTGGTTGGCAGACTTTGATCGGTCTGCCAACCCCAAATTTAGTAACTAATAACACAAAACACTATGAAACTCAAATCACTATTTTGTGCAGCACTCTCGCTTGTCGCTATGGCGAGCTGTGTAGAGCAGCCTAAGGCTGAGTTCGGCCTTGGCAACAGTGTGGCCGTTGTGCCTATGACCATTCAGGCAGGTCAGACATCGCACTACCTCACAGACTACTATCCTCAGTGGGTTGGTGCAGATAAGGTTGAGACAGACGATGCTCGCCTTGTGCTCAATGCCGAGCAGGATGATTGGTCTACATTTACAATCACTACCGAGGCTGAGGCTTTGGTATCGACTGTCGATGTATGGCATGGCGAGAGCAAGCTCTCTATTGTTGTCCTTGGTGGCAAGCGCGATACCGAGGGTAGCTATATGTCTACAGTAGGTATGGAGAAGCGCCGTGTGAAGATCGTTGCCGAGAAGCCTGTTCAGGAGGCTGTGGCAATGTGGCAGAACGAGGAGGTTGAGGATGTATGCGTCGAGGGTAATATTATCACCGTTGCAGTTCCTGCTAAGGCTGTCAATTTCGAGCGCTCTGTATTGCGTGTCTTTGCAGCTTCGGCTGAGGGTCGCTTCAACGATGTGCTTCTTCCTTTGGAGTATGGTGTTGTTGTAACCGATGCTGAGAATATTCAGCGTAAGGACCACCAGGCACAGATTCTCTACTCGTTGATGATCGACCGTTTCAACAATGGTACTACAGCAAACGATTGGAAGCTCAATTCACCCGAGGTTTTGGATAAGGTAGACTACCAGGGTGGTGATATTTTGGGTATCGAGCAGAAGATTGATGAGGGTTTCTTCTCAGACTTGGGTATTACGACTATCTGGATTTCTCCTATCACACAGAATCCTTATGATGCGTGGGGTCAGAATGTAAATCCCGACACTAAGTTCTCGGGCTACCACGGCTACTGGCCAATATACAGCACCGTTGTCGATAAGCGTTTCGGTACCGACGAGGAGCTTCGCTCGATGCTTGCTACGGCACATAACAACGATATGAACGTTATCTTGGACTATGTTGCTAACCACCTTCATATCAACTCTCCCGTTCTTCAGGAGCATCCCGATTGGACTACACAGCTTATCTTGCCCGATGGCCGCGAGAATATCGCATTGTGGGATGAGCAGCGTTTGACAACATGGTTCGATAAGCATATCCCAACGCTCGATTTGGAGCGCGTTGAGGTTTGTGAGCCTATGACCGACTCGGCTTTGCACTGGGTGCGTAACTTCGACTTCGATGGCTTCCGTCACGATGCTTGTAAGCATATTCCACTCGACTACTGGCGTATGCTCACTCATAAGATGAAGTCTTCGATGCCTGATCGTAACCTCTGGCAGATTGGCGAGACCTATGGCTCAGTGGAGCTTATCGGCTCGTACGTGAAGACAGGTATGATCGACTCGCAGTTCGACTTCAACCTCTACCACACATCACGCGACGTTATCGTAGATCACAACCGTTCTATGCGCGATATCGTACGTACCGTAGAGGAGTCTGAGGCTGCTTATGGCTCACATCACACTATGGGTAACATCACAGGTAACCACGATAAGCCACGTTTCATCTCGGTAGCAGGTGGCGATATGCCGCTTTGGTGCCCCGATGATAAGGCTGAGGGCTGGCACCGTGAGGTTACGGTAGGCGATATGGATAAGGGCCACGCAGGCTTGCAGCTCCTTAAGGCTATTATCTCGACCGTTCCTGGTGTTCCTTGTATCTATCAGGGTGATGAGTATGGTGTTCCTGGCGCTAACGATCCCGATAACCGTGATATGATGCGCTTCGAGGCAGATAACGACTACCAGGCAAAGGAGTATGCCGCAACACGCAATTTGTTGAAGGAGCGTCGTAGCTCTATGCCTTTGATGTATGGTGACTACCGCACGTTGTACTCTGACGATGCCGCTTGGGTATTCTTGCGTCACTACATGGGCGAGTGGACACTCGTAGCGATGAACGTACGTGGCGAGGCTTGCGACGTAGAGGTAGAGTTGCCATCTATGGCTAAGTGTGGCGATTTGAGCGTAGCTTTGGCTACCGAGGGTGCTTCAGTAGAGTGCAAGGGCGAGGGTAAGCTCGGCGTTACTATCCCAGCATACGGCTATATGGTTGTAAATAAGTAGTGTAAACAAATAATTAAAAACATACAATGATGAAGAAGTTTTTTGCATTGGTCGCTCTTGTTGCGACATTGGTAGGTTGCCACTGCAACTGTGGTACATGCAATCCTAAGGAGGAGCGCGCTTACGACAAGTACAACTCAGTAGTTTACGAGCTCAACATCCGTCAGGCTACTGCCGAGGGTACGTTTGCTGCTGCCGAGAAGTACTTGCCCGAGATTAAGGCTATGGGCGTAGATATCTTGTGGCTTATGCCTATCTCACCTATCGGTGTAGATGGCCGTAAGGGTACACTTGGCTCATACTACTCAATCGTTGATTACAAGGCTATCAACCCTGAGTTCGGTACTTTGGAGGATTTCCAGAAGTTCTTGGCTACAGCTCATGAGTTGGGCCTCAAGGTTGTTATCGACTGGGTTGCTAACCACACATCACGCGATGCTAAGTGGTGGCAGGAGGGTAAGAAGGATTGGTATAAGATTGATCCTGCTACCGACCTTCCTATCGTAGAGTACGATTGGACAGATATCGCATCACTCAACTACGATAACGAGGATATGCGTGCTGCTATGACCGAGGCTCTCTGCTATTGGATCGAGCTCGGCTTGGATGGCTACCGTTGCGACGTTGCTTACAAGGTTCCCGCCGATTTCTGGCAGTCAGCTTGGGCTGAGGTTAAGAAGATTAACCCCGATGTATATCTCTTGGCTGAGGGTGAGGCTGCATGGTTGCACGAGTGTGGCTTCGACACATCTTACGCTTGGGAGTTCCACCATATGATGAACGCTATGGCTAAGGGTGGCAGCGAGACTAAGAATGTTGCTGGTGATGGTACTATCAAGACTGACGCTAAGTATGTATCAGACCTTAAGGAGTATATCGCACGCGATGCACAGAACTATGCTCAGCCAGCTATGCGTTTGATGTTCACATCGAACCACGATGAGAACTCTTGGGCAGGTACAGAGTTCGAGCGTATGGGTGACGCATCTGAGGCATTTGCCGCTTTGACATATGTTCTTCCTCAGGGTCAGCCTCTCATCTACACAGGTCAGGAGATTGGCTTGGGTCGCCGTTTGCAGTTCTTCGAGAAGGATCCTATCGTTGAGCTCGTTGATCTTGAGTATGGTAAGGAGTACCGCGACCTTTATAAGCGTCTTATCGCCTTCCGTCACAACAACGCTGCGTTGGCTGCTGGCGAGAACGTAGCTCCTGTTGTCTACCTCGAGGGCGTTGGTGAGAATGTTTTGGCATTTACACGCGAGAAGGAGTGCAACAAGGTATTCTGTATCTTCAACTTCTCGGCTGAGCCTACAACCGTTACCTTCGATGAGAGTGTAGCTGGTGAGTACGACTGCGTATGTGGCCAGAAGTTTAATGTTGTTGCTGGCGAGCAGCTCGAGCTTGGCGCTTGGGAGTATAAGTTGCTCTCGAAGTAATAATTCGTAATGCGTTGCAATGCGAATTGTGCTGATATAGCCTATATTCGTATTGTGTGATGAATAAACAAGGAGCTGTTCGCATTTAGGACAGCTCCATTATATAGGGTTGGGTTAAGATGTATAAGAATCCAGAGTGGAGCTATTCGGCAGTGCTCTACGAGATGAATATCAGACAGCTAAGTGCCGAGGGTACTTTCCGAGCTGCTGCAGAGAAGTTGGCTTTTCTGCGCTCGATAGGTGTAGATGCCGTGTGGCTTATGCCTATCTATCCCATCGGCGAGGAGGGTCGTAAGGGCAAGTTGGGCTCCTATTACTCGATTAAGGACTATACGGCTATCAATCCTGAGTTCGGTACGGATGAGGACTTTGCGGAGTTTGTGCGCGTAGCACACTCTATGGGCATTAAGATTTTGCTCGACTGGGTAGCTAACCACACAGCACGTGATGCTCGTTGGGTTAGCGAGAAGCCCGCAGATTGGTATGAGCGTGATGCTGATGGAGTGCCTCTCATTCCGTGGGATTGGAGCGATACAGCAAAGCTCAACTATGCCAACCACGATGTGTGGCGTGGACAGATCGACGCTATGCGTTATTGGGTCGAGAAGTTTGGTGTTGATGGTTTCCGTTGCGATATGGCTATGCTTGTGCCTATCGAGTTCTGGCAGGAGGCATCGGCCGAGCTGCATGCTCTGAAGTCGGATATCTTCTTCTTGGCCGAGGCCGAGGAGGATAACCTCTTCGATAGAGCCTTCAATATGAGCTATCAGTGGAACGTGCACCACATTATGTGCGACATCGCTAAGGGAGCACGTCGTGTGTGGGATATGCGCAATGCAATACATGCCGAGAGAGCTAAGTATCCGCGTGAGGCTATGCGTATGAGCTTCACGTCGAACCACGATGAGAACTCGTGGAGTGGCTCGGAGTATTCGCGCTTTGGTCGTGCGTTGGAGGTTATGACAGCTATGACCTTCCTTATGCCTTCGACAATGCCATTGATCTACACAGGTCAGGAGGTTGGCTACGACCACTCGTTTGAGTTCTTCGATCGTGATTCTATCCCCGCATCGGCATATAAGGAGACGCGCATGACCGAGCTTTATCGCCGACTTTGTGCCTTGAAGCACTCGGAGGCGGCGTTGATGGCTGGCGAGAAGGGTGGCGAGATGATCGAGATTGAGAATAATGCTAAGGACTGCATGATGACCTTCGTTCGCGAGGTGAGAGGCAGTCGTGTCGTGGCTATTATGAACCTCTCGCCCTATACTATCCATGCCGATTTCTATACGGGAATCTATGCTGGTGACTACCGCGATGCTATCACGGGTGAGCGCGTGACACTTTATGAGCACGTCGAGGAGGATATCCTACCATGGGCATACCGAATTTTAGTGAAGTAATTGTAAACTTAAGAACGATATGAAGAGAATTTTAGTTATGCTTGTTGCGGTTCTGAGCCTTGCTTCGGTGGCCAATGCAGCACAACCTAAGGGTGTAGATATCAAGCATGTTGAGCCATTGTCGTGGTGGGTAGGCATGAATACAGCCTTGCAGCTTATGATCAATGGTGAGAATATCGCTGCGTGCGATATCGCTATCGAGCCCGCAGGACAGGGTATCGAGGTTGCGGCAATACATAAGGCTGAGAGCCCCAACTATCTATTCGTAGATGTGGCTATTGCAGATGATGCTAAGGCTGGTGATTACAATATTTGTGTTACGAATGGTCGCCGCACGGTGCGTTATCCCTACACATTCGCAGAGCGCCGTGAGGGCTCACGCGAGAGGGAGAGTTTCACAAATGCCGATTTCGTATATCTAATTATGCCTGACCGTTTCGCTAACGGTGATGCATCGAACGACTCTACCGACAATACTGCCGAGAAGGCCGATCGTAGCAAGCCAGGTCGTCGTCATGGTGGCGATATCCAGGGTATTATCGACCACTTGGACTATATCGCCGACCTCGGTGCTACGGCTATCTGGTGTACACCGCTGTTGTTGGACGATGAGAAGGGTGCATCGTACCACGGCTACTCGTGCAGCGACTACTACCTTATCGATCCTCGTTATGGTAGCAACGAGTTGTTTAAGAGCTATGTCGAGGAGTGTCACAAGAAGGGTATTAAGGTGATTATGGATATCGTGCCTAACCACAGCTCTACGTCGCATTGGTGGTACGCGGATCAGCCTTTTGCAGATTGGACACATCAGTGGGATAGCTATACGCAGTCTAACTGGACATTCTCTACGAATATGGACTTCAACGCTTCGAAGGCCGATTTGTATCAGATGGAGAGCGGTTGGTTCGATCGTAGTATGGCCGATATGAACCTCGATAACCCCTACTTGTTGAACTACTTTAAGCAGTGGGCAGTATGGTGGGTTGAGTACTCAAATTTGGATGGTTTCCGTGTTGATACCTACCCCTACAACGAGAAGGGCCCGATGAGCGAGTGGTGTAAGGCTGTTATGGATGAGTATCCCAACTTCAATATCGTAGGTGAGGTCTGGACATCGTCTATCCCTCAGTTGGCATATTGGCAGGGTGGTAACTACAATAAGGATGGTTTCGATTCGCATCTTAAGTCGATTATGGACTTCCCATTGCACGATGCACTACGTGCAGCACTTAGCGAGGGTGGCCACGGTGGCTGGGGTCAGGGTATGACGCGTGTCTACGATGTGTTGTCGCACGACTTCGTCTACCACGATCTTAGCAATATGATGATTATGGCTGGTAACCACGATACGGAGCGTGTTGCCGATGTGTTGAATGGCGATGCGCAGCGTATGAAGATCGTTGCAGCGTTGCTCTGCACGATGCGTGGTATGCCTCAGATGCTCTATGGTGATGAGTTTATGTTCCGCTCTACGGATCGCTCGAAGGGTCATCCTACGTTGCGTATCGACTTCCCCGGTGGCTGGGAGGGCGATGCTATAAACCTCTTCGATGAGGCGCAGCGTGAGGGCGAGCAGAAGGAGGTCTTTGACTATACTCGCCATATGATGAATTGGCGTAAGAATAAGGCGGTTATCCACAGCGGTCGCACTATGCATTTCATTGATCGCGATAACACCTATGCATTCTTCCGTTATGATGACAACGACGTGGTATTTGTCTATGTGAACAATAGCCCCGAGACGAAGCGCGTGCCTTGGGCTCGTTATGCCGAGATTACTGAGGGCCTTGGCGCTGGTCGTGATGTCGTTACGGGTGAGAGTGTCAATATGTCGGAGTGCAGTGTAGCTCCAGCATCGGTTCTCGTTGTTGAGTTCACACGATAGTATCTCATTGAATTATGGTGGCATAGGTCGGTTGGTTGGTGCTTAAAAGGTTCCTATGTCACTCGGGCTGTTCAACTTCGGTTGGGCAGCCCATCTTTTTTGCGAAAATATTGGTCGATAGTCTGCAAAAACTTGCATAAAATATCGAAAATATGCAAAAATCGATGCTTTATGCTGCATAAAGTTTTGCAGTTCGGGAATAAAGCCCTATATTTGTATGCTTTATACTGCGTCTATATGACAGCTCTTTAGGTGATGTTGTGATTCGATGATATTAGAGCAAACAAATTAATAACTAAATAACACTATGAAACACAATTTTAAGAGATTCAAATCAATGGTTTGGAGCGTCGCTTTGTCGGCAGCTTTGGCTATTGGTGCAGTATCGTGTGTCGAGCCTTACAATGACACCGATATTTGGAAGGAGATCGATCAGATCAAGGGTGACATCGCAGCACTCAAGGAGAGAGTTGAGGGTGAGCTCACATCGTTGCGCGAGCTTATCAACGGCCTTATCGTTGTTAGCGAGGTTGTCGAGAAGACGGATGGTAGCGTAGAGGTTAAGCTCTCGAACGATCAGTCATTCACGCTCTATCCTAAGGGTGATGCTATCCCTTCAAACCTCATAACTGTTGTCGAGATGGAGGATGGCTTGCTCTATTGGGCTATGTATGACAAGGGTGGCCAGGCTCAGCCTATCAAGATCAATGGCGAGTATGCTCCTGTCTACAAGGCTACTCCAAAGATGCGTGTTGCTGAGGATGGCAAGACTCTCGAGGTTTCGTTCGATGGTGGTCAGACTTGGATCGTAACGGGCTATACTGAGTCTGTTGCAGATCTCAATATCGAGGATATCGAGGTTGTCTACTCGGAGTGGCAGGTCGATGAGGACGAGAATCCTATTCCTCTCTACTGCATCATCACTATCAACGGTGTGCAGGTGAAGGTTGGTATGAACTGCCGCATTATCGTAGATACCGACTACCTCTATATTCCTGCTGGAAGCAACGTGGCGCTTAGTGCTCGTGCTGAGCGTGCCGTAGACTTTGCAACAACAGCTTCCGAGGGTTGGACTTGCAATGCAGAGCTTAAGGCCGAGACTGGTTCTGCACCTACCAGCGTAGCTCTTAGCATCGTTGCTCCATCGTCGGATGCAGTTACTGCAGGCAAGGCCGTAGCAGATGGCGTTGTTAAGCTCTATGTTGTTTTCGATAATGGTCTTTCAGCAATTTCGAGCATCAAGGTATCATCTTCAGATCCTATCTTCATGAGCTACACTATGGATAGCATCACTATCACATCGGGTGGTGTTGATGAGATTGTCTGTGGTCTTATCGAGAGCGCAAGCTTTACTGCAGAGTTGGCTGCCGAGAATGCAAATAAGTACTTTGCTGATGCTACTCAGAAGAGCGCCTATAGCGTAGTATTCACATCGGAGCAGAACTCAGTATCGCCCAAGGCTAAGGAGATTAATCCCGATTTGAAGCCAGGCGTAGAGTACACATTCTGGTATGCTATTCCTACCGTTGCGGAGGATGGCAAGAAGAGCGTTACGGCTAACGACATCTCTAAGGATGCTAACTCTTGCAGATTTATTGATGTTGCTTGCACGATCACTCCATCGTTCTTCGATGCAGAGGTAAGCTTGAGCGTTAAGGGCTCGGCAGGTTACAAGATTGGCCTTATCGAGAGCTTGAGCTACTCGTCAGCAGCTCTTCTTGATAAGTTTAGCGATGAGACTTGTCCATTGCACACCGAGGCTGAGCTTAAGGGCTTGGTAACTGAGCTTGTTGGTGTTGATGCCGATAGCTTGGAGGCGGGCGTTGGCTATACACTTTGGTATTTGGAGTGCGGTGATAAGACTACCGTTACAACAAACGATATCGTAGCCTACTCGTTCAAGACTAATAGCTTTGCTAAGGGTGGCGATTTGGAGCTTACATCTTCGGACAAGAGCGTGAAGCAGACATCGTTCAGCCTTAAACTCAATAGCGTTGGCCATATCTACATCTACTACTACACTATCAAATCTTCGGAGATTAAGAAGAATACAACCGATAGCGCGTTGATGGATATGTTGCTCAAGGATGGTACTGCTTGCAAGACTACTCAGGCGGTAACTGTTGAGAATAATAGCGCTGAGCTAAGCACTGCCTACACAGTCTTGGCTGTTGGTGTTGATGCTAACGGTAAGTATGGTAAGCTCTTCAAGGAGGAGATTACTACTACAAGTGTTGAGTATAACAACCTTACGCTCTCAGTCGAGGTTGTCGGCGATGTAAATCTCAACAAGGCATCGTTGAAGGCTACCTCTGAGGGTGCCGCAGGCTTTGCCTATATGTACGTGTCGAACCGCAGCACCGAGTGGTTGTTTGCGTGGGATCAGGATAAGGAACTTGCAGGCGAGTTTATGGCCGGTAATCTCAATAGCTCTTATGTTCAGAAGGTAGACGCTAATGGCACTATCGAGCTTTGTGGTCTTGACCTTGCAACGGCTAATGATAAGAAGAATATCTATGAGGACTCGGAGGATGGCGAGGAGAAGATTTTGGTCGATGTTGTCGATAGATACGACTCTTCAGCAGGTAGTGTAGTCTTTGTGGGTGCTTTGGATAGCGAGGGCCTTATCTCAAAGGTTGAGATGGTTGAGCTTCATCCTGAGAAGAACTACGGTACATTGGTAACGCCTTCTGATGCTAAGTGGGCTCAGACAAGACCAGACATTAATGTTTACGATATTACCGTTACCGGAAACTATAAGACAAGCTGGTATGTTACTCCTGCAGCTGGTTGCACAGCCTATAGCTACGCTTCGAAGTCGTGCCAGAGCATGTCAATAGCTACAGTAGATCAGCTTCTTGACTACATTATTGCCAATACAGGTATTGAGAATACACAGACTCAGTCTCATAAGTACGGTACTCGTTGCGCATACCATGCGTCAGCTTCTTATATGTACATCTACTGCGAATGGGGTGGTGATCTCAATGGTGATGGCTTTGTTTCACTCGATGAGTATGTCCCATTCTATGAGACAGGCCTTGTGGGTGCTAACTGTATTGGTACAGGTGAGAAGGGCGACTTCTACATCTTCACTACATGGGTAGATGCTGATGGCAACTTCTACGAGCCTTCGGTATACGATCCTGAGTTGAAGAATGATGACGGAACAAAGGGCGGCTTTATCGATTTGAAGCTCTATGTTGCTGAGGAGGAATAAAATAGGATAATAATTAAAAACGACATACAATGAAAAAGTTTTCAAACGAGATTAAGAATTGGTTTTGCCGTGCAGCCGTAGTTGCTGCATTGGCACTTCCCGCAACCTCGTGTGCCGACGTGTACGACGATACACCGATTCGTGAGGAGATCGAAAAGATCAAGAAGGATCTTGCTGAGTTGGAGGAGAACCTAAATACCGAGATTAACGCTCTTAAGGAGCTTCTCGCTGGCAAGATTGTAATAACCAAGGTAGAGACTAAGTCGGATGGTAGCATCCTCGTATCGTTGTCTAACGGTGGTTCGTTTACGGTATATCCTAAGAGTGCAACTCTGCCCAGCAACCTGATTACAGTGCTCGAGGGCGAGGATGGTCTTTTGTATTGGGCTATGTACGACGCTGAGGGTGAGGCACAGTTTATCGTTGATGCTAATGGCAACAACGTGGCTGTTGCATCTGTAACCCCCGTTGTCGAGGTTGCCGAGGATGGCAAGACTGTCCAGATTTCGTTCGATGGTGGTCAGACTTGGATGACAACGGGCTACTATGAGTCTGTTGCCGACGAGCTTATCGACAATATCGAGGTGGTATACTCTGATTGGCAGACCGACATCGAGGGTAATGCACTACCTCTCTACTGTGTCCTTGTAATTGATGGCGTTGAGGTAAAGGTTGGTATGAATAGCCGCCTTGTTCTCAGCCTCGATTCAGCATATATCGCTGCTGGTGCTAAGGGCGAGATTACAGCTACTGCGGAGGATGCTTCAGACTTTATGATTACTATGCCTGAGGGTTGGAAGAGCGATGTAGTGTACGACTCTAAGACTTCGACATTCACTCTTAAGATCTCGGCACCTGCAAGCTCGGCAATCCGTAATGGTGAGGCTGTAGGCGAGGGTGTTGCTAAGTTTATCGTTGTATTCAACAACGGTATGTCATCTATCGCAAGCATTAAGCTCTCTACTACGCCTGTTCGCTATGACTACATCCTCGATGAGATTCAGCTCACTGTAGGTGGTGGTGTTAAGGAGCTTGTTTGTGGTTTGAGCGAGAGCGCAAGCTATACGGCAGCTGCTGCGGCTACTACAGCCAACGCATATTTGGTAGATAAGACACAGAAGGGTGCCTACCTTGTAGACTTCAGCAAGGAGCTTACAAATACGGTTTATGTCTCATATCTTTCTGATAATCTCAGCGCAGATAAGGAGTATACGTTCTGGTATGCAATTCCTACGGTTGATGAGAGTGGCAAGAAGAGCGTAGCGGCTGATACAATCTCTACAGAGGAGTATAGCTACTGCGCACCTGCGTTGAAGGTTCTCTCTACATCGTTCTTCGATGCAGAGGTTGAGTTCTCTTTCGCTGGCACTAAGGGCTATATCGTAGGCTTCTCGCCTAAGGAGAGCTACAGCGCAAACAACTGCTTGAATGTTTTCCGCGAGAATAAGGACTCTAACCTAACTCTCAAGACAGATGTTGCCTATAGCGGTTCGTTCTTGGAGTTCTTCGGTGGTGCGGGCAGCGCTCTCGAGTATGGCCGTGACTATGTTGCTTGGTGCTTGGAGTGTGGTGGCCGCGATGAGGTATCGTTTAGCAATCTCCGTACTTGGAACTTGAAGACTCAGGGCTTCACAACGGGTGGTAACATCGAGGTTGTGGCATCTGACGTGGCGTTGGACTATACGACTATCTCTGCGAAGCTCTCAACTGTTGAGGAGCATATCTATATGTACTACACATTCGCATTGCCCAACAAGGTTGGCAACTACGACGATGAGGCGAAGCTCGACCTACTTCTCGAGAGTGGTACGAAGAGCCGCTCTAAGGATGCTATTACGGCTACATATCGCAATGCAACGCAGGGTTCTAAGATCGTGCTTATCGCAGTTGCTGTAGATAAGGATGGTAAGTTTGGCAAGGTATTCACTCAGGAGTACACAACGAAGAAGATCGAGTATAACACAGCTTTGGATCTCGCTGTTGAGCAGCCTTCTAACCCCTCTATCGTAGATACACGTGTTAAGGTTACTTGCGAGGGTGCTGCATCATACCTCTATCTCTGCATCCCTGTTGATGATATGACAAAGCGTTTTGGCTCGGTAAATAACACAGGTGTTACAAAGGCAGGTGAGTATATGATTACCACTCCAACAGGCCAGGGTGTATACTCTACAACAAACGAGCTCTACGCTTTGGAGGATGGTTGCATCGTAGTTAAGGGTCTTACAACTCTTGAGCATGCGTTGATTGTTGTTGCTGCAGATGCTAATGGTTGCTACTCAGCAGCTAAGGCGGTATACTTCACCCCTACAATCGATATGGGCGAGATTGTTACACGTAGTGATGCCAACTGGGCTGTAGGTAAGCCTACGGTAACTCTCCGCGAGACCTTCGACTCGGAGTTCTTCAACATTTCGTGGTATGTAGCGCCTGTTGAGGGTTATGTTGCCTACACTATGGCCTCTACACCAGGTTTCCTCAAGGAGACTGAGGGTTGTACAACCGTAGCTTTGCTTATGCAGTATATCATTGCTGACTGTAGCAAGGATAGCACAGTGCTTGCCGATCACGGTAAGAAGTGTGAGTACTCGGCTGATGGCTACTCACTATCTTGGGAGAATGCTGATGGTTCGCTCCATGAGGAGTATAACCTCCCAGGTGTCTACAACCAGTACTTCTATGGTCTTAAGGATGCTACTTTGATCTACACCATCTGGGTAGATGCTGATGGTAACTTCCACGAGCCTATGGTTTACGATCCTACAAACGATTGCGAGGTTACTGATTGGGTTTGGTAAATAATATAGATAACTATGAATAAGTTGCTTAAAAATATTAGCAGAATGGTGGGTTACGTAGCAGCAGTTGCAATGCTGCTACTCCCCACAGTCTCTTGCTCTGAGGCCTATGACGATAGCTTCGTGCGCAAGGAGTTGGAGCAGATTAAGAAGGATCTCGCCGAGTTGGAGGAGAGCCTAAATACCGAGATTAATGCCCTCAAGGAGCTTGTATCGGGTAAGATCTCAATTACGAATATCGAGACAAAGGCCGACGGAAGCATCGTTGTTACGCTCTCTAACGGTAAGGTCTTTACGGTATATCCTAAGGGTGCTGTTGTCCCCAACAACCTTATCACCGTTTTGGAGAATGGCGATGGCGTGCTTTGCTGGGCTAAGTACAATAACGATGGCGAGGCGGAGTTTATCTTGGTTGATGGTGGATATGTTCCAGTATCGACAACCACTCCCGAGGTGCGCGTGTCGGCTGATGGCAAGACTATCGAGATTTCGTTCGATGGTGGCACAACGTGGACAACAACAGGTTACAACCAGTCGGTTGCCGATACTTTGATCGGCGATGTAGAGGTTGTCTACTCTGATTGGCAGGAGGCCGAGGATGGCGAGCCTATGCCTATCTGCTGTGTTATCACACTTGCCGATGGCGTCGAGGTGAAGGTGGGTATGAACAGCCGTATCGTTATGGAGTATGACTCTGTATATGTTGCTGCTGGTGCAACCAGCAAGTTCGAGGTTATGGCTGTCGAGGCTACCGATGCAATGGTCATTGCGCCCGAGGGTTGGGCGTGCGATGCACTCTACGACTCAAAGACGGCACTCTTTACGCTCTCTATCACAGCTCCTAAGAGCGCTGCGATTAAGAGTGGCGAGGCAGTAGGTGAGGGCGTGGCGAAGCTTATCGTTATCTTCAATAATGGTATGTCTTCTATCGCAAGCATTAAGCTCTCGACAACTCCCGTAAACTACAACTACTTCTTGGATCAGATCACTCTCTCGGTGGGTGCTGGCGTCGAGGAGCTTGTTTGTGGTCTTGTGGAGAGCGCGAGCTATACGGCTGAGGCTGCTGCTACTGCTGCAAACGGCTATTTGGCCGACAATACACAGAAGGGTGCATATCTTGTAAAGTTCGATAACGAGCTTACTGCAAATGTAGATGCTGCCTCGCTCTGCGCAAATCTCGATGCAGCGAAGGCTTACACATTCTGGTATGTGATCCCTACGGTGGATAATGACGGTAAGAAGAGCGTTGCCGCAACCGATATTTCGGCTGAGGATTATAGCTATAGCGCACCTTCGTTTGAGGTTGTTTCTACATCGTTCTTCGATGCCGAGATTAAGTTTTCGTTCAAGGGCTCTAAGGGCTTTATCGCAGGCTTTGTGCCTAAGGCATCGTATAATGTAAACGACTGCCTCAATGAGTTTCGCGACAACAAGGATGACCTCAATCTTAAGAGCGTAGCCGACTACAATGGCTCATTCTTGGGCCTGTTTGGTGGTACTGGTGCTGAGCTATCGCACAATACTACCTATGTAGCGTGGATTTTGGAGTGTGGCGGCTGCAACGAAGTATCTGTACAGAACCTCCGTAAGTGGGAGTTCACAACAAAGGGCTTTAGCGAGGGTGGTAATATCGAGGTTAGCGTTTCGGACGTAGCTATCGACTATTCTCAGATCACTGCGAAGCTCTCTACTGCAGATGAGCGTGTCTATATGTACTACGCATTTGCACTATCGAACAAGGTGGCAAACTATGACGATGAGGCTAAGTTCGACCTATTGCTCAATGATGGCAAGAAGAGCCGTGCAGCAGGTGCGGTTACGGCTAACTACTTCAATGCTACGCCAAATACCAAGCTTACGCTTATGGCTGTTGCCGTAGATAAGGATGGTAAGTATGGTAAGATCTTCAGCCAGGAGTACACTACAAAGGCTATTGAGTATAACAACCTAACTCCTGCGTTGGAGGTTGTTGGCGATCCTTCTATCACGCTTGCTGAGCTTAAGGCTACCTGCGAGGGCGCTGAGGGCTTTGCGTATGTCTATGCCGAGAGCGATGGTAGTAAGTGGAAGAGTATGGGTGGTACACTTGCTAAGGCTGGTGAGTACCTCGTTATGAATGCCCAGAGCTCACGTGTCTATCGTGCTGAGAAGGATGGCGTAATCAAGATTTCGGGTCTTACTCCCGATGTGAAGTATGTGGCAGTTGTTGCCGCTGTCGATGCCGATGGTCTTCTCTCGGAGCCCGTATCTGTAGAGTTTAAGCCTACTATCGATCTCGGTGGCGTTGTTCCTCAGGGCCACAAGGATTGGAGCGTGGGTAAGCCCGAGGTTGAGGTTGAGGTTCTTGTAGATCGTGGTTCGGGTGGTTACTTTAGCTTTGCTTGGTACGTAACACCTGTTGAGGGCTACACAGCATACTCAATTTCAATGATGCCTGATCACTTGTCTGAGTATGTCGATGCAGAGGGTAATCCTGTTAATATCGAGACTACCAACGACCTTATAGCATATATCGTAGCCTACGGTTCGGTATGTGAGTACTCGGCAGATGGCTATAGCCGCATCTGGTATGAGTATGCCGATGAGGATAACGATGGTCGCATTGACGATGAGATGAAGGAGTGCCGCGAGGATAACCTTGTAGGTGTATACTGCGAGGATAAGCGCGGTGTGAAGGACTCTTCGGCAATCTACACCACATGGGTTGATCCCGATGGTAACTTCCACGAGCCATTCGTTATCGACGCTACAACTAAGAAGGAGATTGACTAATGCGTGGCAAGGAACACGATTAGATGACTAACAATCAGGGCTGTCCTTTTCGGGATAGCCCTGATTGTTTATAGGTTTGTTGTGATTATCTGACGATTATCGCATTCACAAGACGCATACCTGCGCGAGCGTTTAGACGATTCATAATATCTTCGCGGTGGAAGAATAGCTCCTGGCGTAACACGCTCGAAGCCATACGCACGTGGAGTATATGGTTTTCGAGACGGAGCTCGATGGTGTGGTCGGCAGCATAGGGGCCCACCACCTCGCGCCAATAGTCGGGTAGGTGTCCTTCGGCGAGTTTCGCTGCGACGTATGGTCGCTTGAAGAACTCGTCGAGTACCTCGCCAATTCTTACGGTGTTGCTACGTTTCATCGCTCGATGCCTCCCTCCTTTACGTGAAATAGGCGATACTCTGCACCTGCCTCGCTCAGCGTGTGCTGTAGGCGATGTTTATTGCAATCGGTGATGAATATCTGTCCGAAGATATCTCCTCCGACCAAGCGCAATAGCTCGGCTACGCGCTGCATATCGAGCTTGTCGAAGAGGTCGTCAAGCAGAAGCATTGGTCGCTCCTGTCCGCTCTCGGCAAGAAGTCTGTATTCAGCAAGTTTTAGTGCTATGAGGAAGGATTTTTGCTGTCCCTGCGATCCGAATTTGCGTAGCGGAAAGCCAGCAATCGAGAATAGTACATCGTCGCGATGTACACCCGATGTGGTGAACTCGTTTGCAAAATCCTTGCGTCGTGAGGCGAGTAGAAGTTCTGCAAGTGGGGTAGTCTGCAGTTCGGAACGATACTCCATATCTATCGTCTCGCGCTCGTTCGAAAGAAGTGCGTAGTAGTGCTCTACGAGTGGTCGCATACGCTCTATGACCTCTGTTCGTACGCTGAATATGGTGTCGGCGGCAATGCTCATTATCTGGTCGTAGATGAGTAGCATCTCCTCCGAGGGATTCATCTTAAGAAGCTTGTTGCGCTCGGCAAGTGCCGTGTTGTAGCGCATAAGTGCTGCGAGGTAGCTGCGGTCGAGGTGCGATAGCAGGCGGTTGAAGTAGCGACGACGCTCCTCGGCCGAGTCGCTGATTAGCGAGCTGTCGGCAGGCGATACTACGACAATAGGCAAACACCCCACGTGATCCGATAGTTTGTCGTACTCTTTGCCGTTGCGTTTCAGTGTCTTACCGCTGCGGCGAGCATAGAAGCATACAACCTGCTCGGGGCGGCCGTCATCGCGCCTAAAGCCTCCGTCGATAAGGAAGAAATCCTCGTCGTGACGCACGCTCTGCGTATCGGTTATGGTGTGCATCGAACGTGCCGAGGAGAGGTAGTGGATGGCATCGAGAATGTTGGTCTTGCCTGCGCCATTGTGCCCCACGAAGCAGTTTATGCCTTCGGAGAGCTCCAAACGCTCCTCTGCGATGTTCTTGAAGTTTATTATAGATAGATTCTCGAGTCTCATACGCGTTTCTTTATCGAACAAAAATACCACTTTTTGCGCTTTGGTGCAAGCTAATTTGTTAAATAGCGTTTTTTTTCGTGTTAAAGCTATGAAATTAGAACTATTTGTTTTAATTTTGCAGGTTGAATTGCATAACGCAAGGAGCGCAATATTAGCAAACGTAATAATTAAAAAATAAACTAACTATGACAAACAAAGTACATCAGCCCGAGAACGACATTATGGTAGAGACCAAAGGTAAGTTGGAACTCTTCTTTGACAAGTATGGTAACAAGCTCCTCACAGGTCTTGGTTGCATTACAGTTATCGCTATTGGCTTCTTCCTCGTATCAAGCATCGCCGAGAACCGCGACGCTAAGCGTGAGGCTATGGCCGACACAGCTTTGGCAGTAGCACTCAATGGTGAGGGCGCAGCTGAGGAGTTCGTAGCAGTTGTTGAGGAGTATGGCAAGACTAAGGCTGGTAACACAGCTGCTTACCTTGCAGGTGCTGCATACCTCGAGGCTGGCGACATGGAGAACGCAAAGCTCTATCTTGAGAAGTACAACAATGCAAAGGGTGCTGCAGGTGAGATTATCAACGCTTTGGTGTTGATGCTTCGTGGCGACTTGGCAGTAGAGCAGAACGACTTGCAGAGCGCTGAGGCACTCTACCTCGAGTCTATGGCATGCAGCAACGACCCTGTAACCTACACTGAGGGTGCTCAGAAGCTTGCGTTGGTTTACGCAGCTATGGGTGACGAGGCTAAGGCTGAGCAGTGCTACAAGGATATCGTTGCTAAGTATCCTGAGCAGGCTCGCGCTTACACTAAGTACATCTCTAAGTAATTAGACGATACTCAAGACTTTATTTGCCGTAAGTCGTGAACGACGAGAGAATGAATATCGAGGTTGCTACAGTCGAGGGCTCTGCGACAAACATGAAGTTTGGCGTGGTCGTAGTCCGCGAGTTTGAGGAGTTTGTCGATACCCACCTTATCGCTGCTATCAGCGAGCTTTCGGATTTGGGTTGCTCTCCACAAAATATCGTGGTACGCACGGTGCCAAAGCTGCATGATGTGGTTATCGCTACGCAGTTCTTTGCTGAGTATACCGATGTCGATGGAGTGATTATCCTTGCTCCCGAGAATAGGGTTATGGGTATGCTCTCGTTGATGAATGGCATTGTGCAGATTCAGTTACAGTGGAATATGGTCGTAACGATTGGTGGTCGTGAGACTGCGGCAAATATCGTCGAGATGATTGCCATGCAGAACGATATGGAGCTTAATGCGCCAGAAAATCTCGCTGCTCCACACATATCATAGTTAAGACTATGTGGGAGTTGTGGAGTCGTACGCCACACCAACGGTAGACATCGTAACACTTTGGGGTTATTCTTCGGAATAGCCCCATATTTTTTGCGTAGAGCGGTGTAAAAAGTCGAATTATTAAAGATAAGTTTCAGCTTTTTTATCTATCTTTGCATTTATGGACGCAAGTTATAAATATGGCGATATAGAGCTTCGCTACTCTGTTGAGGGTGAGGGCGATACAATTATACTTATGCACGGCTGGGGCTGCGATCGTACGATATGGGCCAACACCGTACCGCTGTTGAAGAACCACTACCGCGTGGTCTCTATCGACTTTGCGGGTTTTGGTCTTAGCGATGAGCCTACGGCGGTGTGGGGTGTCGAGGAGTATACTCGCTCGATTGAGGCCCTCGTTGCCCATTTAGGCATCGAGTATCCCTCGTTCGTAGCACACTCGTTTGGCGGTCGAGTAGCTATCGTTTATGCTTCGCGTAATGCGGTGAATAAGCTTGTGTTTGCCGATGTTGCGGGTGTAAAACCTCGTCGCACATGGCGCTACTACTACAAGGTCTATAGCTTCAAGGCTATGCGCTATGCACTGCCATTGCTTATCGGCAGACGTAAGGCTCAGATGCTTGTCGAGCAGCGTCGAGCAGCCGCAGGATCATCGGACTACAACAGCGCAACGCCTATGATGCGTGCCATATTATCGAAGTGCGTAAATGAGGATCTTTGCCACCTTATGCCCAAGGTGAAGGCTCCTGTGTTGCTCTTCTGGGGCGATAAGGATACGGCAACACCTATCTCGGATGCTCGAAAGATGGAGCGTCTGATGCCCAACGCAGGTCTTGTTGTTGCCGAGGGTGCTGGCCACTATGCTATGTTGGAGCAGGCGGAGTTGTGGCGTGCTTCGTTGAAATCATTTCTTAAACTCGATTAGGCGATGACTCTTTGGTTATACATATTTACTATCGTGTGGCTCGTATATCTATGGGCTACGATGCGCTATTCGGTGCAGATGTTTCAGCAGAATAGCTACCGTGTGGAGCGCTACAACCGTTGGTTGCGCTCGACGGGCGAGTGGCACTCATATATGAACATGCTCGTTATCCCTGCTGCGACAACCTTCGCATTGACCACCTCTTCAGTTGCATTGTCAATCTTTGGGGTCTGGATGTTGATTATCGCTATAGCGGAGTTCTCGATAAAGTATAAACTCAAGTTGGTCTATACGATGCGTGTTAAGCGACTTATCGCTACACGCCTTATCCTCACATTCGCAGTCGTTGTGCTTACGCACATCTATTTCGAGGCCTACACGCTTGTTGCTATGATGCTCCTCACGCTCGATTATTGGACTATTCTTGCCAATGCTATTAATCAGCCGTTGGAGCGAGCTATCACCCGTTGGTACTATAACGATGCAAAGCGTAAGCTACGCTCGATGCCCAATCTAACCATTATCGGCATCACGGGTAGCTTTGGTAAGACATCGACTAAGCACTTTTTGTATCGCATTCTCTCGGAAAAGTACAATGTACTGATGACACCTGGTAACTTCAACACTACGCTTGGTGTGGTGCGTACCATCCGTGAGCATCTGCAGCCTCAGCACGAGGTCTTCATCGTAGAGATGGGTGCAAAGCAGAGGGGCGATATCAAGGAGATCTGCGATTTGGTGCATCCTCATATCGGTATCGTTACATCGGTTGGTGAAATGCACCTCGAGACCTTTGGCTCGGTGGAGTGTGTGGCACGCACCAAGTTCGAACTTTTGGAGGCTTTGCCTAAAGGGGCTTTGGGTGTGGTAAACCTCGATTCGGAGTATGCTGCGAAGTATCTCGACAAGGCGAGCTATGGCGCAAATGTGGTGACATACGGTATTTGCTCGGAGTTGGCCGACTATCGTGCTACAAACGTTGCGTATGGCGAGATTGAGACTACGTTCGATATCGAGGGTGAGGGTAGCAGCGATGCGGGCTATGCTACGCATCTGCTTGGCCGAGGCAACATCCTCAATATCGTTGCTGGCGCAGTCGTTGCCAACCATTTGGGCGTGACGCCTATGATGCGTCGCCGTGCTATCCGTCAGCTTGAGCAGGTCGTACATCGCCTTAGTGTGCGTCGTGCGAGTGGTATCACCACGCTCGATGATGCCTATAACTCTAATCCCGAGGGTGCGCGTATGGCCTTGGAGGTATTGTCGCAGTTTGCGACTACGGGCCGCAGATATGTCGTTACTCCAGGCTTTGTGGAGATGGGTGCACGTCAGTATGATAACAACAGAGCCTTCGGACGCGATAT
>JAFYXB010000062.1 GCA_017546345.1 Alistipes sp. | reverse complement strand
TCGAGGCCACATCTAACCCCTTCTAACAAGAAATTGGGGCGTGCAGGAAAGAAAGGGGTTGCTCCGCGCTCTCAATCGTTGCCACAAATGGGCAATACGTCGAGTATGTCCCATCCATCCCAACTTCTTTATCGCTACAGCATCTACTACCTTCTAACAAGAAATTAAACTTCTCGTGATAGTGGTACATCTGCGCCGTTTCAATCAACGCCGAGGGTCGTTTTGGCGTCTCCATCTTCGAGCAAAAAGCATCAACTAAAACCCTCAAACAAAAAAAATGTTAATAAAATAACACTTCACTATTGCTACTCTCGAAAATTTAGAGTAATTTTGTGCGCAACATAAAATAAGTAAACCTGATTGCTATGTCTTTTATCGATGAAAGGGTACAAACAACAGGTCTCACATTCGATGATGTGTTGCTCGTACCAGCCTATTCTGAGGTTTTGCCCCGCGAAGTTTCGACCGCAGGTCGTTTTTCGCGCAATATTCAGCTCAACATCCCGATAGTCTCTGCCGCTATGGACACCGTTACCGAGGCGACATTGGCAATTGCCCTCGCTCGCGAAGGTGGTATCGGCGTAATCCACAAAAATATGTCAATTGCTGCGCAGGCGGCACACGTACGTCGTGTGAAGCGTGCAGAGAGCGGTATGATCTACGATCCTGTGACTATCCTCAAGGATAACACCGTAGGTGATGCCCTCCAGCTTATGCAGGAAAACAAGATCGGTGGTATCCCTGTGGTAGACGATCAGAACTTCCTCATTGGCATTGTAACTAACCGTGACCTCCGCTTCCAGAGCGATATGGATCGCAAGATCGAGGAGGTGATGACTAAGGAGAATATCGTAACAACGCACTCTACAGACCTCAAGCAGGCTTCGGAGGTGCTCCTCGCAAACAAGATCGAGAAGCTCCCCGTAGTTGATAACGAGGGTCACCTTGTAGGTCTTATCACCTACCGCGATATCACTAAGCTCAAGGACAACCCAAATGCATGTAAGGATGCTAAGGGCCGTTTGCGCGTAGCTGCAGGTATCGGTATCACACCCGATGCTATGGATCGCGTGGCAGCACTCGTTGCTGAGGAGGTGGATGCAGTAGTTTTGGACTCTGCACACGGCCACACTAAGGGTGTTGTGACACTACTCCGCCAGATTAAGAGCACATATCCTCACCTCGATGTTGTCGTTGGTAACATCGCAACGGCTGAGGCTGCTAAGTATCTTATCGAGAATGGTGCCGATGGTATCAAGGTGGGTATCGGCCCAGGTTCTATCTGTACAACACGTATCATCGCAGGTGTGGGTGTTCCCCAGCTTTCGGCTATCTACGATGCATCGACCGAGGCTAAGAAGGCAGGTGTGCCTATCATCGCTGATGGTGGCTTGCGCTACTCTGGCGATATCGTGAAGGCTTTGGCTGCAGGTGGTAACTGCGTGATGGTAGGTTCTATGTTTGCAGGTGTCGAGGAGTCACCCGGCGAGACAATCATCTACAACGGCCGTAAGTTCAAGGCATACCGCGGTATGGGTTCTATCGACGCTATGAAGGCAGGTTCGGCAGACCGCTACTTCCAGAAGGGTACTGAGGGCAACATCATGAAGCTTGTACCAGAGGGTATCGTAGGTCGTGTGCCTTTCAAGGGTAAACTTTCTGAGACTGTATATCAGCTCGTTGGTGGTATCCGCGCAGGTATGGGTTACTGTGGTGCTAAGGATATCGAGACGTTGCAGCAGGCTCGTTTCATCCGTATCACTGCAAGTGGTGTTACCGAGAATCACCCTCACGACATCACCATTACCAGCGAGACACCCAACTATTCACGTGGCGAATAACGCAAAAATATGGAGAAGATTCTAATTATAGATTTTGGCTCGCAGTACACGCAGCTCATCGCACGACGTATTCGTGAGATGCAGGTATATTGCGAGATTCACCCTTTCAACAATGTCCCAGCCTTGGACAACTCGATCCGTGGTGTGGTACTCTCAGGCTCACCCCGCTCGGTGCGTGATGCTGAGGCTCCACGCATCGTCCTCGACGCTATCAAGGGTAAGTTGCCCTTGCTCGGCGTATGCTACGGCGCGCAGTATCTTGCACACTTCTACGGTGGTAAGGTAGAGGCATCGCCCAGCAGAGAGTACGGTCGTGCACGTATGCAGGTCGTAAAGAGCGAGGATGAGTTGATGAAGGGTCTTAGCCCCGAATCACAGGTATGGATGTCGCACGGCGACACTATCACTACAATTCCTGAGGGCTACGAGATTATTGCCTCTACGGCAGATGTTCGTGTTGCAGCATATCGCATTGCATCGGAGCAGTCGTGGGGTATTCAGTTCCACCCCGAGGTATACCACTCTGAGGAGGGCTTCCAGATGTTGCAGAACTTCGTAGTAGGTATCTGCGGCTGCAGCCAGTCTTGGACTCCCGATAGCTTCGTGGAGAGCACCGTTCAGGAGCTCCGCGAGAAGCTTGGCGAGGATAAGGTTGTTCTCGGTCTTTCGGGTGGTGTAGACTCATCTGTTGCAGCTATGTTGTTGCACAAGGCTATTGGCGAGAGATTGTACTGTATCTTCGTGGATTCAGGTTTGTTGCGTAAGGACGAGTTCAACGAGGTAATTGAGTCGTACCGTGGTCTTGGCCTCAATGTCAAGGGTGTGGATGCTTCGGAGAAGTTCCTCGGCGACTTGGCTGGCGTAACAGATCCCGAGACTAAGCGTAAGATTATCGGCCGCGACTTCGTGGAGGTATTCGAGGCTGAGGCTAAGAAGCTCAATGGCGTGAAGTGGCTCGGTCAGGGTACTATCTATCCCGATGTTGTTGAGTCGGCACAGGTTAATGGCACAGCAGTAGTCATCAAGTCGCACCACAATGTGGGTGGTCTTCCCGAGAAGATGGGCTTGAAGGTTGTTGAGCCTTTGCGCCTCCTCTTCAAGGATGAGGTACGTCGCGTAGGTCGCTCTATGGGTATGTCGGAGCGTCTTATCGGCCGTCACCCCTTCCCAGGTCCAGGTTTGGCTATCCGTATTCTCGGTGAGGTAACTCGCGAGAAGGTAGATATCTTGCAGAATGTAGATAAGATCTATATCGACACATTGCGCGAGACAGGTTGGTATGATAAGATATGGCAGGCGGGTGCTATCTTGCTCCCCGTGCAGTCTGTAGGTGTTATGGGTGACGAGCGTACATACGAGCGTTGTGTGGCTCTGCGTGCTGTTCAATCTACTGACGGTATGACAGCCGACTGGGTACACATCCCATACGAGATCTTGGCACGTCTTTCGAACGAGATTATAAATAAAGTACGCGGCGTTAATCGCGTAGTGTATGATATCTCATCGAAGCCACCAGCAACAATTGAGTGGGAGTAAATTTCTTGTGATAGTAGCGCATCTGCGACACATCCCAACAAGTAAGACCCCTCGGGCTGTACTTTATGTACTATCCCGAGGGGATCTTCTTTTGTGATGCACCACATCTGCACCACTCTAACAAGAAATTTAATGTCTCGAGATAGTAGCGCATCTGCGGCACATCCCAACAAGTAAGCCTCATCAGACTGTACTTTATGTACTATCCCGAGGGGATCTTCTTTTGCGATGCACCACATCTGCACCATTCTAATAAGAAATTAGGGCCGTGGGGGTGTTGTGGTTTGAAGTTTGAAAAATTATAACTACCTTTGCGCCAAATTTATTGAAACTATGGCAGGATCAAATTTCGTAGATTACGTTAAGATATTTGCTCGCTCGGGACACGGTGGCGCTGGTTCGTCACACTTCCGTCGCGAGAAGTTCGTGGCATTCGGTGGCCCCGATGGTGGTGATGGCGGTAAGGGTGGTAGCATCATCCTTCGCGGCGACAGCCAGTATTGGACACTTATCCACCTCAAGTACAAGCGTCACCAGTTCGCCGAAGATGGTGAGAATGGACACGGCGCACGCTCAACAGGTGCCGATGCCAAGGATATCATCATCCCCGTACCCCTCGGCACGGTAGCTCGTCAGGTGCTCACCGACGAGGAGACAGGCGAAACCTACACCGAGTATGTTGGTGAGGTGACGGAGCACGGCGAGGAGCTCGTATTGCTCAAGGGTGGTCGTGGTGGTTTGGGTAACTGGCACTTCCGTACCCCAACGAACCAGGCACCACGCTACGCACAGCCAGGTGAGGAGGGCGCTGAGGGTGCTTTCATCCTCGAGCTTAAGGTGTTGGCCGATGTGGGTCTTGTAGGATTTCCCAATGCTGGTAAGTCTACGCTTTTGTCTGTCGTATCTGCTGCGAAGCCTAAGATTGCGAACTACGCATTTACGACGCTTGAGCCTAACCTCGGTATCGTTTCGGTACGTGATGACCACTCGTTCGTGATGGCCGATATTCCAGGTATCATTGAGGGTGCGCACGAGGGTCGAGGCCTTGGTACTCGTTTCTTGCGCCACATCGAGCGTAACTCGGTATTGCTCTTCATGGTGCCTGCCGATAGCGACGACATCGCTGCCGATTTCAACATCCTTCTCGATGAGCTTACGCAGTACAACCCCGAGTTGTTGGATAAGCGTCGTCTGTTGGCTGTTACGAAGTGCGATATGCTCGATGATGAGCTTATCGAGCAGATGCGCGCACATCTTCCCGAGGGCGTGGAGTCGATATTTATCTCGTCTGTAGCCAACTACAACATCACACAGCTCAAGGATATGTTGTGGAGAGCGTTGAACGAGTAATTCTGCAAAATATATAGCTACGATGCGGGGTGTTTGCCAAATGGCGGACACCCTGCATCATTGTTATATCGTCTTGTTTGGGGGTTATTGGTCCATCCTTAAGTTGTTCGTTAGTAGAATTTTGTAAAAAATATTTGTTGGCTGAGAAAATTCTTATATCTTTGTGCTTCGTTAGTGCCGAAAGGCCGAATGAGAGAATTTGTTGGTGTGACATAAATCGTGGATTTATTGTTTGTTGATAGCTTGCTTTGAGGCAGGCTACGGTCGCTATTCTTCACATTCGACAACGCGCTGTGATAATGACAACTAATTAAATATTTAACCTAATAACAAAACTTTTATGAAAACAACTATCTACACAGCTCCCGAGCTTGAGGTTGTATCAATGGCTGTTGAGGCAGGCTTCAGCATCTCTGATACAGACCACAGCGATTTTGCAGATGCGCTCTATTTTGACGCAGGTGAATTCTAAAAAAACTATTGCAACTATGAAGAATTTGTTTAAGAATTTGATGCTCGTTGCAGTAGCTGCAATGGCATTCACAGCATGTGAGAACGACAACAACGTATCAGCACCTAAGGCTGAGGGTACAACCTACACTATCGAGGTATCTATGGATGATACTCGCTCGATGTTCGCTGAGATGAATGGCGATGCTTACTCTTCACAGTGGGAGGGTAGCGAGACATTGAACGTATTCCTTTCTAACGACGATGAGAGGTACTATAATGGTGCTACTGCTACAATCAAGGTAAACGAGTCTAACCCAAAGGCAGCTACTATCACATTTACTTTGCCTCAGGGTTATGACTATGAGAATTATGACTATTGCCCTGCTCCTAACGAGGGTAGCTTCTGCGCTGCATCTCCAGCAGAGTCAGTAGAGTTGAACTCTCAGGGTGCTATTGTTAAGTGGGATGTACTTAAGGAGCAGACCCCACGTGAGAATAATGTTGATGCTAAGGCTCACATCGTTGTTGCTGAGTATGATGGCTACATCTATAGCGGTATGAACCTTGCGTTCGAGCACGCTGTAGCTTATGCTAAGATGAGCTTCAAGGCTCTTCCTGAAGGTGTTAGCGCTATCGATTCAGTAATCGTTAAGCTTGATAACAACACATATACTCTTAATACTTCTTACACTGAGAACATCTGGTTCGCGGTTCAGCCTACTACTCCCGAGGCAGCCTCTATCACAATCGTAAGCGGCGATAAGAGCTATAAGAAGGAGCTCGCAGTGAACGATAAGTTCGCATTCGAGACAGGCGCTATTACTGGCTTCACAGTAGATATGTCTACTGCTGAGGAGATCTCGGCCGATGACGCTGAGGCAGAGCTCTCAGTAGACGTTCTTGCTACAGACCTCGTTTGGAACGATTCTGGTTACTTCGTGCTCACTGGCGAGGTTGTATCTGGTACAGCTTGGGGTCACTCTTCTGACTACATCCGTATCTACTTGAACGAGGCAAACCGCGCTGGTAACAACTCTATCGTTCCTGGTGTTTACACAGGTTGCGGTGGTACAACTCCTAACGCATCTCAGTTCGGTGCTCGTTTTTCACTCTACTGGGGTACTGTGAC
Organism: Alistipes sp.; assembly: GCA_017546345.1. Taxonomy (GTDB): domain Bacteria; phylum Bacteroidota; class Bacteroidia; order Bacteroidales; family Rikenellaceae; genus Alistipes. The sequence continues at coordinate 1,640 of JAFYXB010000062.1, read as the reverse complement.
TTATCCATCTGCTATCGGTGCATCATCAACACTCGAGGTTACTTACGCTAACAACGAGTACACTCTCGTTCTTACACACAACGGTAAGACCTACGGCTATAAGGGTATGCCTGATGGTTGGACAGAGCCTTCTGAGGGTAGCCAGGGTGGCGGCGATGACGTTCAGGAGGAGGTTATCGACTTGACAGGCTTTATGAAGTGCAATCTTAACTCGTTGACAGCAGGTGCTGCTGACTTCGTAGCTCAGATCACACTCTCTGATGTACAGTATGGCGATACATATACATTCTCACTCGCTGATGTTTCTGGTGTTAGCGCAGCAAGCAAGACTCTTAAGCCTGGTGTATACACATTCGTTCAGGATTTCGGCAGCTGTGAGTTGGAGGCTTCTGGCTTTATGTATTGCGGTATGCCTTACAATCCTACAGGTACAGTAACAGTTTATAATCAGGATGGTGTCTACACTATTAAGTGTGTAGCAGACCTTGGTGGTTATATTTTCCGCGTTTACTATCAGGGCACACTCTAATCGAGTGCTGATAGCATAAAACATCTTCCGAGATCCTCACACGAGGGTCTCGGATTTCTTTTTCGGTTGCATAAATATCCTCGAATGTCCGATTTTTAAAAAATATTCGCTTTTTGCTTGTAAATACGAAAATTTTTATACCTTTGTATTGTTAAAATTTGTCGGTAGAGAGAATATTTCTGTCAAGCGCTTGATTTTCAAGATGTTATGTGTGCCGTGTAGCGCTTGTTGTTTTAAGGTTATTTAATACATTTTGGGTGTAACTCGCCTTTTGGGGGCGGTGTTTCATCTATTTGTCGTAAATATACCGTTGAATTTGAAACCAATTTACTTTATTTAACTTAATAACTATTAATTACTATGAAAAAAACTTTCTACACAGCTCCCGAGTTGGAGGTGATCTCAACAGTCGTTGAGGGTGGTTTTGGTCTTTCTGACGTTTCTGGTGGCGTTGGTGCTGACGGCGTTGGTAGCGAGGACGGTGGTCTAATCTAAAAACTATTGCAACTATGAAGAATTTGTTTAAGAGTTTGGTGCTCGTTGCAGTAGCTGCAATGGCATTCACAGCATGTCAGAAGGACGTTAACGAGGTTAACGCAATCAAGGAGAACGTAGTTCTCACATTCACAGCAGGTTTCGATGAGACACGTGCTAACTTTGGTGAGTTCGATGGTGAGGTTTATCCTATCGAGTTCGCAGAGGACGACGCAGCTCGTCTTACGGTTGACTTATATGATGGTTCATCATACGGTACTGGTTATAATGTAGCTGTTGAGGAGGCTAATTTCGAGCTTCTCAGCAAGTCTGCAATTACTTTCTCGGTAGTAGCTCCCGCGGATTGGAAATACGATGAGGATATCGAGTATGTATACGCTCGTTACGGTGCTACTGGTCAGACATTTACAAACGGTTCTTCGGCTGAGTATCAGGCTTATGCTGACATTAACGGCGTTCAGACTCCTACTGCTACATCAGTAGACCCTGACTTCATCTCAATGGTTGCTGAGTTCCCAGTATCATACAACGATGCAGTTAGTCAGTATGAGTACGCTGTTGAGGGTACTTTCAAGCACCTTGCAGCTTACGCTAAGATGACTCTTCCTGTTGTTGA
>JAFYXB010000061.1 GCA_017546345.1 Alistipes sp. | reverse complement strand
GGTGGTCGTAACCACGCCACGGTATTGCACAGCTGCAAGGCGGTATCTGATATGATGGATACGGATAAGCAGTTCAAGCTTCAGATTGAGGAGATTGAGCGTTTGGTTACCGGCAAAAATTAAATTTCTTGTGATAAGGGGTCATCTGTGACCCATCCCAAAAGTAAGACCCCTCGGGCTGTACTTCGTGTACTATCCCGAGGGAATCTTCTTTTGCGATAAGCCACATCTAACCCCTTCTAACAAGAAATTAGAATTTTCCGAGATAAGTGGTCATCTGCGACCTATTTCCAAGGTAAGACCCCTCGGGCTGTACTTCGTGTACTATCCCGAGGGGATCTTCTTTCGCGATAAGCCACATCTAACCCCCTCCCTCTATCGAAAAATTGTGGTGTGCAGGCAAGAAGGATGTTATTCCGCTTTTCAATCGTTGCCACGAATGGAATACACGTCGAGTCCTGTACATCGTCGCCATTTTTATCACATAGTTACTTGCCATCCGCCTAAAAAATCCTTGTATCTCTTTCTAAAATTGCGCCCGCGTAGAGGTTTGTTTTCTCGGAAAAGTTTTGTATCTTTGCAATTTGATTGAAATAAACGATTAAAAGGCAGTTTATTATGTTAACTATTCTCTATTATTTGGTATGTTTGGTAGTTGCTACCATACTTTTTGTAATTTCGTTTATAGCGCTTGCAGTGTGCTATCCATTTGATAAAAAGCGTGTTGTGGTGCACACACTTTCAAAGTGGATTACCGATACTGTGTTTGGTCTATCGCCTAAGATGGGTCGCGATGTCGAAGGTCTTGAGTATCTCGATCCCAAGCAGCCCTATGTTATTGCGTTGAATCACAACTCGATGGTCGATATTTTGTGCCTTTACAAACTGCCACTTGTCTTCAAGTGGGTGTCGAAGAAGGAGGTATATCGTATTCCTATCGTAGGTCCATTGCTCTTTGCGCATGGCGATATTGTTATCAACCGTGCGAGTGCCAAGGAGGCGATGCAGATGGTACACGATCAGGGTAAGGAGTGGCTTGCAAAGGGTGCTTCGGTGAGCATCTTCCCTGAGGGTACACGCTCGAAGGATGGCGAGATTCACAACTTCAAGGCTGGTGCCTTCATCCTTGCGAAGGATGCAGAGGTGCCTATTCTTCCTATCGTTCTCGACGGCACGACCAAGATGACTCGCAAAGGTTGGTTGATAAACTGGAGCAATCGCATTACGATCAAGATTTTGGAGCCAGTAAGCAAGCAGGATGTTGTGGATAAGTCTATCAAGGAGGTGATGGCTGATGTTCACGATCGCATGGTAGATGCTTTGGCCGAGATTAGAGCATCGAAGAGAGCATAGTGGCAAGCACAATATACGGAGATAAAAGCCCAAAGTAAATAAAACCCAAGTAGCTAAAAGAGGGAACAAAAATATATGGCAGAACAGAATAACTCTACGCCCACGGCAGAATATGGTAAAGATGCTATCGTGACGCTATCGCCACGAGAGCATATTCGTCTGCGTCCTGGTATGTACATCGGTAAGCTTGGTGATGGTACCCAGGCCGATGATGGTATCTACGTACTTTTGAAGGAGGTTGTGGATAACTCTATTGATGAGTTTATCATGGGCGCAGGTAAGCGCATCGAAATTACGATCGAGGGCGACAAAGTCTCGGTACGCGATTATGGTCGTGGTATTCCATTGGAGGCGTTGTCGGATGCGGTGAGCAAGATGAATACGGGTGGTAAGTATGGTGGCGATGCCTTTAAGAAGACCGTGGGTCTGAATGGTGTCGGTGTCAAGGCTGTGAATATGCTTTCGAGCCACTTCCTTGCGCGTTCGGTGCGTCAGGGCGAGGCACGTACCGTGACCTTTTCGAAGGGTCTGGAGCTTACGGATCGTTCGGAGAGTGGTCTTGCAGAGCAGAATGGTACCTATGTAGAGTTTGTTGTCGATACCGAGGTCTTTGGCGAGTATAGCTACAATATGGAGTATGTCGAGCAGATGGTCAAGAACTACACCTATCTGAATCTCGGCCTTACGGTTGTGCTCAATGGCAAGCCCTATATCTCGAAGAATGGCCTTTTGGACTTGGTAAATGACAACCTTTCGAGCGAGCCTTTGTATCAGCCTATGCACCTCTCGGGCGAGGATATCGAGGTGGTTATCACCCACGGCAACAGCTATGGTGAGGCCTACTACTCGTTCGTGAATGGTCAGTACACGCCTCAGGGAGGTACGCACCAGGCGGCATTCCGCGAGGCTGTGGCCAAGACTATCAAGGAGTTTTACCATAAGGACTACGAGCCGGCCGATATCCGTACATCGATTATTGCGGCTATCTCGGTGCGTGTGAACGACCCTATATTTGAGTCGCAGACCAAGACAAAGCTCGGTTCGAAGGATAAGGAGGAGGGTGTTACGATGCGTCAGTTTGTTGGCGACTTCCTCGCGACAAACTTGGATAACTACCTGCATAAGCACCCTGAAACGGCACAGACACTGCAGCGCAAGATTGTTGAGAATGAGAAGGAGCGTAAGGCAATTTCGGGCGTGCAGAAGAAGGCAAGAGAGGCGGCTAAGAAGGTGTCGCTCAACAATAAGAAGTTGCGCGATTGTAAGATACACTATACCGACAAGTCGGAGCTTGCCGAGCAGACGATGATATTTATCACGGAGGGTAACTCGGCTTCGGGCTCTATCACATCGAGCCGTGATCCTCGTACTCAGGCGGTATTCTCGTTGCGCGGTAAGCCACTCAACTGCTACGGTCTTACAAAGAAGGTAGTCTACGAAAATGAGGAGTTCAACCTCTTGCAGGCAGCACTCAATATTGAGGAGGATATGGATAACTTGCGTTACAACAAGGTTATCATCGCAACCGATGCCGATGTCGATGGTATGCACATCCGTCTGTTGCTCACAAGCTTCTTCTTGCAGTTCTTCCCCGATGTAATTCGCCTTGGACACCTCTACATCCTGCAAACGCCACTATTCCGTGTGCGTAACAAGAAGGAGACGCACTACTGCTATTCGGACGAGGAACGTCAGCAGGCGGTGAAGAAGTGTGGTGCGCAGGCCGAGATTACACGATTCAAGGGTCTTGGTGAAATTTCGGCTGCCGAGTTCAAGGAGTTTATCGGCGAGGGTATGCGCCTGGATAAGGTACGCCTTACGAAGGATGATCCAATCAAGGATCTATTGGAGTTCTATATGGGTAAGAATACGCCCGACCGCAAGGACTTTATTGTAGGTAATTTGCGAGTAGAGGAGGATATTGTCGAAAACTTGAAACAGCTTAACTAACGATGGAGAATAACAAAGAGATATTGGAGGGTGGCGAGGAACTCGCTACAAATGTCGATAGCGTTGAGCTGACAGACGATATCGTTGATGATACGCCTAAGGGTAAGTATGGTGCATTGACCTCGGCCGAGGATGATGTGCGCCGTCTTACGGGTATGTACAAAAACTGGTTCTTGGACTATGCCTCATATGTTATCTTGGAGCGTGCCGTACCGCACTTGGACGATGGTCTAAAGCCTGTGCAGCGCCGTATCCTTCATGCTATGAAGTGTGTTGAGGATGGTCGCTACAATAAGGTTGCCAATGTCGTGGGTCAGGCTATGCAGTACCACCCCCACGGTGATGCCTCTATTAAGGATGCCTTGGTGCAGCTCGGTCAGAAGGGCTTGCTTATCGATATGCAGGGTAACTGGGGTAACATCCTCACGGGTGATGAGGCTGCTGCGGGCCGATATATCGAGGCTCGTTTGTCGAAATTCGCGCTGGATGTGGTCTACAATAAGAAGACTACGGAGTGGATGTTGGCCTACGATGGCCGTAAGGAGGAACCTGTAACACTTCCTGTTAAGTTCCCACTGCTTTTGGCTCAGGGTGCCGATGGTATTGCCGTAGGTTTGGCTTCGAAGATTTTGCCTCACAACTTCTGTGAGCTTATCAACGCTTCGATTGCATATTTGCGTGGCGAGGAGTTTACGTTGCTTCCCGATTTCCAGACGGGAGGTATTATGGATGCGGGCAACTATAACGATGGTCTTCGTGGTGGCTCGGTGCGTGTTCGTGCACGTATTTCGAAGATTGATAAGCGTACGTTGGCCATTACCGAAATTCCCTATACAACCACTTCGGAGTCTATCAAGGAGTCTATTATCAAGGCGAACGATAAGGGAAAGATCAAGATCCGTAAGGTTGATGACAATACGGCCGAGAAGGTCGAGATTATTATCCAGGTGGCTGCCGATGAGTCGTCGGATAAGACTATCGATGCACTCTACGCATTTACCGATTGCGAGGTCTCTATCTCGCCAAATGCCTGCGTTATTGTCGATGATAAGCCTGTGTTTATGGGCGTTAGCGAGATTTTGAAGTACTCGACGGAGCATACTAAGTCGTTGCTTGGTCGCGAACTTCAGATTCGCCTTGACGAGCTTCAGGAGGCTTGGCACGCAGCATCATTGGAGCGTATCTTTATCGAGAATAAACTCTATCAGCTTATCGAGGGTTGCCGCACACGTGAGGCAGCATACGAGGCTGTTGATAAGGGCCTTGAGCCATTCAAGAGTAAGCTTCGTCGCGAGGTGACAATCGAGGATGTGCAGCGTCTTACGGAGTTGAAGTTCATCCGTATCTCGCGCTACGATTCGGAGAAGGCCGATAACGAGATTAAGCAGATTGAGGCCGATATTAAGCATACGAAGCACGATTTGGAGCACCTCACCGACTATGCTATTGCCTACTTCGAGCGTATCAAGGCTAAGTATGGCGAGGGCAAGGAGCGTCGCACCGAGATTAGAGAGTTCGATGCTATCGAGGCTTGGAAGGTGGCATCGCTCAACGCAAAGCTCTATGTCGATAGAGAGGAGGGCTTCTTCGGCTTTGGTAAGAGTATGAAGGATGCAGAGTTTGTCTGCGACTGCTCAAATCTGGATGATGTGATTGTCATTTTGAAGGATGGTCGCTACAAGATAACCAAGATTTCGGATAAGGCGTTCTTCGACAAGGGCATCTACTATATCGGTATCTATAAGCGTAACGACGAGCGTACTATCTACAATATGCTCTATAGAGATGGTCGTGGTGGCGCTATTATGATGAAGCGTTGCGCAATCAAGAGTGTTACGCGCGATAAGGAGTACGATCTAACGAAGGGTACGCCTAAGAGCGAGTTGTTATATCTCTCGGCAAATCCTAATGGCGAGGCCGAGGTGCTCAAGATCTATCTACGTCCGAGAGCGCGCTTGAAGAAGTGCATTATCGATCTGGATTTGGCTACGTTGGCAATCAAGGGCCGTCAGAGTGTCGGTAACCTTGTGACACGCTATAGCATCAACAAGATTGTACTTAAGGAGCGTGGTGCATCTACGCTCGGAGGACAGAATATATGGTATGATGAGGATGTGCGTCGTCTAAATACGGATGGTCGTGGTACGTTGCTCGGCGAGTTTAAGGGCGATGATAAGATTGTGGTGTGGACCGCTAAGAATCAGTACTATATCACCAATTTCGACATCCAGCAGCACTTCCCCGACGATACTATTCGTGTCGAGCCGTACGATAGCGAGAGGGTATATTCGCTCTGCTATTTCGATGGCGAGATGAACTACTACTATATGAAGCGTTTCCGCCTGGAGAGCAGCGACAAGACGCAGTTCTTCTTGGATGAGGGCTCGTCTATGCGTTTCGTTGCTATGACCGATTGCTCGGGTGCGCAGCTCGAGGTGATCTTCGGTGGTCAGCACGAGCAGCGTGCTACGGAGATGATAGATGTAGATGAGTTTATCGCTGTTAAGAGCCATCGAGCTAAGGGTAAACGCATTACGAACTACGAGGTTGCTACGCTTAAGTTTATCGAGCCCGAGATCTCGGATGAGGAGCTCGGCGATGAGGAGGCGTTGGGCGAGGATATGGATGATATGCTCGTGGATGGCGTTGAGAGCGTTGATACAGAGGTGGTGGATGACGCAGACTCTGCGGAGGAGATAAACGTGGGCGATATTCTCGATGATGGCATTAAGGCCGATCCTAAGGTGGACTATCGCAAGCGTGACGAGAAGGAGGATGCAGGCTTTACCGTATCGCAGCTTGACCTCTTCTAAAAGTTGTACCTTATGGTTGTCTTCTTGATTGGATATGCAGGCTCGGGCAAGAGCTCTATGGGTAAGCGTCTTGCCCGTCGCCTTGGCGTAAAGCTCTTCGATACCGATAAGGTTGTCGAGCAGGCCGAGGGAGCATCGGTTGCCGATATCTTCTATTTCGGTGGCGAGACCTACTTCCGTGAGGCGGAGCGACGTGCTGTCGAGAGTGTTGTTGCCGATAACGGGTCGTGTATCGTGGCTACGGGTGGCGGTCTACCTGTGTGGGAGGATAACATGGAGTGGCTCAATGAGCATGGCTTGACGTTGTATCTAAGACGTGATGCCGACTCTATTATGCGCCGTCTATCGGCCTATGGCAGGGAGAAACGTCCGATGTTTAGGGGTAAGAGCGACGAGGAGTTGTTGGCCTTTATGAAGCAGCAGATGGGTGAGCGCGAGGCCTTCTATTGTCGTGCGCACCATACCATCGACTGTTCGACAATCAGTGATGATGATGTCGAAAATAGGGTTGTTGAAATTATTGAAAATCAGATAAATGGATAATAAGGCTATAGGTGTTTACGATTCTGGCTTTGGAGGTCTTTCGGTGTGGTATGAGCTACGCCGTCACCTGCCCGCTGAGTCGCTCGTCTATCTGGGCGACGGCAAGAATTGTCCCTATGGCGGTAGAGCGCGTGAGCAGATTCGAGGCTTTGCCGAGGCGGCTGTCGAGAGGCTTGTTGCGGAGGGTGTCAAGATGGTTGTTGTGGGGTGTAATACGGCCACTACAGCGGCTATCGACTACCTGCGTGAGCGATGGGCCGATATACCTATTGTGGGCCTTGAGCCTGCGGTTAAGCCGGCTTGTCTTACCACCAAGAGTCGTCGTATAGCGGTGCTCGCTACGGAGCATAGCCTATCGAGCGATATGTTTCTAAATACGGCTGCGCGCTACGCCTCGGATGTCGAGGTTATCAAGGTCGTGGGCCGCGATTTTGTGGAGATTGTCGAGGCTTGTGAGGAGCATAGTGCACGTGCTGAGGAGGCTGTGCGCCGTGTTGTTGCTCCGTTGCGAACATCGGGTGTCGATAGGGTAGTCCTTGGTTGTACACACTATCCATTCCTGCGTGAGCTTATCGAGCGTGAGCTTGCGGGTTGCAACATAGAGGTTATCGACTCGGGCGAGGCTGTAGCTCGCCGTGTGGAGTGGTTGTTAGATAGGTATGATCTGCGTGCCGACAGTAATGTGCAGCCTACCTTTAGATTTCTTACGTTTGCTGACGATGAGTATCGTCAAAATCTTGAGCGCAAAGCACTTGAGCTGCTTTAATCATCTAAATATTCGAATAATAGCGAGGATGCGGGAATAAAATTTCCGTATCTCGAAAAATTGTCGTATCTTCGTACGATTTATTTGTGTACTTGTCGTGTAACGCAAAACGAGGTATTATGACCAGAGATAACAACAATAGAGTAACGCAGTCTACCGATGGCCGCAAGGGTGCTACGCGCAGCAATGCTGCATCGGATGAGTCGCAGATGGTTACTGTTCGAGATAATATACGCCTTGTATCGGGCTTTGTGCTGATGGTTTTCGGCGCATTTCTATTCTTCTCTATCCTGTCGTTCTTCTTCTATTGGAAGGAGGATATGAGTGCTCTTGCCGAGGTGGGTGTGCCAATGAGCGATCCCCGCTTCAGCAATATCTGCGGTCGTGGTGGTGCGAGTGTGGCGAGCGGCATTGTCGGTGGAGGCTTCGGACTCTTCGCGATTGCTATTCCTTTGTTGTTGATGAAATGGGGCTGGCGTCTATTCCGCTATGTTCCGTTGCGTTTGCTACGCACGGTGCCTATCTATGGCCTTATTCTTATCCTTGGCTCGCTGACTCTCGGTTTTATCTTTGGTACATCGTGGGATATCTTCGGCTCGGGACTTGGCGGTGGCTATGGCGTGGCTATGTGCCAGGAACTTAAGGCGCTCACAGGTTTTATCGGTACTCTTCTGATTATCATTGCTGGCTGGATTCTTATCGGTTTGCTTATCGATCGTAACTTCTTGCGCGATGTCGATAAGAAGAGTAAGAAGGTAGCAGGTGGTGTGACACACGCTACACGCCGCATCTGGGGCTATATGCACCATTCGCGCTCGGCGGAGGATGACGATCTTATGATTGATGAGGAGGAGTATGACGAGGAGGATACCTCAGATGTTGAGGAGGCGGAGCAGCAGCCTGTCGCTCAAACGGAAAATATAGCTCCTGTATCGACAGATAGTGTTGCAGATGAGGCGGATGATGATGACGACGATGTATACACAATCTCTACAGAGCCATGCACCGAGGCGGATAAGAGCCTCGAGGTAGAGCCCGCGACAAATAGTGAGGATCTGTTGGAGGATCTTCGTCCTATGGATGCAAGCGAGGCTGAGAGTGCACTTGGCGTTGATGCTGAAGATGATGAGCTGATCATCACCGTTGAGCATCACGAGGCCGAGGTTGTCGATGAGGAGGAGATCGATAGCGACCTCTATGATCCTATGCGTGACCTACATAGCTATACACCTCCTATGCCCGCGTTGCTTACTGACCATAAGTCGCGTGCGGTTGTCGATGAGGAGGAGATTTTCCAGAATAAGGAGCGTATCCGCGAGACGTTGCTCAACTTCGGTATTCCTATTCGTAGCATGCACGCTACGGTAGGTCCTACTGTCACACTCTATGAGATTGTGCAGGAGCAGGGCGTGAAGATCTCGAAAATTCAGGGCTTGGAGAATGATATTGCACAGAATCTTAAGGCTTTGGGTATCCGTATTATTGCGCCTATTCCAGGTAAGGGTACAGTAGGTATCGAGGTGCCTAATCTCACGAAGCAGACCGTGTCGATGCGTTCGGCAATATGTTCGCGCGAGTTCCAGGAGTCGCGTGCCGAGCTACCTGTTGTTATCGGCCGTACTATCCAGAACGAAAACTATACCTTCGACCTTGCGAAGATGCCTCACTTGCTTGTCGCAGGTGCTACGGGTCAGGGTAAGTCGGTGGGTCTTAATGCTATTATCACATCGTTGCTCTATCGCAAGCACCCTGCCGAGCTTAAGTTTGTGCTTATCGACCCCAAGATGGTGGAGTTCTCGTTGTACAACAAGCTCGAGCGCCACTTCCTCGCAAAGATGGAGTCGGAGGATGAGGCTATTGTGACCGATCCCAAGAAGGCGGTATATACGCTTAACGCACTCTGTACCGAGATGGCCAACCGTTTGGAGTTGTGCAAGGCGGCGCATGCCAAGAATATCGTTGAGTATAACGAGAAGTTCCTTAATCGCCGTCTTAATCCCGAGAAGGGCCACCAGTTTATGCCCTATATCGTGGTTATCATCGACGAGTTTGCCGATCTTATAATGACTGCTAAGGAGGTTGAGGCCCCCGTTATGCGTCTTGCTCAGAAGGCGCGAGCTGTGGGTATCCACCTTATCGTAGCTACGCAGCGTCCCGATGTTAAGGTCATTACGGGTGGTATCAAGGCTAACTTCCCAGCACGTATTGCCTTCCGTGTTATGCAGATGACCGACTCGCGTACGATCATCGACCAGCCGGGTGCCAACCAGCTTATCGGTCGTGGCGATATGCTCCTCTCGAATGGCGGAGAGCTTACGCGTATACAGTGTGCCTTTGTCGATACCCCCGAGGTGGAGAATATCGTGGAACATATCCATGCTCAGCAGGGCTATCCTTCGGCATATAACCTCCCAGACTACGCTCCTGAGGCGGGTGGCGAGATGGCACCATCGTTCGGTAGCGAGGAGAGTAGTGCTCCGCAGAAGTACGACCCTAAGTTTGGTGAGATTGCTCGCGAAGCTGTGGCTAACGGCATGATATCGACCTCGATGATTCAGCGAAACTTCGAGGTGGGCTTCAACCGTGCAGGACGTATTATGTTGCAGCTCGAGCGTGCCGGTATCGTAGGTCCACAGATAGGCTCTAAGCCTCGCGAGATAAAGTTCTACGACTTGCAGTCGTTGGAGGCTAAGTTGCAGGACTTGGGTGTTTTCTAAAATAAGCAAGATGATGAAACGAGCAATAATCCTAATTCTGGCCATCTTCTCTTCGGCCAACCTATGGGCTCAGACTACGGCTGGCGAGTGGCTCGAGATGCTACATAAGAGTCTTGGTAAGCACTACGCTACCTACATGACTCTCTCGGGAGAGAATATGGGTGGCATGAATGGCTACTTCATCGTGGATGGCGATAGCTACTACCTGACGCTTGGCGCTATGGAGGTATATTGCGATGGTAAGCTACGTTACGAGGTCAATAACAGCCGTAAGGAGGTTGTCGAAGATCGCGCAAATCTCGATGCCTGTGACATTCTTTCAAACCCCACGCGAGCCTTCGACTTCGTGTCGGATACCTACTCTTTGGATATTGAGACGAGTGCGACAAATCGAGCAAATATTCGTGTGACGCCAAAGGAGGAGGTTGCCGCTCTTACGATATATCTCGAGGTTGTAAAGCAGGGGGGCAGAGTACTCCCAGAGCGTGTTACCTATGACTACGATGGCGAGAGCTACACCATAGAGCTAAGCATTATCGAGGGCGATAGTGACACTGTCCCCAAGTGGAATAAGACGGAGTATAGGGCCTACGATATCGTATCGTTTTTGTAAATTAGAGAGTAATAACAAACTATGATTGACTATATGAAGAGACTATTTTCGGTATTGGCACTCTTGGTAGTGACAAGCTGTTCGGTTGTTGATGATGCGTTTGAGAATGAGGATCTCGAAATCTTGACGGGTGCTGTTATTGAGGGCTTCGAGGATAATCTTCCGTTGGCCAATGGCTACAGCTATGGCTACAGCTCAGACGTACTTGATTTCCAGTACTTCTATAATGAGGAGTATGCCTATTGGGGAGGTTTTGCGCATGCTGCAATGTACGATATGGAGAATGGTACATTCCTAAATCAGTATAGCGCATATAACGAAGACCCCGCGTCGGGCGATGCCTATTTGTTGTACTACTACGATGCGTTTAATGAACCATGCGACATTTTGTGTCGCTACCATGGATCATACCAGTTTACGACCGTTCGTCTTAATCTTACGACCTATACCTATATGTCGATTACCGATGAGGATTGTAACGCTTTTGCTCGTGCCTTTGGCGATGGCGACTATCTCAAGGTGAGCTTTACAGCCTTGCTTAAGGATAAGGTTGAGGGCGCTACGGTAGATTGCTATGTTGTAGATTATCGTGATGGCAAGCGCTTTGTAGCCGATAATTGGGCAAGCTACGATATTAGTGCTATTGCTGGTGAGCTCTGGGGTGTTCGTGTTCGTCTTGAGACTACTGATGTAGGTGAGTGGGGAGCAAATACACCTATGTATATATGTCTTGATGATTTGACCTATACTTACACAATCGCGAAGTAATTTCTTGTGATAAGGGGTCGATTGCGGCCCCTAACAAAAAATGGCGACAATGGGACGTACGTCGCAGTACTACCCATCGTCGCCATTTTTGCCGAGTGTAGCACTCGGCACCCTTCTGACAAGAAATTTCCTGTGATAAGGGGTCATCTGCGACCTCTCAATCATTGGCTCGAATGGGAAATACGCTTAGTATGTCCAGATTAATTGCTCAGTTTCAATCAATACTATAAATGGTAGATACTCAAGTATCTACCATCTATCTTTTCATCTATTAACCAAAAGTTTTCCTATTCTCTTACTGCGCTTGCGAGAGCCACTGCTTAAACTCCGCTACGCGGGCCTTAGGAATGACAATGCGCTCTGGAGCTTCGATGTGGAGGTTGAGCGATAGTCGGCTGCCAAACCACACCGATACATCCTTTACGGCTCGGCGCGACACGATGAACTGGCGGTTAGCTCTGAAAAATAGCTTGGACGATAGCTGTTGACTAAGGCTCTCAAGGGTCTTATCTACAGGGTAGGTCACGCCATCATGAGTGGTGAGTGTAACGCGCTCGGAGAAGGTGTAGAAATATGCCACCTCTTCCATCGATATAGGGATAATGCGATCCTTATATCTAACTAACATCGTCTGCAATAGGTTGTTAGTCACTACGTTGTGCTGGATGAGGGGTGTGGGAGTTACGACCTCCGTTGGCTCGTTAGTTTTCAAGCGCTCCAACTTCTCTAGCGAGTGGCGTAGCTCCTCCTCCTGGAAAGGCTTTAGTAGATAGTCTATACTATTTACCTTGAAAGCCTGCAGCGCATACTGGTCATAAGCCGTAGTAAATATAATAGGTATGTCGATATCTACGCTACGGAAGATGCGGAACGAATCGCCATCGGCAAGGTGAATATCCATAAACACGATATCGGCTTCAACCTTCGATGAGAAAAAATCCACAGCCTCCTCTACCGACTCCAACGTGGCTATAATCTCGATATTGGGGTCGATATTTAGGAGCATGCTGCGAAGATTAACCACTGCGGCGGTCTCATCTTCGACAATAATAACCCTCTTAATTTTCATTGCCATTATCGGTTAATTGTTGGGCTCTTCGAGGGGTAGGCGAACCATGAAGCGGCTCTCATCCTCGACAATCTCTATCTCACGACCACTGATAATCTGCCAACGGCTATTCAAATTCTGTAGGCCAATACCTGTCGAAGGCTCCGTGTCGAGCTTTGGATGCTTGGGGTTCTCGATCTCGAGGTAGTTGGCTGCAGTGCGAATAGTGATATGCAACGGACTCTTCGAAGTGATGCTATTATGTTTAACGGCATTGCCAATAAGAGGCTGTAGCGATAGTGCTGGCAGCAACCAACCATTATACTTCTCCTCAATGTCGAAGTCGAAGAATAGCTTGTCGGCATATCGAATCTTGAAGAGGTAGGCATAAGCCTCGGCAAAGGCTATCTCCTCGCCAAGTGTTGTCTTGTGGCTTTGGCCATTCTGAATGATATAGCGGAAGGTATAAGAGAGCTGGTCGATATACTCCAAGGCGCGCTTATCGTCCCTCTCTCTTACGAGCATCGCCAACGAGTTGAGCGAGTTGAAGAAGAAATGAGGATTGATCTGTCCGACGAGCATATTGTAGCGTGTTGAGAGATTTTCGGTCTTGAGTCGTTCGTTCTCAACCACGATTGCCTGGCGCTGGCGCATAAGGATATAGATGCGAGCGTAGAGAATCGTCACGGCAAGCATAAACAACGACTTGGTAAGTACAATCAGATATGTGCTATTGTGTGCCTCTGCCGAGAAGAAGAATACGATACGCATCAAACCGTTGCGGAATGAGGTCACGGGGGCGAGATACAACGCTGCCGAGGCAAGTAGAATGACAAAGAGTACTCTGCGAGCAAATACCTTGTTCGAGTAGCCTCCGTTGCGCTGGGGTAGTGTGAGTATCACAAGCATCAGGAACGAGATAATGGCATAATAGGCTATCTGCCATATAAACTCTACCGTGCGACTTGGGCGGTCGTAGAGCGTGTCGAAGTCGAACTTCTCGCCATTACGCACATAGACCTCCCCGAGGCGCAAGTGTGCTTTGGCAAGCTGCTCTGCGGAGTAGTGCTCGGCACGTGGTGGCGTGGTGCTAAACTCTAAGCGGTCACCATCCTGAAGCTTGTGGGTGTGTATCTGCCACTCTGTAACATAGATGCTGTCGCGCGCCTCGCAGTCACAGATGATATATCCGTATAGATCATCCGTGAGGTGTAACACTCCACTGCTATGTATCTCCTCATCGCTACGCTGCAACAACTCACGTCCGCTACGCTGATTCATACCACGGTCGGTGATGATCGGGAGCAATAGGTATGAGAAGTTGATGACAAGGCTGAGGGCTACGGCGGTGAGAATGTGTAGTCCAATATGGCTTCTTATTCGCTTCATCTATGTTTGGTTTGTAGTGTTAGACTAACTTACTCCTTATCCTCGTACCATGAGGCGTAGGTGCGATAGTCGCGTGCTGTACGGCGGATGATCTCCTCGCGCTGCTCGGGTGTTACATCCTTCAC
The DNA here is from genome assembly GCA_017546345.1 of Alistipes sp. Taxonomy (GTDB): domain Bacteria; phylum Bacteroidota; class Bacteroidia; order Bacteroidales; family Rikenellaceae; genus Alistipes. The sequence continues at coordinate 3,790 of JAFYXB010000061.1, read as the reverse complement.
CTTCTTCGCAGGAACACCCGCATATACCGAGTTGGGCTCGAGCTTCTGGTTAGAAAGTACAAGGGCGTTGGCTGCTACGATACATCCTGTAGCTACTACGGCGTTGTCGAGGATTGTTGCACCCATACCGATAAGACAGTCATCCTCGATGATTGCACCGTGAATTACGGCGTTGTGACCTACCGATACGAAGTTACCGATGTGTGTCTGCGATGGGTTCTTCGAACCGTCGTAGAGGGTGTGGATAACTACGCCATCCTGGATGTTTGAGTTGTTACCAATGGTAATCGCATTGACATCGCCACGCAATACGGCGTTATACCAAATCGAGCAGTTCTCGCCAATCTTCACATTGCCGATGATTGCTGCATTCTCTGCCAACCATGTATCCTTGCCAATCTCGGGCTCGTGGCCGCGTACCTTTCTAATAAGTGCCATAATCTATTCTGTTTTATTAATCGTTATTTTCTACTCAAATTGCTTTGCTTCCTGCCAATACTCCTCCATCTGGTTGAGCGATAGCTCGTGTAGGCTTTTGCCGCTCTGTTCGGCACGGCTCTCCATGTGGTTGAAGCGGTGGATAAACTTCTTATTCGTGCGCTCCAATGCCGCCTCGGGGTCGATTCCATATAGTCGGCAGGCGTTGATAAGCGCGAAGAAGAGGTCGCCCATCTCAGCCTCGATGTCGGCCTTGTTGTTGGCCTTAATCTCGGCATCTACCTCCATAAGTTCCTCCTTAACCTTATCCCATACATCCTCCTTCTTCTCCCAGTCGAAGCCCGTAGCTGCAGCCTTCTCGCCGATGCGGAATGCCTTGACCATCGAAGGAAGCGATACGGGAACACCTCCAAGCGTGCCGCCCTTGCGGTTCTTCTTGCGGAGCTTGAGAGCCTCCCAATTCTGCTTTACCTGCTCGGGTGTGTCGGCATGAATGTCGCCATAGACGTGTGGATGGCGATAAATAAGCTTGTCGCATACGCCATTTGCTACATCCGTATAGTCGAATGCGCCCTGCTCCTCGCCGAGTTTCGAGTAGAATACAACGTGTAGAAGTAGGTCGCCAAGCTCCTCCTTGATACCCTCCATATTCTTATCCGTGATAGCATCTGTAAGCTCGTAGGTCTCCTCAATAGTGTTGTTACGCAACGTGTCGAAGGTCTGTTCTCTATCCCATGGACACTCCTTGCGTAGCGTGTCCATAACTTCGAGTAGTCGTGATGTGGCCTTCTCGGCCTCAGGTCTATTCATATATTTAGTTTTTACGTTTAATTCTTCTAAATGGTAGCTTAAGCACGCCGAAGAATGCTTCGCCAAAGATGCTGCTCGACATCTTCGATGTTCCTGCCTCGCGGTCAATAAATATTATTGATACCTCGCCAAGCTTAAAGCCGAGTCGCCATGCCGAGTACTTCATCTCAATCTGGAAGCCATAGCCATTCATCTCTACAGCATCGAGGTCGAGTGCTTCGAGCACCTTGCGGCTATAGCCCACAAAGCCTGCGGTTGCATCGGCAATAGGCATGCGTGTTACGATGCGAACATATTTCGATGCAAAGTACGACATTAGCAATCGTCCCATGGGCCAATTTACAACGTTTACACCCTTGCAATAGCGCGAGCCGATGACCATATCATTCTCGTTCAGCGCATCATCTAGACGCATCAAATCATCTGGGTTATGCGAGAAGTCGCAATCCATCTCGAATATGCGGTCGTAGCCATTCTCCAGCGCATACTTAAAGCCCGCGATGTAGGCTGTGCCAAGGCCAAGCTTACCACGACGCTCCACAAGGTGTAGTCGCTCAGCGTAGCTATGCTGCTGCTCGCGTACAAGCTCTGCGGTACCGTCGGGTGACGAGTCATCGACGATAAGCAGATCGAAATTTAGCTCGAGCGACATCACGCGCTTAATCATCGCCACGATATTCTCTCGCTCGTTGTAGGTGGGTATAATAATTAATCTTTTCATTGCATCATCCTATTAAAGTGGCGTCGGCCAAAGAGGTAACGCACAACTATCGAGAAACGGTATATGTTCTCCGCCTTTTTCCTGCGTACTACCTCGCGGCGCTTCTTGCCGAGCATCTTGTGCCAAGCAATAAACGAGCCCCAAGCACGTATCACAGCCCAGGCGCGCTGAGGCTGAAGAGTGATTAGTAGCAGGGCGGCCTCGGCCATATCGGTAAATGGTCGTACGATGGCAACCACCAAGCGCTGCACGGGTGTAGAGCACTTGTAGAGCATTGCGAGGTTGTTGCGATGGTTTAGATAAATCTTCTGTGCCGATGGCTTTAGTGTGCCACCGCCAAGGTGATATACAACCGAGCGAGGCTCGATGACTATACGCCAACCGCTGAGCTGCATACGCCACTGAAGGTCTATCTCCTCCATGTGTGCAAAGAAATCCTCGTCGAAGCCTCCGAGTGAGTGAAATACCTCGGCACGACAACAGAGCGCAGCGCCGCTGCCCCAAAATATGTCACGACGAGTATCGTACTGTCCCGAATCTCTCTCCAGGGTAGATAGTATGCGGCCACGACAGAAGGGATAGCCCAAATAGTCGATAAAACCGCCCGACGCTCCAGCATACTCAAACTCGTCGCGATGCTCCGACGAAAGTAGTTTGGGTGCTACGGCAGCAACATCGCCTTCAGTGTCGAGAATGTCGATGAGAGGGCGGAGCCAACCTTCGCTCACCTCTACATCGTTATTTAGCAATAGGTAGTAGTCGCTATCAATCTCCTTTAGCGCGCGGTTGTAACCCCCCGCAAAGCCGTAATTACGCTCCAGACGCACTACGCGCAACGTAGGGTAGTTTAGCGCAAGCCACACCAACGAGTCGTCTGTCGAGTTGTTGTCGGCAATGACAACCTCTACCCCCTCCACTGTCGAGCTATGCTCAACAACCGAGGGCAGGAAACGCTCCATGTGGCGACGTCCGTTCCAGTTAAGTATTACGACACTAAGTTTCATATAGCGTTGTGTTCTACCTCTTGATTAAGCCTCCTTCTTATGCTTCCAACGGCGGTGCGACCACAACCAAAGGTGCGGTGCAGCGCATATCTCGCGCTCCAATACACGAATGTATCGCTCGGTAATCTCGAGTTCGGCAACCTCCTCCTCGCCGTCGTATAGCAACTCTACGAAGATCTCATACTCGCCACGACGACGATACTTTAGTCCAATGTACCACACGGGGATGTGTAGCTTTAGTGCGAGCTGCTCACCACCCTCGGCAAAGATAGAGTCTTGATTAAGGAAACGGAACCAGTGTGAGTCCTTATGACGATAGGGATTTTGGTCGGCAATAAGGCCCATCGTTAAATGTTTGTCGCCACCCTTACCACCGCGATTTTTCAGAAAGTAGCGAAGGCTCTCATCACGAGGTACAGCCTCGGTATTAGGAATATTGCGCAATCGTCTGAAGAGGTGGTCAGCCGCATTACTCTGCAACGGGTGAAATACGCTCACGAGTTTGTGGCTTGGGTTGTATATGCCTGCCGCCATCAAGTACTCCCAGCAGCCCAAGTGTCCGGCCATGAGAATCGAATCATTGCCCCTCGATGCCTCGATATACTCCTCTACCCCGGGGAATGTAGCTCGCTGCTTCATCTGCTCTGGCGTAATGCCTGCGAGGCTAATCGTATTGATAAACTGCTCGGCAAGGTTGCGGTAGCACTTGTGCATAATTTGGTGTAGCTCCTCCTCGCTACGCTCAGGGAAGGAGTTGCGCAGGTTAGTCATAATGACACCCTTGCGGTAGTGTATCACATAGCGGAGGATGAAGAAT
>JAFYXB010000060.1 GCA_017546345.1 Alistipes sp. | reverse complement strand
TTCTACGCTGATAGCTCACATGAGGAGATGCTCGAACTGTTGGAGCGTCTTCACGACAGATATAACAATCCCGATTTTATTGAGGCAGACCCGATTAGCGTTCCTCATAGCTTTACCTCGACGCTCGATAGAGAGATTGCGGGTTTTATGGCTGCAACGATTGCTTGGGGCAACCGCCGAGCTATTGTGCAGAGCTCGCACCGCATGATGCGCTATATGGACTTTGCTCCTGCCGACTTTGTGCTTAATGCCTCGGATGCAGATTTGGAACAGCTACGCAGCTTCGTGCATCGCACGTTTAATGGTGGTGATTTCCGCGATTTTGTACTCGCGCTGCGAGGTATCATCACAAAGTGGGGTAGCGTGGGTAACTACTTCGAGGAGCACTACTTAAGTTCGGGTGATATACGTCAGGTATTCTCGGATTTCCGTCGTGATTTTTTCGCTTCGGAGCATGAGGCGAGATGCGAAAAACACCTCTCGTCAATAGATAAGGGTGCTGCGTGCAAGAGGTTGTGTATGTATCTTAGATGGTTTGTGCGTAGAGATAATCGAGGCGTAGACTTTGGCTTGTGGGAGCGTATCCCGATGTCGGCATTGTATCTACCTCTCGATATTCACACGGGACGTATCGGTAGAGAGTTGGGCCTGCTCGATCGTAAGCAGAGCGACTGGAAGGCGGTCGAGGAGATTACCGCAGCATTGCGTATGTTCTCAGCCGATGATCCCACGAGATATGACTATTCGTTGTTTGGACTCGGAATATCGGGTGACGATATTTAGGGCGTAAATAGGTGCTAATATGTTTAGGTTCAGGGGTTTTGAAGTGCGTGATGAGCTGTGTGCTATGAAGGTGGGTACGGATGGTGTGCTTATCGGTGCGTGGGCTCGTGTCGAGGATGCTTCGACGATTCTCGATGTCGGCACAGGCTCTGGACTTATTGCACTTATGGCTGCGCAGCGTAATACGCAGGCGCGTATTATGGCCATAGATATAGACTCCGAAGCTGTCGCTCAGGCGCGCATAAATGCCGATAACTCACCCTGGAGCGAGCGTATCGTAACCGAGAGGGTGGATGTCACGCAGTGGAGTACGGAATTAAGGTTTGACCATATTGTCTCGAATCCTCCCTACTTCGTAGATGCGCTGCACTGCCCCGATGCGCAGCGAAATATGGCGCGTCACACCATAACGCTCGATTTCGAGGCCTTGGTAGCCTCGGCTTGTAGATTGCTAAACGCTAACGGCCGCCTAAGTGTGATCCTCCCGACGGATGGTGCAGCGTCGTTTCGTCGAGCAGCTTTCGAGAAGCTATGGCTTACGCGACAGTGTGATATAGCGATAAAGGAGGGTGAAGAACCACGTCGCACGATGATGGAGTTTATGCTGTGTGATACGCCGCAGATGCCTCGTTGCAGTAGGCTTACGATGCACGACCGTAGCGGAGGCTATAGCGAAGAGTATAGGGCTCTCACCTCGGCGTTCTATCTAAATTTTTGATAATTTAATTATTGTTCGTATATTTGCTTGGTTAAGAACTAAATAAAATAGATAATATGAAACGACTCTTTATTCTCGGCCTTGCAGCTGTTATGTCGCTGTCGGTTGCCGATGTTCAAGCACAACATATTCAGTCTCAGCGTGTAGGTAGCTACTATGAGAATGGTAATATCGTAATGGCTGAGGCGCGTACGACACTCGCTGTTGAACTTACTGTCGAGCGCGAGGTGTTGGTTGTGGGCCCCTATGCTCGCTATGCGCAGCGTCTGTTGGGTGAGCGTGCTCCGCTTGTTGGTCGCGATGAGTATCGAGTGGTAGCTGCAGAGGTTATGCTCACCGAGGGTGATCACCACTTCGAGCCACGCAAGGCAGACTATGTTGCTGAGAATGCGGTTGCAAACTTCGAGTATCCGCTAATTGATAAGCTCTCGGCTACGGAACTTAGCCCCGAGGCTGCTGCTGAGGCTGCTGCGAAGCAGATATATGCTCTTCGCCGTGCACGCCTTGACCTTATCACCGGAGAGCTCGGTGATGGTGGCTTTGGCGCAGGTATGGAGAGTGCATTGCGCGAGATGGCACGTCTTGAGCGCGAATATCTCGACCTATTCTACGGAAAGCGAACAACGACTATCTCTCGCCATAAGTTTATTATCCCCGTTGAGGAGGGTAAGGCTAACTATGTTATCGCGCGCTTCAATACCAGCGAGGGTGTTGTTGCCGAGGATGACCTTATGGGAGATATAGTGTTGCTGACTATTCGCCCTTCGCAGATGGAGTATCCCGCAAGCGATATCAAGGGTAAGGTGACATATCGCTATGCTAACAATGCGCGTGTGATGCTCAGCCTTGGCGGTAATGAACTCGCTGAGCGTGTATTGCCTATCTACGAGTTTGGCGAGACGGTAACGCTTCTTGCACCTCTTAAGTAGCAGATTATCAGTATGGATTCAACGTCGAAGATGATATATCTGCTTGGCCGTCTACGTAAGCAGATGAATGGTGCGGTTGCCGAGAGTATGGGCACGCACAACGAAAAATATGGACTAAATTATGGCGTGAGCATAGCTACAATTCGCGAGATTGTAGCCTCGGAGCCTCTCGACTATGAGTTCGCAAAGTATCTCTATCGTCAGCAGGTAAGAGAGTTGCGCTTGGCAGCGTGCCATATTGCCGATCCTAAGGCTGTGACTATTGAGGAGTTTCCGTTCTGGTCGCGCGGTATCGTAAATACGGAGCTTGCCGAGGAGCTTGCCTTTGCGCTTCTGTCAAAGATCTACGATATCAACTCGCTTATGGGCGTATGGTCTACCGAGAGCAACGAACTTGTTGCCTATGCAGCCCTTATGGCTGCTGCACGCAATGAGCGTACAACGACCGAGGTGGCCTTTATTGCTGTCGAGAAGGCGCTGCGTGCCAATCCCGAGTCGATGCGTATAGCTAATGGTGTTGTGGCTCTGCTCTGCTATGTGGCAAGTAGGGATAAGTCGGCAAGCGTTGGTATTCCCGTGCTTATGGAGCGTGTGGCTTCATCGCCAGCTAAGGAGTATATCCTCGAGGAGCTATCGTGGAGAATGGATTTTATGGAGTAATAGCTCTTGTTATACAAATTCTACAATAAGAGGCTGTCAACAAAACTTGTTGGACAGCCTCAATTTTTTTATGTACGGCTGTGTCTATTCTCATCATTTCGTCATAAATGCTATGTCGTAGCTCGTTTTTTAGCTCTCATTTACGCTGCTCTATCAACTTTCTATATTATTGACGCTAGTTGTCAAAATAGAGTGGTTACTTTGCACCAGAAATAAGATGAAAACCTAAAACTTAAGAGTAACTATGGGAGTTAACTATTCGATTGATTGTCGCCACTGCGGAGAGCATACCGATTATATGGTAGCAACAAATATATACGTGCGTCCAACACGCGCGGAACTGAATCAGCATATCGATACCGAGTGTGCGATACGTTGCCCCAAGTGTCGCTCACGACTCAATGCGAGCTATGAGGAGTTTCGTAGCCAGGTAAAGATAGAGTACTGTGAGTAAAAAATAACCAAGGAATTATGATATTCGAAAAAAAATAATTAACTTTGAAAACTATTTATGGGCTCTCCTAAACGAGGGTGTGTGGGTAGCGATAGTAAAAAACGAAATAAATAAAATAGAGATATGACAAAGATACAGGTAGGGGATTTGGTCCCTGCATTCAACTCTCAGACACAGAGTGGCGAGGCTTTCTCGTTGGATAATCTAAAAGGTTCGCCCACGGTGCTCTATTTCTATCCGAAGGACAATACCTCGGGATGTACACTCGAGGCCAAGAGCCTGCGCGATGGTAAGGAGGAGCTTAAGCGTCGAGGTTATAAGATTGTTGGTGTGAGCCCCGATAGCGTGAAGTCGCACACTAACTTTTGCACTAAGCACGAGCTCAACTTTACGCTTTTGGCCGATACGGATCACTCGCTTTCTGAGGCGATGGGCGTATGGCAGCTCAAGAAGATGTGTGGCAAGGAGTATATGGGTATTGTGCGCACAACGTTTCTGCTCGATGCCGATGCTCGCGTAACGCACATCATTGCAAAGGTCGATACGAAGGACTCGTTCGGTCAGATTATCAAATTGTTAGACAAGTAGAAAATAAGTAAAAAAAAGATAAATATATGGCAGAGAAAGTTCAGGTAAACGCCGATAAGCTCAAGGTGCTTTCGGCTGTGATGGATAAGATTGAGAAGGATTTCGGCAAGGGATCTATTATGCGTATGTCGAGCGAGTCGGTTACCGATGTTCCCGTGATTCCTTCAGGCTCAATTACGCTCGACGTAGCGTTGGGTGTTGGTGGTTATCCTAAGGGTCGTGTAATCGAGATCTTTGGCCCCGAGTCGTCAGGTAAGACTACGTTGGCTATTCACGCTATTGCCGAGGCACAGAAAGCAGGTGGTATCGCTGCATTTATCGATGCGGAGCACGCCTTCGACAGCTACTATGCGCAGAAGTTGGGCGTGGATGTGGATAACCTTCTTGTATCGCAGCCCGACAATGGTGAGCAGGCATTGGAGATTGCCGATTCGTTGATTCGTTCAAGCGCGATTGATATCATCGTCATCGACTCTGTTGCGGCACTTACGCCTAAGGCTGAGATTGAGGGCGAGATGGGCGACTCGAAGATGGGTTTGCAGGCGCGTCTTATGTCGCAGGCATTGCGTAAGCTTACAGCCTCTATCTCGAAGACTAAGACCGTGTGTATCTTCATCAACCAGCTTCGTGATAAGATCGGTGTTGTATATGGCAACCCCGAGACTACAACAGGTGGTAACGCTCTGAAGTTCTACGCCAGCGTGCGTATCGACATTCGCCGCACATCGGTAATTAAGGATGGTGACGAGCAGCTCGGTACACGTACTAAGGTGAAGGTTGTTAAGAATAAGGTAGCACCTCCATTCAAGAAGGCCGAGTTCGACATTATGTTCGGCGAGGGCATCTCTAAGCTCGGCGAGATTATCGACCTTGGTGTGGACTACGAAATCATCAAGAAGGCAGGTTCGTGGTTCTCGTATGGCGATAGAAAGATTGGCCAGGGCCGCGATGCTGTCAAGGAGGCGTTGCGCAACGATTCGGCGCTCATGGAGGAGATCGAACTTCGTGTGCGTGAGGCGATGAGCGAGAATAGAGAGAAGTAGTCGCTACTTCGGAACAATCTTTGATAGATTAAATATAAGGATCCGTGAACACGGCTACCAGTGGGGTAGTCGTGTTTCGGAGTATAAGTAAGTATTATGGAGTATTCACCGCAGGATGAGCTGCTTATCGAAGCGAAGTGGCAAGAGCTAACGGAGGTGTGCCGCAAGGCAAATACGTGTCGTAGAGAGGACGATTGGGACTTGATACGTCGCGCCTTCTTTCTTGCTAAGGAGGCGCACAAGGGTGTGCGTCGTCGCTCTGGCGAGCCCTATATCATCCATCCTTTGGAGGTAGCCATTATTGTTGTTAAGGAGATAGGTCTCGGCAAGAAGTCGGTGGTTTCGGCTCTGTTGCACGATGTGGTTGAAGATACGGAGTATACGGTGGAGGATATATCGCGTATGTTCACTCCGAAGATCGCCTCGATGGTCGATGGCCTGACAAAGATGGCAGGAGTGTTCAATACCGACACCTCGGAGCAGGCGGAGTATTTTCGCAAGGTGTTGCTCACGCTCTCGGACGATGTGCGTGTTATCATCATCAAGATCGCAGACCGACTCCACAATATGCGCACGTTGGGTGCAATGCCCCACAATAAGCAGATAAAGATTACGAGCGAGACGATCTATCTCTTTGTGCCGCTGGCTTATAGGCTCGGTCTCCACGCCATAAAGAGCGAGTTGGAGGACTTATGTATGAAGTATCGCTTCCCGGAGGAGTATGAGGAGATACGACGTAAGATAGATGCTACGGAGCCCAAGCGTCAGCAGTATATCGACAAGTTCACAGCACCGATTATCGAGGTGTTGGATCGTAACGGTATACAATACGAGATGTCGGCACGTGTGAAGAGCATCTACTCGATTTGGAATAAGATGCGTCGTAAGGATATACCCTTCGAGGAGGTCTACGACCTATTTGCTATACGCATCGTGTTCAAGGCGCTGCCATTCCCATCAGAAAAGACGCAGTGTTGGCAGATATACTCCAATATTACGGATATATACACCCCAAAACCCGACCGTCTGAGGGATTGGATCAGTATCCCTAAGAGCAACGGCTACGAGGCTCTGCACTCTACGGTGATGGGCCCCGATGGTATATGGGTCGAGGTGCAGGTGCGTACGGAGCGTATGGATGATATCGCCGAGCGTGGCTTTGCAGCACATTGGAAGTATAAGCATGCCTCGATATCGCAGGAGGAGGATGGCTTGGATAAATGGCTCAGAAAGGTGCGAGATGCACTCAATAGCCCTACAGAGAGCGCTCAGGAGTTCTTGGATAACTTCAAACTATCGTTGTACAAGACCGATATCGTAGTCTTCACGCCTAAGGGAGAGCCTCAGAATCTGCCCTATGGCGCTACGGTGCTCGATTTTGCCTACGAGATACATACCAATATAGGTAACCACGCTATCGGTGCTAAGATTAACCATAAGATAGCCTCGGTTAGTACGAAGCTCAATAGTGGCGACCAGGTGGAGATTATCACGGCCGAGAGTGCACATCCCAAGGCGGAGTGGCTCTCGCTGGTTATCACCAGCAAGGCTCGTCAGTCGATACAGAGCTATTTGAAGCACGAGAATCAGAATAATATTGAGAGCGGTATGGAGCTACTCCAAAGCCGCCTTGCGGAGTATAACGTGATGCTTAGCGGTAGGGTATTGCGCAAGCTGATGCCTGCGTATGAGTGCCGCAATAAGGATGAGCTATACTCGAAGATTGGTGCGGGTATTATCTCGCTTGATAACCTCGACAAGCTACTTAAGGAGAACTCGTCACGCAAGATTTTGAAGTTCTGGAAGCTCTTCATTCCGGGCAGTAGCTCCGATCCCCTGGACGATGATCAGGATATAGATCTCGACGAGGAGGCAGCTTCGCTGGACGATACTGTCGTGGAGGATGTCGCACCGAGCGACGAGCCCGAGTTTGTTATGGCCGAGTGCTGCGAGCCTATCCCTGGCGATAAGGCCGTGGGCTATCGTGATCCGCAAAGTGGACGCATCGTCGTACACAAATCTACGTGCGATGAGTTGATTCGTCTTGCCTCGCAGTTTGGAGATAATATCGTTAAAGAGGAGATCAAGTGGTCGCGACAGCGAGCGCTATCATATCTCGTCACTGTGGAGATACGAGGTATAGACCGCACGGGAATTATGTTAGATTTGACGAAGATGATCACACTCGATTTTAGTATAAATATGCGAGCAATATCCGTGCAGAGTCACGATGGAATATTCGAGGGAACGATTAGCATTTATGTTAAGGATATCGAAAGTCTCAATACGTTGCTCGACAATATTCGAAGCATTAAGGGTATGGAGAGCGTAAGGCGACTGCTCAATGCCTAAGCTGTGAATGGGGTAGTATGAACTTTGTGTTGCTCCTTGGATGTTAGACTATACACTATTTATATATCGCTCGTAAAGGTGTAATATCGGCGTATGGTGATATAAAATTTGAGATAGGTAAAATAGACAACTATTAATCTAAAACAGATATCGAATTATGGCATCAATTTTTTCACGAATTATAGCAGGAGAGATCCCCTGTTATAAGGTTGCAGAGAACGACAAGTTCTTCGCATTTCTCGACATCGCTCCTCTCGCTAAGGGCCACACATTGGTAGTTCCTAAAAGAGAGGTTGATTACTTCTACGATCTGGAGGATGATGAACTCGCTGAGATGATTGTTTTCGCAAAGCAGATTGCGAAGAAAATCAAGGCAACTACAGCGTGTACTAAGGTCGCAACCGTGGTTTTGGGCCTCGAAGTAGCCCATGCACACATCCATTTGATCCCTATGAACACCGAAAAGGATGTAGATTTTGGCCGTGAGAAGCTTAAATTAACTCCAGAAGAGTTTACGGAAATTGCAAATTCATTGCAGTAAAACAGCGACTGTTAATAACTTGTAACTAATTGATAATATGTGCGATAGGTGAGTGTGTCGAGCCTGTCGCACATATTTATTTAACATAATATAGCGGCTCTATGTTAATTTCCTCAATCTTGTAGTTAGAGCTGATTTCTTCACACATTTTTTATAAATTTTCACCTCTTGTGTTTACTTTTGTAAATAT
>JAFYXB010000059.1 GCA_017546345.1 Alistipes sp. | reverse complement strand
TGTCATTCACCGAGTTTACATATCAGCTTCTTCAGGGTTATGACTTTTTGCACCTCTACCAGACTATGAACTGTAAGGTTCAGCTCGGTGGTGCAGACCAGTGGGGTAACATCACCACAGGTACAGAGCTTATCCGTCGTAAGCTCGGTGCTGAGGCTGAGGCATTCGCTATCACATGTCCGCTTATCACAAAGGCCGACGGTACGAAGTTCGGTAAGACCGAGAGCGGTAACGTATGGCTCGATGCTCGCTACACATCGCCTTACAAGTTCTACCAGTTCTGGCTCAATGTGAGCGATGACGATGCAAAGCGCTATATCAAGATCTTCACATTGCTCGACCGCGAGACTATCGAGGCTCTTATCGCTGAGCACGACGAGGCTCCACATTTGCGTATCTTGCAGAAGCGCCTTGCCGAGGAGATTACTGCGATGATCCACTCGAAGGAGGAGTTGGAGAAGGCCCAGGCGGCTACAAACATCCTCTTCGGTAACGCTACATCGGAGGCTCTCCGCTCGTTGGATGAGGAGACATTGTTGCAGGTGTTCGATGGTGTTCCTCAGTTCACCATTTCGCGCGAGGATTTGGCTAAGCCATTTATCGACATCGTTGCCGAGTCGTGCAAGGTATTCCCCTCGAAGGGTGAGTGCCGCAAGATGGTACAGGGCGGTGGTGTGCAGCTCAACAAGGAGAAGGTGACTGATCCTATGCGTGCCGTTACCGAGGCTGACCTCATCGCTGGTAAGTACCTACTCGCACAGCGCGGTAAGAAGAACTATTATCTAATCACTGTTCAATAATATATTGCTGTGGAGAAGAGCTACACTATACGACTCAACAACATCTCGCTACGTGCCTACCACGGTTGCTACGATCTGGAGCAGCAGGTGGGTAACCGCTATCGTGTAGATTTGGCGATACGCACACCTTTGGGTGAGCTCCACCGCGAGGATGATGTTACCAAGGCGGTAAACTACCTCACGGTATACGAGATCGTGGAGCGCACGATGCAGCATACGCAGCGTACTATCGAGGCGGCGGCCGCCAATGTCATCGACGCCATACGTGCCGAGTTTCCTCAGATCGAGAGCATAGAGTGCACGGTGGCCAAGATTGCGCCTCCGCTCGGTGGTAAGGTCGAGAGCGTTAGTGTAACACTTATCGGATAGAGTATAAAACATTCGAAAAACTTTCGGACTATGAGTTCAACAGAAAAACGTGGTGGTTTTGGCGGTAAGTTGGCCGCTATCCTCGCAGCCGCAGGCTCGGCTATCGGCTTGGGTAACATCTGGCGATTCCCCTATATCACAAGTGAGAATGGTGGCGGTGCCTTCATCCTCATCTACTTGGGCTGCATCCTGCTGCTCGGTCTTCCGCTCCTCATTGCGGAGTTTGCTGTGGGTCACAACACTAAGCGCAACCCTATAGATGCCTTCTCGACAATCCGTAAGGGTTGGGGCTGGCTCGGTGCTATGGGCATTTTCTCGGTGACGCTGATTATGGGTTACTACTTCGTAATCTCGGGCTGGACGCTCAACTATGCTATCTCGTCGGCTACGAATGCTATCACGGGTGATTATGGAGCCTTCTTCTGCGACTTTACTACGGCCGTGTGGAAGCCACTGCTCTTTACCTATCTCTTCATCCTTGCTAACCACTTTATCATCATCGGTGGTGTGCAGGGAGGTATCGAGAAGGCCTCGAAGGTTATGATGCCTCTGTTGTTCGTCATCCTCATCGTCTTGGCTATCTACTCGTTGTGGTTGCCCGAGGGTCGTGAGGCGTTGGGTAATGTCTTTACGCCCGACTTCTCGAAGGTTACGGGTAAGACCTTCCTCGATGCTATGGGTCAGGCATTCTTCACATTGTCGGTAGGTATGGGCGCTATGCTCATCTATGGCTCATACTTCAAGGATGGCACCAAGATCGCAGGTACGGCTATCAGCGTGGTATCGCTCGATACTATTGTGGCTTTGACCGCTGCGGTTATCATCTTCTCGGCAGGTGTTGCCGATCAGAGTGGTATGCAGCTTGCATTTGTAGCTATGCCTAAGGTCTTCTCGTCGATGCCTTTGGGTAATCTTTGGGCTACGCTCTTCTTCCTGCTCTTGGGCCTTGCAGCTCTCTCATCGACAATATCTATGCACGAGGCCGTTACGTCGTACTTCGTCGAGAAGCGCGGTATGTCGCGTGGCGTGGGTGCTGCTATCGTTACGGTTGTGGCTATGCTTTTGGCTACGGGTGCTTCGCTCTCGTTGGGCGCGTGGGATAGCTACCGTGTGGCAGGCATGAACTTCTTCTCGCTTTTGGATAACTTCACGGCTATCGTTATGCTCCCCGTACTCGGTATTCTCACCTCGATATTTGTCGGTTGGGTGTGGAAGAAGGAGGATATGCGCAAGGAACTTACGGCCGAGGGTGGTGTCGATGCTGCGACATACCCTGTCATCCGCTTTTTGCTTCGCTACGTATGCCCCGTGTTGGTATCTGTAGTCTTTGTCTGCGGAATCGTAGCCTTCATCCGAGGTTTGTAATCTAACTAATGAAAACTAAATAAATTAACTCAATAAACTAAACCATATATGGCAGATTTCATCTATCAGGAGCCGTATCCTATCCAGCAGGATAAGACGGAGTACCGTCTTCTTACGAAGGACTATGTAAAGGTCGTAGAGTGCGACGGTCGTAAGATTTTGAAGGTTGATCCTAAGGGCTTGGAGCTCTTGGCAAAGGAGGCATACGCTGATGTATCGTTCTACTTGCGTGCGTCACACCTCCAGAAGCTCTCTAACATCTTGAACGATCCCGAGGCTACGGATAACGATAAGTTTGTGGCATACACTATGCTTATGAACCAGTGTGTAGCTGCTGAGGGCGAGCTTCCTACATGTCAGGATACAGGTACCGCAATCTGTATCGGTCACAAGGGCGAGGATGTCTACACAGGTGCTAACGATGCTGAGTGCATCTCACGCGGTGTTTACGAGACATACAAGGAGCGTAACTTGCGTTACTCACAGGTTGTTCCCTTCACAATGACCGAGGAGAAGAACTCTGGTACCAACCTCCCCGCACAGATCGACATCTACGCTGGTCACCCCGGCATGGAGTACGAGTTCTTGTTCATCACTAAGGGTGGTGGCTCGGCAAACAAGACATTCCTCTATCAGCAGACTAAGGCGTTGCTCAACGAGGAGTCATTGACAGCCTTCATCAAGAAGCATATCCTCGACCTCGGTACATCGGCTTGTCCTCCCTACCACCTCGCATTGTGTATCGGTGGTACATCGGCAGAGATGTGTCTTTCAACCGTAAAGAAGGCTTCTGCGGGTTATCTCGACGAGCTTTCAACATCGGGTAACGAGGGTGGCCGTTGCTTCCGCGACTTGGAGTGGGAGGCAAAGGTTGAGAAGATCTGTCAGGAGATCGGCCTCGGTGCTCAGTTCGGTGGTAAGTACTATGTTCACGACGTACGTGTCATCCGTGCACCACGTCACGCTGCATCATGCCCCGTGGCTATCGGTGTTAGCTGCTCGGCAGACCGTAACATCAAGGCTAAGATTACTCCCGAGGGTATCTTCCTCGAGCAGTTGGAGAAGAACCCAGCACGCTTCCTCCCCGCACAGGCTCCAGCGATGTCACCTGCAGTAGATATCGACCTCGACGAGGGTATGGACAAGGTACGCGAGATTTTGTCTAAGTATCCTATTAAGACACGTCTCAACCTCAAGGGTACGTTGGTTGTAGCTCGTGATATCGCTCACGCACGCATCAAGCAGATGCTCGACGAGGGTAAGCCTATGCCTGAGTACTTCAAGAAGCACCCTGTATATTATGCAGGTCCTGCTAAGACTCCTGCAGGTATGGCTTCAGGTTCGTTTGGTCCTACAACAGCGGGTCGTATGGACTCTTACGTAGACCTCTTCCAGAAGGCTGGTGGCTCAATGGTGATGGTTGCTAAGGGTAACCGCTCACAGCAGGTTACCGATGCATGTAAGGCTAACGGTGGTTTCTACCTTGGCTCTATTGGTGGTCCTGCGGCTATCCTTGCGAAGAACTCTATCAAGAGCGTCGAGGTTGTAGACTTCGAGGAGCTCGGCATGGAGGCAGTACGTAAGATCTACGTGGAGAACTTCCCAGCCTTCATCATCGTGGATGATAAGGGTAATGATTTCTTTGCCGACTACGCTCATTAAAATTGTATAGCGGGGTTATCTTGTCATTCGGCTTGTAGGTGAGATGCTCACATACGCCAAGTATGCTGCGCTCTCACCTCCTGCGACCGACTAACAAACTAACCTCACTCTCCAATTTTAATAGTTGGATTGTATAGCAAGGCTATCTTGTCATTTGGCTTGTAGGTGAGATGCTCACATACGCCAAGTATGCTGCGCCCTCACCTCCTGCGACCGATTAACAACCTAACCTCACTCTCCAATTTTAATAGTTGGATTGTATAGCAAGGTTAATTTGTCATCTTGCTTGCTCTTGTTATACAACTTCAATGTATATGGGTGTGTAGCAATTACGTTTTCGATACACACTGCAAACTGATATAGACATTGGCTGGCAACGCTCATACAACGAGGGCGTTGTTGGCCATTGACTATGCAATAAAACGCTTGGCCGAGGCGTTACACAAATGTCGGCATAGATTAAACTTGTTCAAATGTTACTTTTGATTCGAAGAATAGTTTTCACCATAGCCCTCCTTTTGGCTTCTGTCGAGGCGTGGGCACAGGTGTCGTTCACGGCTGATGCTCCCGCACTTACGGCGATGGGCAGCCCCTTTAGAGTAGAGTTTACGGTAGATGCCGAGCCCGATAACCGTTCGATTGCAGCCCCCAATTTCGAGGGCTTCGAGCTGTTGGCGGGGCCGAGCATATCGACAGGCCACTCTGTGCAGTTTATCAACGGCAAGCAGTCGTCGAGCTACAGCTGCACATTTACCTACGTGCTTCTACCCGAGCGCGAGGGTACATTTACCATAGGTGCAGCAACCGTTGAGGTCGAGGGTAAGAAGTACTCGACAAAGCCATTCCCCGTGGAGGTTATTGCCGAGAAGAGTAGTGCCAATAGCGGCGGTAAGGGTGCGTCAAACAACCCCGAGAGTCGCATCGGTAAGGATGATATCCTACTACGACTAAAACTTTCGGATACCGAGGTTTACAAGGGTGAGGCGATACGAGCCTCGTTGGTGCTCTACACACGTGCCAGCATCGACCGCATCGAGAGTCTTGAGATGCCACCATTTGACGACTTCTGGATGCAGGAGATAACCTTCGACAACACCCCTTCGCGTGAGGAGTACAACGGTAGGGTATACGAGACCTACAAGATTCGCGAGTTGTTGCTCTCTCCACAGCGCAGTGGTGAGGTGGTTATCCCAGCCGCAACGATGAATGTCGTGGCTCAGGTGGTGCAGAGTAATAGCCGTGGCTTCGATCCCATATTTGGAGGTCGTCAGGTATATCACATTTCGCGTAAGCTGACAACGCCCGAGCAGAAAATTCAGGTTAAGGAGTTCCCGAAGGGTGCACCAGCCTCGTTTGCAGGAGCTGTGGGTCGCTTCAGCCTAAGCGCAAAGATGCCCGAGGCGGAGATCAAAGCCAACTCTTCGGATCAGATATCTATAACTATTTCGGGCGATGGTAATCTCAAGTTTATCACTGCGCCAAAGTGTCATCTTCCCGAGTCGTTCGAGCTCTACGACACCAAGAGCGTAGACAATATCAAGGTTACGGCCACAGGCACTTCGGGCTCGATAACCTACACCTATCCATTCGTGGCACGCTCGGCAGGCACATTTATAATCGAGCCTTTGGAGTTCTCGTTCTTCGATCCTGCGACGGGTAGCTACACGACACTCGCTACGGAGCGCTTCACGGTGGAGGTTCTTGACGATGGCAAATCCTCAAGCGAGACGATACATACGGGAGTGTTTGCAGACTATGGAGGTTCGATGCGTCAGCTCAATCGCGACATCCGCTTCATACATACCGACGTGCGCCCCGAACGTGCAGCCTCGCTCTTCATCTTCTCGCCACTATATTGGCTTGTCGTGGTCTTCCTACTTGCGGTGTTTGTCGTACTCTTTGTGCTTCTACGTCGTCGTATGCGTCTCAATCGCAATGTCGTAGCACGTCGTATGCGTCATGCCGATAAGGTTGCTGTGCAGCGTCTGCGTATGGCCGAAAAGTATATGAAGGAGCAGAATCGTCACGCCTTCTACGAGGAGATGCTTCGCGCTATGTGGGGCTATATCGGTGATAAGTTCAACATCCCCGTATCGGCTCTCACGAAGGAGACGATTCGTGAGGAGCTATATCGTCGCGGAGTATCATCTGTAGATGCCGAGCAGTTCTGCGAGATTATCTCGCGCTTGGACGAGGCTCAGTATGCGCCTGTTAGTGAGGGTGATATGAACAGCGTCTATGGCGATGCTGTCGATGTAATCTCGAAAATCGAGTCGATAATTAAACATTAATACCTAAGATGAAGCGATATATTAGAAATATAGGTTCGGTTGTGCTACCTCTCCTCTTTGTCGTCTTTACGCTATGCGCAGTTGAGGCCCATGCTGCCGATGCTACGACTACGGCTGAAGTGAGTATGGCCGAGGGCATCAAGGCCTATGCCGATAAGGATTATGCTGCGGCTGTGGACTCTTTCGAGCGTGTTGCCTCGCTCGGTTATGCCGATGCTGAGTTGTACTACAATTTGGCAAATGCCTACTTCAAGTTGGGACAGAATCGTTTATCGGCTTCGGGTCGCACCTTTGCCGATGGCGAGCTTGGCCGTGCGGTACTCAACTACCGTCGTGCTTTGCGCCTCGATCCCTCGATGGAGGATGCGCGTTACAACCTCGACATTGCCGTAGATCACACCAACGATACGGAGGCTATCCCCGAGAGCTTTATCGTAGGCTTGTGGCACGCCATAGCTAATCGAGCAACTACAAATGGCTGGACAATATTCTCTGTAGTAGACCTTGTTGTGCTACTTGCAGCGCTCCTTTGCTATTTGCTTTCGCAGAGTATCGTACTCCGCAAGCTAACATTTGTGATTGCGATTGTTGCCCTGCTGCTCTTTATCTTTAGCTCGGCTTTCGCTCTTTCGCAGCGTGCTAAGTTGCAAGATAGAGGTCAGGCTGTTGTCGTCTGCAACGACACGACGCCTGTTCACGCCTCGCCCGATAGCGCCTCGAAGGTTATTCGTCAGCCCTCGCAGGGTGTTACTGTTGAGTTGCTACGCGCCCACGGCGAGTGGACCGAGATTCTGTTCTCGGATGGCGAGAAGGGTTGGATTCGCAGTAACGTAATAGAGATAGTGTAGCCTATGTCGAAGTTGTTGGATGGAGTATGTAGCGAGCTACAGCGTCTGCCAGGCATAGGTCGCCGCACGGCACTACGCCTTGCGATGCACATCCTCAAGATGGACGAGGATGTGGCCGACTCGCTTGCTCATAGTATCTCTCGTTTTCGTCACGACATACGCTACTGTGCAGGTTGTAACAACCTCTCGGACGAGACGCTCTGCCCGATATGTAGCGACTCGCGCCGTGACCGCTCGACAATATGTGTTGTGGAGCAGGTTGCCGACCTGATGTCTATCGAGAATACGGGGCAGTATCACGGCCTGTATCATGTTCTTGGCGGTGTTATATCGCCGATGCAGGGTATAGGTCCATCGGATCTGAAGATCGACCTGCTGTGCGATAAGCTACTCACGGGTGATGTTAAGGAGGTGATTATTGCCATATCTACCTCTGTTGAGGGCGAGACTACGCTCTTCTACCTTATGAGCCGCCTCAAGGCCTTCCCCGATGTCAAGGTATCGACTATTGCTCGCGGTATTGGCTTTGGCGATGAGTTGGAGTATGTCGATGAGCTCACGATTACCCACGCGCTGATTAATCGTCAGACAGTTACAAAATAGGGTAATGATACTAAAATATGAAAGAGTGCTCCTTTTGGGGTACTCTTTCATGTTTGATAATCTCTGCGCACTAACCGCAGTTGAAGTAGCGGTGAACAAGGGAGAGCATTTCTTCAGGCTTACCCTCGATGTCGCTACGCAATGTGCGGTCGTTGTATGAGCGTAGGCTCTTGAGTACGCCATCGATCATCGCAGGGCTAAATACGCCGTGGCGCTCGAAGAACTCACGCTGACGCTCCAAAGCATCTGCCGATGCAGCGCAACTGTCGGGAAGCTGTGCAAGCTGCTCGAGCTTTGCGGCATTCTCCGCCTTGTGAATATTTACGTTTACATATGTGCGCTCCGCAATCTCGAGTGCATTCTCCAACTCGAAGCCGTAGCGGCATGCTACTGCCAAGCCCGCGATGAGCTGATATAGATCTGCCGAGCCGTCGGGAGAGCGCATCTCCACAGTCTGCTTATTCGATGTATCGTAGTGTGTCTCAGGCTCTAATGGGTTGGCTATGCGTGACATATTGCTATTAGCCGTCCAGCCCAATGGCACGCGAACAAGTACCGAGCGATTGCGGTCACCCCAACAGATATTCGTAGGTGCCTCCTGATGTGGCACAAGACGGAAGTACGACGTAGGATTTGTATTGCCAAAGGCTGTGATTGATGGTGCAAGCTCCATCATACCGGCAATAGCCTTGCGTGCCACCTCCGAGAGTGCGCCATTCTCGAGCATCATATTCTTGCCATCCTTGACGATGCGCATGTGGATATGGAGACCTGAGCCAGCCTTACCCGCAGTGATCTTTGGTGCGAAGGTCACCTCGTAGCCATACTTGAAGGCGAGATTGCGGATAATCCACTTAGCCACCATAAGCTGATCGGCAGCATCGAGGGCCGCTGTTGGGAGGAACTCAATCTCGTTCTGCTCATATACCAACTCGTCGAGTGTGAAGTTGCCCACCTCCGAGTGACCATATTTAATCTGTCCGCCCGCCTGTGCAATATATGCCATACACTCTGTGCGGAAGTCGTTGAACTTAGCAAATGGTGCCGACTCGTGGTAACCCTTCTGATCTGTTGCAGGGAACATCGCCGTATCGGGAGCTATCACATAGTACTCCAACTCGCCCATCGCCTCGAACTCCATGCCTGTTACCTGCTTGAAGCACTCGCAAGCCTTGAGCAGCGTGTAGCGTGGAGAGCTTGCCAAAGGCTCGCCATCCTTATTGAAGAACGAACATAGTAGCGAGAGTGTAGGAATATCGGCAAAGGGGTCGTGGAATGCCGTAGCGAAGCGGGGCACGACATAGAGGTCGCTGCTACCAGCCTCGATAAATGGGAAGAGGCTCGAGCCATCGACACGCTCACCGCATGTGAGAATAGCATCGAGATATGCTGCATTGTTAATCACAAAGTTGAGAGTCTTAAGGCGACCATCACCCGCGGGGTACATGAAATTGACCATGCGGATTCCATTCTCGGTGATATAACGCACGATATCAGCCTTGGTAAACTCCTTAGCAGGCTTGCCTAAATAGGCAACTACCTTATTGGGATTTAGTGCTAACTCTTCTTTCATAGCAGTAGTGTTTATGATGATGTAATTTGTATCTCTTACAAAGTTATGTATTTTATGCTAAAGTTGTGCCTTTTTGTGCAAAAATCTTTTCAAAGAGCTAACTGCTATATATAATATATAGGTGTGCGCTTGGTTATAGCCAAAATGTCGGGATGTGAAAAAAGTGACGCGAAAATTTGTAATTCACAGATTTTTACTACCTTTGCAGTCCAAAGCAGATACTTATGGGGTTGCATATGACTGATGCAATTGAGTGGTATCGAAGTTAAATAATTAATTATCAAAAAGTTATGAAGTCAATTCAGATTAATGGTACAGCTCGCGCAGAGTTCGGTAAGAAGTTTGCTAAGGCTGCACGTCGTGAGGGTCAGGTACCCTGCATCATCTATGGTGGTGGCGAGGAGAAGGCATTTACAATCGATGCTAAGGAGCTCAGCCAGCTTATCTACACTCCTAACTCATACATCGTAGAGCTCAACATCGATGGTGTTGTAGAGAAGGCAGTTATGCGCGAGGTTCAGTATCACCCAGTTCGTGAGCAGGTTCTTCACGTAGATTTCTACCGTGTTCAGGAGGGTAAGCCTGTTGCAGTTAACGTTCCCGTTCGCCTTACAGGTAACGCTGAGGGTGTTAAGATCGGTGGTAAGCTTGCTCTTTCAGCTCGTAAGCTTACAGTTAAGGGTCTTGTTGAGTTTATTCCAGATGAGATCGTTGTTGACGTAACTCCTTTGAAGGTTGGTCAGACTATCTTCGTTGGTGACCTCGCTGTTGAGAACCTCACATTCGTAACTCCTGCTACTACAGCTGTTTGTGCAGTTCGCGTAACACGTGCTTCACGTGCTGCTCAGTAGTCTTTGAGTTGCAAAATACTAACATAGACCAAATCTATGAAGTATCTTGTTGTAGGGTTGGGTAATATCGGTGCTGAGTATGCCGCTACCCGCCACAACATAGGATTCAGAGTATTGGATGCCTTAGCTGAGGCATCCAATATCTCTTTTACGACGGTACGTTATGGTGCTATGGCAACCCTCAAACACCGTGGTCGTACTCTGCTGCTCCTCAAGCCTTCGACATATATGAACCTTTCGGGTAAGGCAGTGAGATATTGGATGGAGCAGGAGCGCATACCTCGCGAGAATATTCTCATTATATCGGATGATATAGCTCTTCCCTTCGGTACATTCCGCATGCGTAAGAATGGTAGCGAGGGTGGTCACAATGGCTTGAAGAATATCACGGAGCTTCTTGGCGACAATCAGTATGCGCGTATGCGTTTTGGCGTTGGTGGCGACTTCCCACGTGGTCATCAGGTCGATTATGTTCTCGGCGACTTCTCCGACGAGGAGAACAAGCTGATGCCTGAGCGTCTAAAGCTCTTTGGCGATGCTATTCTTTCGTTTGCGTCTGTAGGTGCGGATCGTACGATGAATAGTTACAACGGCAAGTAATTTCTTGTGATAAGGGGGCTCTTAGGCTCTTCAATCAAAATGGCGAATGGGAAATACGTCAAGTATGTCCCATCCGCCATTTCTCATGTCATAGTCAAATCTGACCCCTTCTGACAAGAAATTTCATGTGATAGTGGCGCATCTACCCGCTTCAATAAAATAAATCCCCTCGAGAAGTATGTTGATGTACTATCCCGAGGGGTTTTATTACTATATGTTAGATGCGACTCTATCGCCTACTTTGCAGCTACGGCCTTCATCATGCCGACAAGCTTGCCATTCGACAACAGAATCATAATATCAGCATCCATCTCGTAGTGGGTTACGCTCGAAAGCATCTCTAAAAAGGCATTCTCCAACTCAAAATTAGGACATAGACGGCGTGTAGAGCCGATATTCTCTATGCGTAGGTCGCGCGTGCTACTTGTCGTATATGTTGCAGTAAGGCGATTGCAGTCGCCAGCGCCTGTTATTGTGCCATCGCTATGAAACAATAGAGAGTAGCTATCGCCCTCTGCAGCTATGTCGCGAGCCATAAGCTGTATGAGTTGCCAATCTGTTCCGGCGAGAGGCTTTACGAGCTTTTGGCTCTGTCGGCAACTGCAACACGAACTCATAAGAAGCATAATTGCGAGAAGCAATGTGGAAAATATCGCGGTTTGTTTCATAAATTTTACCAAATTATTTGTATCTTTGTCCGACAAAGATAGTACAAAACATCTAAAAGAAATAGAAATATGAAAAAAGTTATCGCATCGCCCAAGGCTCCTAAGGCCGTAGGCCCCTACTCACAGGCTATCGCTCACGACGCAACTCTCTACATCTCTGGTCAGCTTCCTATCGACGGCGCTACAGGTGTAATGGCTGAGGGCGTTGAGGCACAGACTCGCCAGGCACTCACAAACCTCGGTTACATCCTCGAGGAGGCAGGTTACTCTTTCGACAACGTAGCTAAGACTACAGTGCTTCTCGCAGACATCGCTGACTTCGCAGCAATGAATGCTATTTACGCTGAGTTCTTCACAGGTGACAAGCCTGCACGTATCTGCTACCAGGTGGCTGCTTTGCCTATGGGTGCACGTGTAGAGATTGATGCTATTGCAATCAAGTAATTTCTTGTGATAAGGCAGCATCTGCTGCATCTCAATCGTTGGGCTGAATGGGAAATACGCTTAGTATGTCCCATCCAGCCCAACTTCTTTATCGTTGCAGCATCTACTACTTTCTAACAAGAAATTTCCTGTGATAAGGGGCCATCTGCGCCCTCTCAATCATTGCCCCAAATGGGAAATACGTCAAGTATGTCCCATCTGGGGCAATTTCTTTATCGAGGCCACATCTAACCCCTTCTGACAAGAAATTATAATTTCTCGTGATAGTGGCACATCTGCGCCGCTTCAATCAACGCCACCAATGGGACATACATCAAGTACTACCCATCTGGGGCAATTTCTTTATCGAGGCCACATCTAATCCCGTCTGACAAGAAATTAGGCCGTGGGAAAAAGATTGCGGTTTAGGCGTTGTCGCTTTACGCTTCTTTTTTGGAGGGGGATAGTTTCTTTGTTGTCCGCGCTCCCCATAGATGCCGAAGGCACGTACCCATCAAGCAAGCTCAGCTTGCGTCCCTATTAAGGGCGTCAGCCCGTCCCTGCCTTCCTTATCTCTGCGTCTCCCCAACAATCGTAGCCCCTCTATAATCTGCCTCGGCCTGCTATAATATCGAAATATCATCTTTTCATTTTCGGTCTATCCGTGCTATTTATTCTTTTGCAACGCCACTTTATGCGCTATCTGAGTCCCCTTATATATATTATATATAGGTATACCCCTCAATTTTTAGAAAAATGAAAGAATTTTGAAAATTTTTTAAGAAAACGCTTGCAGAATCAGAAATAAGTGTTACCTTTGCACCCGCAATCAGGACGAAAGACGCTTCTGAAAGCACTACAGAGGTTCTTAGAAAAGTTTTTTTGAAAAAAAAGTTTCCGAAATATTTGGAAGTTTCAAAAATGTGTTTTATCTTTGCACCCGCTTTCGCCTCTAAAACGGCGGACAGCGAAAAAAGGTTCTCAGAAAATATTTTTGAAAAAAGTTTCCGAAAAATTTGGAAGTTTCAAAAATAGTTCTTACCTTTGCACCGCGATTTCCTCGCAAAGTTTTTGAGAGGAATAACGATGGAAGTTCTAAGAAAATTAGAATATGGTTCTTTGAAGATTTTGAGCAGCTAAAGTTTTATCTATCTCGAAAGAGATAGTTTCAAAGCAATACCTTTGAGAT
>JAFYXB010000058.1 GCA_017546345.1 Alistipes sp. | reverse complement strand
CTGCTCAGGATTCTCTGGCTGCTCAGGATTCTCTGGCTGCTCAGGATTCTCTGGCTGCTCAGGATTCTCTGGCTGCTCAGGATTCTCTGGCTGCTCAGGATTCTCTGGCTGCTCAGGATTCTCTGGCTGCTCTGGGTTCTCTGGCTCCTCGGGCTGTGCAGGCTCAGTAGCCGTAACAGAGATAACCTCCGACTCGTACTCGCCAACAGCGGCCTTGAACTTATACTCACCAGCGTGCGATGTAACGAAGAAGTTGCTTATAAGCTCGCTATTATCCTTCTCGCCAACGAGGTAGATAATGTAGTCATTCTCCAAAACCACGCCATCAGATGTTACGGTAAATGTAACCTTATCCTTGTTATCGGCAACAAACTCCGTCTTATCTGCTGTAAGCTTGATAACGGGAGCCTTCTCTTCCTCCTTCTCCTCCTCGTCGCCCTCTACAGCAGTAGCTGTAACGGTAACCTGCTCAGAGTAGTTGTCGCCAAACGCAGCCATAAACTTATACTCGCCAGCCTCGGTAGTAGTAAACACGCGATCCTTAACGGTCTTGCTCGTAGCCAAGTTAAAGACATATACATCCTCGGTAGTTACCACGCCATCAACCTTTACGGTGAATGTCGCAGCATCTACGCCATCGGCCTTAATCTCGGTCTTGTCTACCTCCAATGTAACCTCTACGGGCACAGGAACATCTTCGGCCTCAGCATAGATATCAACGATTGCCGATGACAAAGGACAGCCCTCCAAGCGAGCCTCAAACTTGTAATGACCGTTAGTCGTAGTAGAGAATGTGTTATCCTCCAATGCGCACTCGTCAGTGAGGTTATAGATTGTAGCCTCGGCTGTAACATCCTTATCTTCGTAGGTTACGGTAAAGGTTACCATATCCTCGCCATCTGCCCAAATCTCGGTCTTGTCGGCAATAAGCACTGGAGCATCACAGCCCTCCACCTCTACCTCTTGGGCATTAACAACGACAGCCTCCGATGAGTAGCTCTCGAAGGTCGCCTTGAACGAGTATTCGCCCGCCTCGGTAGTTGCAAACGTGTTGCCCTCGAGGATAGTGTTATCCTTAAGGCAGATGATCTTGCAATCATCCGTACGCTCAACCTTATCTACGAATACGGTGAATGTAACAACCTCCTCGCCATCAGCCAAAATGGTCTGTTTGTCGGCCTTAAGCTCGACAACGGGATCGGGAGTCTCGTCCACCTGAGTATTCTCCTCGCAGCCTACAAAGCCGAGAAGAGCCGCAATCATTAGCGGAAATAGTCTAAATAGTTTCATGGTTTAGGTTCTTTATTAGGTTAAAAAGCAAAAGGCTGCTGCTCGCTGTCGTCTTCACGTCGCAGCAAACAACAGCCTTCATGCTATCTTTTATTCTCTGAACTACTCGAACAAATCGGGAGTTACGCGAACAGCATACTGTGTAGGAGTGTTGTTCTCAGTAAGCACCTCGAAGAAGAATACGTAGTCATCCTTATCTACACCAGGGAAGCTGATAGTAGCACCGTCCATAGTCTTCGCAGCAGCCAATGACTCGGCGCTTACAGATGTACGGAAGAGGAAGAATGCCTGAATCTGAGTCCAGTCGTTCTCGTCCCAATACTTCGCGAAGTCGTAGTTATTCCAAAGCTGTGCACCAACCTTGATATCGGCAGCCTTGTCATTAGTCTTAACGTTGAAGTATACGTTGTACTTGAAGCCCTCAGCCTCGATAGCAGGACCTGTAACCTCCAATGTAGCGTAGTCCTCAGCGCCTGGCTTCAAAGTCTTGAACTCAACAGCTACGTAGTTGTAGTCGTAAACAACGGTAGGATCTGAAACCTCGGGATCCATGTAGAACAATACAACAACATACTCAGTGTCGTTCTTCAAAGGCTCGTATGCGAGGATCTGTGAGCTACCCTCCTGACCCAAGTAATCCTTGATGAATGTACCGAAGTCCAAACCGTGGTCTACACCGATGTTGTTCAAGCCCCAGTAGCTACGCATAACGATATTTGCCTGAGCCTCGTTGTTCAATGTATCGTAGTAGTTCTTCTTAGTCCAGATGTAGTATGTCCAGAATGAGCTCTCGCCCTTAACAGGAGTTACGTCAAGACGGAAGTCGTCGTAAGATACAGTGAGG
The DNA here is from genome assembly GCA_017546345.1 of Alistipes sp. Taxonomy (GTDB): domain Bacteria; phylum Bacteroidota; class Bacteroidia; order Bacteroidales; family Rikenellaceae; genus Alistipes. The sequence goes on along the minus strand of JAFYXB010000058.1, from coordinate 3,136 downwards.
TTAGAAACAGTGAACAAAGTGTTAGGATCTACCTGCTCGCCACGAGGAGTCTTGAACTCAGCACGGAAAAGACGAACCTCAACCTCGCCATCAACAACCTGCTGGTAGCTCTCAACGTTGAATGCTACTACCAAGTACTCAGTCTCAGAAGCTGTAGCCCAGTTCAAAGTAGTTGTACCTGTATAGATGTAGTCGTTGCTATTAGGGTTCTCGATGATATAGTTGAAGATCTCGAGGTCGTTGTTGTAGATGCCGAATGCGTTGAGCTCGTAAGCAGTAAGCACACGGAAGAGGTAGCGGTTCTCGCTGCTGTTAGGCGTAGCCTTCACTGTAGCAGAGTTTGCCGATACGCTTGTCACCTCGAGCTTAACCTCGAACTGCTCGTGAGGAAGCTTACCAAGGCTCTTGAGTGTAGAAACCTCGTGACGTGTAGCAACCTCAGTATCGCCATAAGCGAATGCGAAGATAGTGTACTGAGTGTTAGGAGCAAGACCTGTCTCAGTTACGCTCTTAACGCCCTTGTTTACTGTAGACTTAATGTCGCCAGAAATGACATTGCTGATGATTGTTGCGTCATCCATATCCTTGATTGCCGATGCCTCAACAACAGAGAGGTAGTAGGCCATATCAGGATCTGATGGAGTAACAATAACCTCAAAGAAAGTAGTCTCCACCTCAACATCTGTGAAGGTGAATGACATGCTGCTCTTTGTAGGAGCGCCGTTAATCTCACAGCCTACCATAAAAAACATAATGGCAAGGCTAAGAAGTGAAAAAAGTTTTCTCATAGACTTAAAAAATAAATATTTAATTAAACAAACATTGATTCCTTTACCCTATTTATTAAATACATGTGTGCAAATATAGTAATTTATATCAAATGGCCAATCGATTTTTCCTAAATTTAATTAATGTATGGTTATTTTGATAAAATTGTTTGGATTTTCATAGAGAAAATGCTAATTTTGTAGCATTGTTAAAATAATATGTAATATGAAAGCGTTAGATAAATTAGATACTAACCAAGACGAAAAGACAATGAATAATAAGACCCAGCGTCTGTCACTTATACGTAAAATTATCCGATCGGAGTTTATCTCCTCACAGGAGGAGCTCATCGCGCGTTTGGAGGAGAATGGCGTGCAGATTACCCAGTCAACACTCTCGCGTGACCTCAAGTTTATGCATGTCGCAAAGGTGCCTCACAAGGCTAAGGGCTACATCTATGTATTGCCAAACAGCACATCTAACGATATGCACGTATCGACAAACGTGTCGGACAACATCACCGATATCGCCTTCTCGGGCAATATGTGTGTAATCACCACAAAGCCTGGCTATGCGAGCGCTATCTCTGTGCCTATCGACAGCCGTGGTATTAGCGAGGTGTTGGGCACTATTGCTGGTGATAACACCATTCTTTTAATTCTTCGTGAGGGATTTGATATGGAGGCGTTGATGGAGCAGTTGTATAATCTCTTTCCAACAATCCGCACACTTTAATTTCTTGTGATAAGGGGTTATCTGCGACCTCTCAATCATTGCCCCAAATGGGAAATACGCTTGGTATGTCCCATCTGGGGCAATTTCTTTATCGAGGCCACATCTAACCCCTTCTGACAAGAAACCATGGTTGTGGTGCTGATGAATGTGGGATAGTCGTTGTTGCTTGACGCTGAGTTATTGGGGTGTGTGGGGGCGGGCTAAAGCCCTGTTGAGGGCGCAAGCAGTGCTTGCTCTTGGGGACGCTTCGCGTTTGTTGCACATGAGTGTCATGCTGAGCTTGCCGAAGCATCTCCTCGTAGCCAATATAGAATGACCCTTTAGAAGAGGTGCTCCCCATAAGCACCGTCAGGTGCGCTCCCCAAAAGTGCCGCAGGCACGCCCCCAAGAGCAAGCTATGCTTGCGCCCCCAAAAGCGTAGCGACCCTACAAAAAAAGTGCAGCGCCCTCACGAAGAGAGCGCTGTATCCCGTAATGCTATCCAATCGTGTGCATGCGCACCGAGGCCTTAATCAGAGCGATAGCTCGGATGCGGCTGATTTCCACCTCCTTATCGGCGTGGTGCTGGTTTTGGCTGACGAGCTTTACGAAGCCCTCGTGCTCCGACTTCTGCACATACTTCACCGTGATATACTCCTCGCCGTCGATATCAATAGAGAGTAGGTACATATCGCCCCAAAAGACATCTCTGACATCGTTGAGCTGCTTGTACAAGACAATATCTCCACTCTTGAGTAGCGGGTACATCGAATCGCCAACAACATATATCGCACCGTCACACTTAGGCAGGTTGGGGATGTGGATGAAGTTTACGGGCTTCAGTTCCTCCTGCTTCGAAAAGAGGGGTACAAGACCTGCCGTTCCCTCGATAGAGTAGAGTGGTACGCTCTGCAGAGGAAGAGAGTTGTCGGTGCGGTGAGGAAACTGCGTGAGGTTGGGCTCGGCATTGAACATCTTGCCTCTGCCGCTATCCAACCATTCAGGATTTGCGTTAAAATCTTGAACAAGGATGTTGCGGTTGCGCGTCGAGAGGCTCGCCTTGCCTGTCTCGATCATCGAAAGAGCCGCTTTACCGACGCCAAGTCGTTGAGCAAGTTGCTCTTGTGTCATATTTAGCTGCTTGCGCATAAGTCTTAATCTTGCACCTACCTCATTCATATAAAATAATATTATATTAAAAAATTGTACTAAAAACTTGACAAGGCAAATATTTGAATTTATATTTGCACTACAAAGTTAAGCAGTTTATTTTAATTCGCAAATTTTAGACCAAAAAATCTTTCTATTCGGGTCGAAATATATGCTGAAAAAGAGCGCTGAAGCCCCGTTTATTAAGAAATTTATCAGAGTTAAACGTTGCTGCTGGCTGTGTGTTCAAAATTTTTTAAGTTCAATAATTTTAGAGTTAATAGTATGTACGAGATTTCAGACAAGCTTTATGCTAATGTTGCCGAGGAGTTGGTTGTAGCTATCGGTGCAAAGGAGTTCTTTTCGGGGTCGGTCGTTGCGATGGATGATGAGGTGGAGTGTCGTTTGGTGACGACGCTTATCGTGTCGCACGACAAGGATTGTCGTAGCATCACCTCTATTGTGCCTGTGTGGTGGGAGTGTCACACGACAATCGGGGGTTACG
>JAFYXB010000057.1 GCA_017546345.1 Alistipes sp. | reverse complement strand
TAGAGAATAGTTAACATAATAAACTGCCTTTTAATCGTTTATTTCAATCAAATTGCAAAGATACAAAACTTTTCCGAGAAAACAAACCTCTACGAGGGCGCAATTTTAGAAAGAGATACAAGGAATTTTTAGGCGGATAGCAAGTAACTATGCGATAAAAATGGCGACGATGTACAGGACTCGACGTGTATTCTATTCGGGACAACGATTGAAAAGCGGAATAACATTCTTCTTGCCCGCACACTACAATTTTTCGATAGAAGGAGAGAGATTTAGCTCTTCAATCAAAAAAAAGCCCCCCTTATCACAGGAAATTTCTTGTTAGAAGGGGTTAGATGTGGCTTATCGCAAAAGAAGATCCCCTCGGGATAGTACACGAAGTACAGCCCGAGGGGTCTTACTTTTGGGATGGGTCGCAGATAACCCCTTATCACAAGAAATTTAGTTTTTGCCGGTAACCAAACGCTCAATCTCCTCAATCTGAAGCTTGAACTGCTTATCCGTATCCATCATATCAGATACCGCCTTGCAGCTGTGCAATACCGTGGCGTGGTTACGACCACCGATAGACGAACCAATCACCGTGAGAGGGGCCTTGGTGTGCTGCTTTGCGAGATACATCGCCACCTGACGTGCCTGCGCCACATCGCGTGTACGCTTAGCCGAGTTAAAGGTGTCGAGCTCGATATTGTAGTAGTCGCAAACAACCTTTACGATATGCTCGATCGTAATCTCGCGCTGCGTGAGCTTAACATAGACCTTGAGAATATCCTTTGCCAAAGATATGGTAATCTTACGGCCGAGGAACGAGGCGTTAGCGATCAACGACGATAGCGCACCCTCAATCTCACGCACATTCGCCGAGATATTCTCTGCAAGATATACCACGACATCTTCAGGGATGCTTGCACCAAGACGCTGCGCCTTAGCACGGATAATCTTGAGCTTCGTCTCGTAGTCGGGCACACTCAAATATGCCGACAAACCCCACTTGAAACGTGTGAGCAGACGCTGCTCGATATCCTTAAGCTCAACGGGAGGCTTATCCGATGTGAGGATAAGCTGCTTACCTGCAAGCTGTAGATGGTTGAAGATATTGAAGAAGGCATTCTGAGTACCTGTCTTACCCGTAAGCTCCTGAATATCGTCGATGATGAGCACATCGACCATCTGATAGAAGTGGATAAAGTCGGTAATTTCGCCATTCTTGTATGCTGTCTGGAACTGCGCCTGGAACTTGTTCATCGAGACGTATAAGACCTGCAATTCTGGGTGACGCTGACGCACCTCGTGGCCGATAGCCTGAACGATATGTGTCTTACCCAATCCCGAGTCGCCATAGATGTATAGCGGGTTGAAGGCGTTGTTACCTGGGGTAACTGCCACAGCCATACCTGCCGAGCGCGCCAAGCGGTTACACTCACCCTCGATATGGTTGTCGAAAGTGTAGTTGGCGTTGAGCTGCGGATCGAACATTATGCGACGAAGACCCGGAATTACAAAAGGATTTTTTATATTTGCAGTGTCTGTGGGCGTAGCAAACTGAGGCACAGCAGAGCTATCTGCCGCCACGGCGGTCTGCGCAGCACGACGAGGCACAGCGTAATGAAGCTGAGTATCAGCACCATACAACTCCGAGATAATAGGACGGAGATAGCGCAAATAACGCTTCTCGATGCTTGCCACAAAGCTCTCGTTGGGAACTCTGAGGCGGAGGTTAGCACCATCGAACCCGATGGGCCAGATTGGCTTAAACCACTTCGCAAACTCCTCCTCCGTAATCGAGGGGCGGAGTCTGTCGAGGCAGTCTTGCCACACTTCGCTATATGTATCGGTCTGTACCATCGTGTTCATTTTTTGTTAAATTCTAAGGCCGACAATCCCCATGAAACAGCTTTTTCTTTCTGTTTCAGCAAGTTATGAATTGAGCCTGTATTTTTGCTTTCACACCCCCGAAATTGCCGCTGCAAATAGGGGTGTTTTGACAGTGCAAAGATGTGGATAATTTTATTAAAATAAACTCGAAATAATGTTGCAAATATCGATTTTTTTAATAAGGCTAAATCGGCTTGATTTTTGTCGGAAATTTTAACTGCCTGATACTTCATTATATCAATATTTTTTCTTATATTTGCATATTGGAAAATATTTCTACGCCAACAACAAACTATAAACATAACCTATACAACTATGACAAACGATTTGGACAAGCAGGTAATGGCCAAAGCGCAAGCGTGGCTCGATGGTGACTATGACGAGGCGACCAAGCAGGAGGTACGCTTCCTCATGGAGAACAACAAGAATGAGCTCATCGAGAGCTTCTACAAGGATTTGGAGTTTGGTACGGGTGGCCTTCGTGGCATTATGGGCCCAGGTAGCAACCGTATGAATATCTATACCGTAGGTGCAGCAACTCAGGGCTTGGCTAACTACCTCAAGAAAAACTTCGAGGGTGAGGAGATTCGCGTGGCTATCTCACACGACAGCCGCAACAACTCACGCCTATTTGCTGAGCGCGTAGCCGATATCTTCGCATCGAACGGCTTCAAGGTATTCCTCTTCGACGCTTTGCGCCCAACCCCCGAGCTTAGCTTTGCTATCCGCGAGCTCAAGTGTCACTCGGGCGTTATGGTTACAGCATCGCACAACCCCAAGGAGTACAACGGCTACAAGGCATACTGGACAGATGGTTCGCAGGTAACCTCTCCACACGATGTAAACATCATCGAGGAGGTAGGCAAAGTAACCGAGGTAGCACAGGTGCTCACAGGACGCAACGCCGAGAATATCACAATCCTTGGCGAGGAGTTCGACAAGATCTACTTGGCAGCAATCAAAGATCTATCGCTATCGCCCGAGGCTGTTGCTAAGCACAACGATATGAAGATCGTCTACACACCTTTGCACGGTGCCGGCGTGAAGCTCGTACCTCAGTCGCTTCGCAACTACGGCTTTAATAATATTATATGCGTAGAGGAGCAGATGGTGCTCGATGGCAACTTCCCAACAGTTGCATCACCCAACCCCGAGGAGCGCAAGACAATGGCTATGGCCATCGAGCGTGCCGAGAAGGAGGGTGCCGACTTTGCAATGGCTACCGACCCCGATGCTGACCGCTTGGGCGTAGCTTTGCGCACTGGTAAGGGCGATTATGTATTGCTCAACGGTAACCAGACTCTCGTGCTTCTTATGAGCTACCAGCTCACACGCTGGGCAGAGCTTGGCAAGATTACAGGCAAGGAGTTTGTCGTTAAGACTATCGTTACATCTATGATGCCTGATGCTATCGCTGAACACTACGGTGTTAAGTGTTACAACTGCCTCACTGGCTTCAAGTATATCGCAAAGATCATCCGCGAGCAGGAGGGCAAGACTAAGTATATCGGCGGTGGCGAGGAGTCATTCGGCTATCTTCCTGGCGACTTCGTACGCGATAAGGATGGTGTAGCAGCTATCACACTCGTTGCCGAGGCTGCAGCATGGGCACGCGAGACTATGGGCATCACTCTTTATGAGTGGTTGCAGCAGCTATATGTTAAGTATGGCTTCTTCCGCGAGGGCCTTGTGAATGTTGTCCGCAAGGGCAAGGAGGGTGCTGCCGAGATTCAGCAGATGATGGTAGACTTCCGCCAGAATCCTCCTAAGTCACTGCTCGGTTCACCCGTAGTGAAGATTTTGGACTACAAGACATTGGAGGAGATCGACACTAAGACAGGTGAGCGCCGTGCAATTGAGGGTATCGACGAGAAGAGCAACGTATTGCAGTGGCTTACTGAAGATGGCACTAAGGTATCGGTTCGTCCTTCAGGTACCGAGCCTAAGATTAAGTTCTACTTCGGCGTTAAGGCTCCTCTCTGCTGCGTAGAGCAGTTCGAGAAGGTCGAGAAGGAGCTCGACGAGAAGATCGCAGCTATCGCCAAGGAGCTTAACCTATAGTCGTTACGCTAACACGAGCATTAGAGAGCTTATCCCTCAGGGGATAGGCTCTCTTTGTTGTATAACATAATTAACTGCGTACACACGTGCGTATATGCGCGCACGCACGCCAAGACCGAGAAGACGGCACACAGTATCAAACACAAGCGAATATGCAGATTTGCGCTAATTTTAGGCACACGAAAAGCGCGAGACCGCAGCATACTAAACGTATGTGAGGATCTCGCGCTTGAGTGTAGTGCCAAAGTAGCCTAAATATACACCTTCCTATTTGAAGTGGACAAAATGTTCCAACGACTTCATAATATTCCTCGAGTGAAGAACCATAGTCTTGGTCTCGGTAAGAATATTGAAGAACAACATATTAGCCGATGATGAACCGCCCATATCACGAAGACGACGTAGCTGGTTCTGCATAACCTCGTCGATAAGGCCAAACATCTCATCACGCTTATTGAGGATGTGATCCATACGCGAGAATGAACGCGTGCGCAACATTTCGTTAATCTCGTTAAAGATCTCCTCCACGCGGTCGTTGATGCGCTTGAGGTCGTAGACCTGCTCCTTAGTTAGACCCGTATGGTTGTTGTCGATATGCTTATAGCAAGGACGCGTAATGTGCAAGAGCGCCTTACTTGTCTCGGAGATGTAGTCCACAACCTGCACATAGTAGTGACCTGTTGTCACATCGTTCTCCTGCAAGCTACGCAACAGAGGCATAATCTCATACTTCTGCTGGCGTGTAGAGTGGTAGAACTCCTCAGCCTCGCGAACCATATCCTTGAGCACCTTACGATTCTCCTTAAATACAGCAACAATCGTACGGTCGTAGATCAACGTAACACGCTCCATCGACGAGCATACGTGCTCGATATAGGCAATAAGCGCCTCCTCGGGGCTGAGCTTCAACGCATCGGTGATAGCCGTTGTAGCAGAATCGGCATTTGCGTTGTCATCACTCTTCTTAGGCGCAAAATTACTCTTAATAAGAAGTAATACACAAAGCACTGTGACAGCGATAATTGCGATCTTTCCGCCGAACACCAAAATAAGGGTTACGCCAAGAGCAATAATGAAACCTCCGAGAGCCGTTACAAACCAACCCATAATAACGGTTGTAACACCCGTAATACGATATACGGCACTCTCTCGACCCCACGCTCTATCGGCCAACGACGAACCCATCGAAACCATAAATACAACGTATGTTGTTGAAAGAGGCAACTTCAACTGAGTACCGATCGAGATAAGTATCGCTGCAGCTGTAAGGTTCACCGTAGCACGAATAAGGTCGTAGTTTACATCGCCACGCTCCTCCTCCGAAAGCTGCTCGAAACGAGTATCAATCCAAGCTGTAACACGCTTAGGCGTTATCGCATTGATAGCCTCGCTCAAGGCACGCGCACCACGGACAATACCTCGTGCCGCAACCGTTGCATCGCTATTCAATGGAGCCTCCTCGCTCTGCGACGAAAGTTTACGCTCGGTTTCGATGACGCGCATAGCCTTCTTCGACGTAAAGAGCGTAACTACCATAATCAAGCCCGCAGCAAACATAATCCAGAAGTTTGCAACCGTAGGATTCGAGAGAGCCTCCATAGAGGTAATAGGCTCGGCTGAGCTATGAGCCAACATATATGAATCGTAACCAGCGTAGGGCACACCGATAAAGTTCACAAGGTCGTTACCCGCAAATGCCAACGCCAAAGAGAATGTGCCGGCAAGAATCGAAACGCGCAAAATATTGACCTTGAAACGCTGCAATACCCAGAGTAGCGCGGAGCTACCAACCCAAAGGATAAGCAACGACAACGAAGTGTTATCGTTCACAAAGTCCTTGATAACCACAGGAATAAGCGTCGTACTCTTCAAGCCCTTAAAGACCGTAAAGTAGATGATACCCGCAACCGTAATACCGCACCAAAGCGCACCGAAGCGGTTGAAAATCTTGTGGTAACGGAACGAGAAGATAAGACGCGAGAGATACATCAACAGATGACCTGCGAAGAATGCGAGCACCACAGAGAGAAGGATACCCGACACAATAGCAAAGGCATTACCCGAGTTGATATACTCACCAAGCGAAGCATCACTACCTCCACCCCAAATATTGTAGAGCGCGAGTGCCATTGCCGAACCCAGCAAGCCGAACACCAACGATACGGTAGTCGAGGTGGGCAGACCCAGCGAGTTGTAGATATCGAGCAGAATGATGTTCGAGAGCATCATACCGAGGAAGAGAATCATAATCTCCTCGTAGCTAAACATCGCTGGATAGAAGACACCACTACGTGCCACATCCATCATACCGCTTGAGGTCATAACACCGACCATAACACCCAAGCCTGCAATCGAAAGAATAACGCGACGAGATGCCGCCTTAGAGCCAAATGCGGAGTTTAGGAAGTTCACCGCATCGTTCGAAACACCCACCACGATACCCATAATGGCAAGAAGGGCAAGTGTGATAACTATGAATAAATCCATAATTTAAGAGTTTTAGCACCCTCTTAGATTGAGGGTTGCGGGGTTAGTTCTCAGCCGACAATAAGTCGTGCCGAGTGCAAAGATAACAAATAATTGTTACGTTTTTGTTACAAAATTGTTACGACTCGTTCGAAATATCTACTTAAAAGTGCTTTTTTGACAACGCAAAATTGTAATATTAAGAGAAAATAACTATTTTTGTACTTATATTTATTATATAAAATTGGCTTACTAAGTAGACTATGCAACGATATAGAATATTGGTGGTAGATGACGAGGAGTCGTTGTGCGAGATTTTGAGGTTCAACCTCGAGAAAGATGGATATGAGGTAGTCACGGCATATAGTGCCGAGGAGGCTCTTTCGCTACCGCTCGAGGGTTTAGACTTGGCCATTCTCGATGTGATGATGGGCGAGCTGAGTGGCTTTGGTCTTGCGCGCATACTACGCAAACGCAGCGAGACGGCAACTCTTCCGATTATCTTCTGCACGGCGCTTGATGGCGAGGAGGACAAGATCAAAGGTTTCGACATCGGCGCGGATGACTACATAGCAAAGCCCTTCTCGTTGGCCGAAATGCTGGCTCGCGTTCGCAGCGTACTGCGCCGCACGGCACGCCCCTTAGAGCCTAAGGTAGCGCAACCGCAGAGCCAAGAGCAGGATATAATCAGCTACGAAAGCCTTATCGTTAATCGCCTCAACAAGAGTTGCCGCATAGATGGCGAGGAGGTAGCCCTAACACGCAAGGAGTTTGATATTCTCGTATTGCTGCTATCGCACCAGGGCACGATTCTTTCGAGAGAGCAGATCATGAAGCACGTTTGGAGCAACGAGGTAATCGTTCTCGACCGCACGATAGATGTAAACATTACGCGTATGCGCAAAAAATTGGGGCGCTACGGAAATAATATTATAACAAGAACAGGATACGGATATGGATTCGAAGGCTAAAGTTTTGAGTTACCGCGGTGGCATGTATCTGCTACTTGCTATTCTTATCATCTCTTTTATCGGTGGATTTATCATCTACCGCTACTCGTTGTTGCACCACTTTGTATCGGAGGACTACATCAACGAGATCATCTTCTACTTGATTATCGGCGTGGCAACAACAGCGACAGTTATAGCCCTCATTTTGGCTCTGCGTCTTACACGCAACATCCGAAGCCTGCAGCGCGTAGCCGAGGCTATGGAGAATGGCACAAATATCAAGACTCCCGAGTTTGCAAATGATGAGCTCGGTGACCTTTCGCGCCATATCATCGACCTCTACAGCCGCTTGCAGCAGGCGACTATCGATGTTCGACGCGAGCACAACCTCGCATTGCACGAGCAGCAGGAGAAGCTACGCATCAAGCGTCAGCTTACGAACAACATCAACCACGAGCTTAAGACTCCCGTGGCAGCTATTCAGGGCTACTTGGAGACGCTCATCAGCAATCAAGATATCACGCCCGAGGAGAGAGAGTCGTTTATCTCGAAGTGCTACATCCACAGCCAGCGACTCTCGCAGTTGCTCCACGATGTATCGACCATCACTCGTCTGGAGGATGGTAGCAGCCGTATTGAGTGCGAGAGTGTCGAGCTGCGCTCAATCATCGACGAGATAGCCTCCGATGTGGCACTTCTACCCGATGATAAGCGTATGCGTGTAAATATCGACATGGCAGAGAGTATGTTGGTTAAGGGTAACTCTACGCTGCTTATGTCTATCTTCAAGAATCTTACAGACAATGCTATTGCCTATTCGGGTGGTCGCGACATCTTCATTCGTCTTATCGCACAGAGCGACGAGGAGTACACCATAACATTCTCGGATAATGGTATCGGTATCGACGAGGAGCACCTACTCCACATCTTCGAGCGCTTCTACCGCATCGACAAGGGCCGTTCGCGCAAGCTCGGAGGCACAGGCCTTGGTCTTTCGATCGTCAAGAACTCGGTACTCTTCCACGGTGGAGATATATCAGTACGCAACAGACCTCAGGGTGGTTTGGAGTTTAAGCTCACACTACCCCGCGCATAGCATCGAATAACGAAGAGCATAATGAAACGCACGCTATTCAAATATCTCACAAGGTTGCTACCCGCCGAGAATGCCCATAGTCTTCACACCACACTGATCGACTTTATGGGCTCGCTACCCTTCGGCAAGTGGTGGCTACATATCGGCCTTGCGCCACGCAAATTGAACCTTGAGAGGGAGGTATTCGGCATACATTTCAACAATCCGATAGGCGTTGCCGCGGGCTTCGACTCGAATGGAGAGTTATTGGACGAGTTGTCTGCAACGGGCTTCGGTTTTGTCGAAATCGGTTCGGTAGTTCCACGCCCACAGCCTGGCACATCGCGTCCACGTATCCGCCGCCTGCGCAATAGCGACTCGCTGGTCGATAACTCGGGATACCCATCGCGCGGCTTGGAGTATGTATTGGACAAGGTGCGTCGTCGTAGCGACTACACACGCAACCTGGTCATCGGTTGCAACATAGGCAAGCAGACAGCATCGCATGCCGAGGAGAGAGTAAAAGAGTACCTCAGGGTATTTCGAAACATGTATCAGTATGTCGATTTCTTCGTTATCAACATTGCGTGCAACACCGCTTCGAAGCGTTTTGTACCCCGCACACGCGAAGAGATACTCTCGCTTATCGAGCCACTCTTTGAGTTCCGTCGCGGACAGCCAGACTATCGACCTATTCTTCTAAAGATATCGCCCGATCTTAACCGCGAGGAGCTCAATACGATTATCGACATCCTCATCGAGACACCGCTGGACGGCATCGAGGCCGTAGCAGGATCGCTGGAGCTACTCCCCGAGGAGGCTGGAGCGGTAAGTGGAGCTCGTCTTACGGAGCGTTCGATAGAGATCGTTCGCTACATCAGCGAGCGCACCGAGGGTAACTACCCCATCATCGGCTCGGGAGGTATGATGCACCCCGAAGATGTATGCCGCATGTTGGAGGCTGGAGCATCGCTCGTAGCCCTCAACACAGGACTTAGGGAGAACGGCCTAAAACTTTTGAAAAAATCATCAAAGCTTCTCGCCTCACGCACCCAAAATGCGATAGATCAGCAGAAGCCTAAAAGCGATAAAAAGCAGAACTAAGTGATGAAAGCAACAGTAGTTACCATAGGTGACGAGATACTTATCGGCCAGATTGTCGATACGAATAGCGCATCGCTCTCGCGCCACCTCAACGGCATAGGTATCACCATCCACGAGAAGATCTCGACAGGAGATACCAAGGAGGCAATCATCGACACGCTCAACCGTGCGATGAGCAGTTCCGATGTGGTTATCACCACAGGTGGCCTTGGCCCTACGAAGGATGATATCACCAAGCATACGTTAGCCGAGATGTTTGGCTCGAAGCTCGTGTATAACGAAGCTGAGGGTGAGCATGTGCGTCGTTTGTTGGAGCGTCGTGGCGTTGCCTTTACCGATTTGAACCGTGGTCAGGCGATGCTTCCAGAGTGCTGCACCGTGTTGCGCAATGCCCACGGCACAGCCCCAGGTATGTGGTTTGACACGGCCAAGGGTGGCGTGGTAATTTCGTTGCCTGGTGTACCCTTCGAGATGGAGCACTTGATGGAAGATGAGGTGCTACCTCGCCTCAAGGAGCGTTTCGAACTTAGTACAATCGTTCACCGCACGCTCATCACACACGGCATCGCCGAGTCGATACTTGCCGAGCGCATCTCGGCTTGGGAGGATGCCCTACCCGACTATCTCCACCTGGCATATCTTCCAGCGCCCAATATCGTACGCCTACGCCTTTCGGCATACGACACCATCAAGGAGCAGGCCGAGAGCGACATCGCCGCAGCCTTTGCCGAGTTGGAGCGCATCATACCCGACAACATCGTGGGAATGGAGGGATCGACTATCGAGCAGCGCGTACACGAGATACTGACCGAGCGTAAAGAGACGCTATCTATTGCCGAGAGTTGCACGGGAGGAAGTATTGCCGCGAAGTTTACAGCGATGGCTGGAGCATCGGCATACCTCTTAGCGGGCGTTGTGAGCTATGCAAATAGTGCAAAGTGCGATATCCTCGGCGTAAACCCCGAATTTATCGAGCGTGACGGAGCTGTGAGCGAGTCGGTAGCCCGCGCCATGGCCGAGGGTGTACGCCGCATCACGGGTGCCGACTATGCAATAGCCACCACGGGAATTGCAGGCCCCTCGGGAGGTTCGGAACACAAGCCCGTAGGCACGGTATGGATGGCCGTAGCAACACCCGAAAAGACAATCGCTGTACTGCGCAACTGCGGCACAGATCGTTCACAGATAATTAGCCGAGCATCGGCATACGCAATAGAACTACTATACAACGAACTTAAAAAGCTATAATCACCATGATACGTTCAATCTTAGACACTGACCTTTACAAGTTTACAACCTCATACGCCTATTTCAAGCTATACCCACAGGCGATAGGTACGTTCACATTCAACGACCGTGCAAAGACTCGCTTCGATGAAGATTTCTTGGAGGATCTCAAGGCCGAGTTCAAGGCCTTGGAGCGCATATCGCTCTCGGAGGATGAGTTTGAGTATATGAAGACCCACTGCAAGTATATCCCTCAGAACTACTTTGAGTGGCTCAAAGGCTTCCGCTTCGACGCATCGAAGATCAATGTATGGCTCGACGAGGAGCAGCATCTGCAGATTAACGTTACGGACTATATGTACAAGGTGACACTCTACGAGATTCCTATCCTTGCCACCGTATCGGAGATGTTCCACCTACGCAACAGCTACGATGCTGAGGCTATGATTGCCCGTCTGGAGCAGAAGGAGCAGATTGCGCGTGACAACGATATCGTATTCTCGGATTTCGGCACACGACGTCGCTTCTCGTACGATGTGCAGCGCATGGTGGTTAAGCACCTCAAGAACAACCCTTGCGGATGTATCGGCACGTCGAACTGCCACCTTGCAATGGAGCTTGAGATGAAGATGATTGGCACCTACCCCCACGAGCTACCTATGTTCATCGCAGCGGTGAATGGTGGTCCTCGTAACGCTAACTATTTGACTATGGAGGATTGGGTGAAGGTATACGATGGATACCTCGGCACAGCCTTGACCGATAGCTTCGGCTCAGAGGTATTCTTCAACAACTTCTCGAAGAAGCACGCGTGCCTCTTTGATGGTGTGCGCCACGACTCGGGCGATCCTTTCGCATTTATCGACATGGCCATCAACCGTTATAAGGAATTGGGTATCGATCCTAAGACCAAGAGCATCGTGTTTAGCGACTCGCTCAACTTCGAGAAGGCCGTAGATATCAAGCGTGCGTGCGATGGTCGCATCAGATGTATGTTCGGTATCGGCACAAACCTCACATGCGACACGGGTCATGCTTCGTGCAATATCGTAATGAAGCTATCGTCATGCCAGATTAACGAGCGTAAGCCTAAGCAGCTATGCGTGAAGCTCTCGGATGTCGAGGGTAAAGAGATGGGTGATCCCGATGAGGTAAAGGTATATCGCTACTTGCTCAAGCAGCAGGCATAAGCAGCAAAGCAAGATAATGAATAAAGTGCAATAATGTATAAAATCAGATTAGGCAGATGAGAAAATATTTATTGTTCGTGTGCACTCTGTTTGTGACACTATTTGTGGGTTGCACACAAAACGACATCGACCATAGTATGGTGACATACGACGGTCCACGCCTCTATGCTCACATAGAGGAGGAGGAGAATTCGCGCGTACAGCTAAACGCCTATCTCAAAACCGTATGGAACCACGGCGATGAGATAGTTGTTGTGGGTGATCAGCGAGTAGAGAGTTGGATATTTAATGGCGAGGATGGATCGCGTAATGCGCAGTTTAGCCTTGACTATAGATACAGCAATTACTACGACATAGATTTCGACGATCATCTATACGCCCAATATCCACTTGATAATCACGCTGGTATGGGCACGTTCTCGAATGGTACACCAGCAATGTTCCTATATGTTTTGGACTACCAGGAGTATACCAAAGATAGCTACGATCCAAAGAGCAATAATATGGTTGGCGAGAGCGAGGATGGCTCGAACTTTTACTTTAAGAATATGCTCGGCTATCTAAGAGTAAGCATTGCAGGTAGTGGCGATGTTAAGAACATCACACTTAAGGGTAATAATAATGAGATTGTCGCTGGTATACGCTACTACGCACTGCCCGACACTTCGGTATCGGATTGGGACGACGAAACCTCTAAAAGCATTGTACTCGATTGTGGCGATGGCGTAACACTCGGTTCGAAACCTACAGATTTCTACTTCGCATTGGCACCTACGACATTCACCAAGGGTATCAATATCGAGGTGGAGATGAGCAACGGCATCATCTACGCCAAGAGCACTACAAATCGTATCAATGTAGAGCGCAACACTCTCGTTCCAATGCAGACACTCGAGATAGATAGCAACCTCGAGTGGCAGAGCGTGATTGTGACATACAACGAAAAGGAGGTTACAGCACCTACCATTGAGGGTAAATCATCACTATTCGGCTATCTATACTGGGGCGATGATACGCGCGATAGCATTAATAGCGAGTCGTCACACGTATATTACGACAACCAGGCAACACACACCCTAACAATCGAGGTGATCGATGCTACGGTCGTGGAGTTTAGCGACTGTTTCGGCATCACGGATATTGATTTATCTAACTTCTAAATCGACTAACAATGAAAAAGATACTACTTTTAGCCTCGATACTTTTTATCGCTACGCAGGCTCTCTGGGCTGGGCCTATTGATGAGAATAGAGCTCGCGAAATTGCCGTCGCCTTCTTCTCGGGACGAGCTACAAGATCGGCTGTGTGTGACGTAGAGCTCGAGTGGGCAGGTCGCGATATTGCAGCACCTCAGGCCTCGACATTTAGCCTTCCAACAGCAACCACCGAGAAAGCACTCCTATATATATATAATCGTAGCGATAAGCAGGGCTTCGTAATTGTCGCTGGCGAGGAGTGCGACACACCTATCATTGCATACTCCGACAAAAACGGCTTTGACTACGAAAATATGGCACCCAGCACACGTGCTATTCTTTCGGCGTGGAGCCGTCAGATAGAGGCGACCAAATGTGGCGATATGGTTAAAAAGGATGCCGCAGAGTTGGCTGCCGAGAGCTATGGCACAGTGCTAAAGAACTATGACTCGGCACTTTGGAATCAGATGGCACCATACAACAACGAGTGCCCTAAGTATGATGGACAGCGATCTGTAACAGGCTGTGTTGCAACAGCTATGGCTATTGTATGCTACTACAACCGCTGGCCAGAGAAGGGCACAGGAACAACTCCTTCGTATAGCTACAAAGACTACTACTATAGTTATAGAACCGTAAGTGCAAATCAATTGGGTCGTACATATAACTACGACAATATGCTCCACAACTACGACTATGGCTATACCACCGCACAGGGTAATGCTGTAGCGGCATTGATGTACGATATGGGCACATCAGTAGAGATGCAGTACCACTACGTAGCATCTTCGGCCTATAGCGAGGATATAGTGTATGCTTTGAGTAACTATTTCGGTTACTCGAAAGAGGCACGCCTACTCTATCGCGACCGCTTCTCGCAGACTCAGTGGAACCAGATGCTCCGAGATAATATCGATACCTATGGCCCTACAATCTATACAGGCGTGGGCTATGAGGGTGGTCACGCATTTATCGTTGATGGCTACACGGACAAGAACTATTTCCACTTCAACTTCGGTTGGAGCGGCTATAACAATGGTTATTGGAAGACTCCCGATATCGAGTTCTATGAGTATCAGGACGCAGTATTCTACCTTGCTCCCGATAAGGATGGCTCAACTAAGTATCGTGATTATCTGTCGCTCACCGACTACGAGAGTGGTGGTCAATATTATGCAGGCATTACAACCAATCCCGAAAAGTTGGAGCGTAACAAGAGTTTCAACCTGACATTGGGTTGGATATGGAACGAGGGTAACACTACATTCAACGGCACAGTAGCTATTGCAGTATGTGACAAGGATGGCAATGTGAGAGAAATTCTTGGAGAGCAGAACATACAGTATCTAAATACGGGCTATATTATGACACTCAATTACAACAATATATCATTTAAGGTCAGCCCCAACCCTGGAGATGTGTTGTGCGCTCTATATACAAGCAGCACGATAGATGGTTGGGATCGCCTAGAGGGTACATCGGAGGTTGTTGTAGATGAGATATTGTTGAATGGTCCCGCGATAAACGATGATATAGCAAGCAATGTATCAATACGTTACGATAAGAACTATAACAACAACGGAGCTAAGGCCATCATCATAAGCAGCAAGGTTGCAATCAATTTTGAGTGGAAGAGCAAGTCGGGCAGTGTGCTCAAGTCAGGCAACTGCAACGAGGGCTCAACACAGATTATTGAGTTGGAGAGCAACACAAGTGGCGAGTATATCCTCAAGTTCTCGAACGACAAGGATAGCTACAATATCAATATTAAATTGTAGCACTTCTATATGTTGGTAACAGCCTTACCAACAGACATATAGCGACACGAAGGCCGTATTTTCTCGCAAAACATAGCGAAAAATACGGCTTTAGTGTTGCAGAATGAGAAAAATTTCGTATCTTTGTGCGCTTTTGTGCCACGGTGGTGCAAAAGAATAAAAAAGAAGTACAATGAAAGTTTGTGAAATCACAGGTAAGGTAGCGATGGTGGGTAACAATGTTTCTCACTCGCACATCCGCACCAAGCGTAAGTTCTCTCCAAACTTGAGAACAAAGCGTTTTTGGTCAGAGGAGGAGGGCCGCTGGATCACTTTGAAGGTTTCGGCAGCCGGTATCAAAACAATCAACAAGAAGGGTCTTGTAGCAGCACTTCGTGAGGCAAAGGCCGCTAAGAAGGTTTACTAAAAAAGCTGAAAGAAAATGGCAAAGAAAGGTAACAGAGTGCAGGTGATCCTTGAGTGCACAGAGCAGAAGGAGAGCGGCGTTGCAGGTATGTCACGCTACATCACTACAAAGAACAAGAAGAATACTCCCGATCGTTTGGAGCGTAAGAAGTACAATCCTTACTTGAAGCGAGTAACTTTACACCGTGAGATTAAGTAATTTTAACAAGTAGGTAAAGTATGGCAAAGAAGGTAGTTGCAACCCTTAAGACGGGTAACACCAAGAAGTACACTAAGTGTATCAAGATGGTTAAGTCGGAGAAGACTGGTGCTTACGTATTCCAGACTCAGAACATCCTTGAGGATGAGGATATCAAGGCTTACTTCGCACAGAAATAATTTGCATTAGTTCATCAGAACTAATACAAAAGGCGACCAATCGGTCGCCTTTTGTGTTTTATGCACCTATCGCAGTTCTGCGCTATACAAACACAAACTGATGACGTCGTATCACCAACCGTAGCTTCTCGAAGCTCACCACCCCACTCTCTCGCCATAGCAGCTTACCTCGACTAAAGAGCAACAGCGTAGGCACCGACACAATATTGTAGCGACGTACAACCTCGCGCGTCGAAATCTTATCTATATCTATACGAAAAAGCGCAAGACTATCGCCCATAGCAAGTGATAGGCGTTCGAGCGCTGGGTCTATAGCGCGACATGCGCCACACCACGAGGCCTGAAAGACTATGAGCGTAAGGCGATGCGAGGCGATGATATTATCGAAATCCCTGGTTGTCATAGGTGTAAAAAAATTAGAGGTTATACCGTACAAGTATAACCTCAAAATGCGAGCCAAAGGCCACCGCAACCATATATCATTTGAACTACTCCTGCATAACTGCGGCGGGTAGCTGCTCTATGCTACTGATAAACACTACCTCTATACCCTTAGGCCTCTTTATGGTCTTCTCCACGAATGACGACACCACGATACGCTTAAAGCCAAGACGTGCCGCCTCGCCGATACGCTGTTCGGTACGTGGTGCTGGTCGCACCTCACCCGATAGGCCTATCTCACCTGCACAGCATACACCCTCACGCAAAGGACGGTCGTAATACGACGATATGATAGCTGCAACAACTGCCAAATCCATACCCGTATCGGCAATCTTGAAGCCACCAGCGAAGTTAAGGAATACATCTTTCTGAAACATCTTCATACCAACACGCTTCTCCAATACCGCCAAGAGCATACTTAGACGACGATGATCAAAGCCCGTAGTTGAGCGCTGTGGCGTGCCGTAAGCAGCACCACTCACCAACGCCTGTACCTCAATAAGATAGGGACGCAGGCCATCAACAACCGCGCCAACAGATATTCCCGAGAGTGGCATATCGTAGTGCGAAAGAAGTATCTCCGAGGGGTTTTCAACAGCAGTAAGGCCATTGTCGTGCATCTCGAAAACACCAATCTCGTAGGTCGCGCCAAAGCGATTCTTAATACCGCGCAATATGCGATATGTATTGTTGCTATCACCCTCGAACTGAAGTACCACATCGACAATATGCTCCAAAATCTTAGGGCCTGCAATGGTACCATCCTTCGTGATATGGCCGATGATAAATATTGCCGTACCGAGGCTCTTCGCCGCATGTAGTAGCGTTGCTGCGCACTCTCTAATCTGCGTTACGCTACCGGCCGACGACTCCACAGTATCGGTATGCATCGTCTGAATAGAGTCGATAACAACAACATCGGGGCGAATATCCTCGATCTGCGCAACGATATTTTCGAGCAGCGTCTCGGGATATACCGTACACTCGCTATTGGCGATACCGATGCGATTAGCTCGCATCTTAATCTGCTCGGCCGACTCCTCGCCCGACACATAGAGTGTCCTCAGGCCATTATCACCCAAGGCGAGCTGCAGCGAAAGGGTCGATTTACCGATACCAGGCTCACCACCAAGCAACACCAATGATCCAGGGACAAGACCACCACCAAGCACTCGGTTAATCTCCTTATTGCCAAGGTCTATGCGGCGTGTTGCAAGCTCCTCGATATCCTGCACCTTGCGTGGCTGCGCCTTAGGAACCGATGCGATACGCGATGATTGCGACTCCTTGGCCACAACATGCTCCGTAATCGTATTCCACTCGTTACACGCAGGGCAACGGCCCAACCACTTGGGTGTCTCGTAGCCACACGACGTACAGAAGTATGTCCTCTTTAGCTTTGCCATACCCGAGTACTAACTATAGAAATAGACGCAATATATCGTTACCGTTGGCATAGAATAGCAAGGCAAAGAGTAGACCCATACCTATCCACTGCACAACTACGAGGA
Source organism: Alistipes sp. (assembly GCA_017546345.1). GTDB lineage: Bacteria > Bacteroidota > Bacteroidia > Bacteroidales > Rikenellaceae > Alistipes. The sequence continues at coordinate 4,526 of JAFYXB010000057.1, read as the reverse complement.
ACTTATCGCTGGGCTTGCGACGTGTGATAATCTCCCACAACGTGAAGAGCGCATGGCCGCCATCCAAGCCTGGAATTGGGAGCAGGTTCATCACAGCCAACATAATAGAGAGAAGTGCCGTGATGCGCCAGAAACCCTGCCAGCTCCACTCATCGGGGAATACGTTACCGATAGAGATAAAACCTCCGAGCTCCTTATACATCTTCGTATCGGGGTTTACGATCATCTTCAACTGCTCCCAATACGATGCTATCTGCTCGCCCGTATAGCGCACACCCGCAGGTATCGACTCCCAGAAGCCATAGTACTGCGTGCGAGACTCGATCATTAATGGCTCGATGATAATACCGATCTTACCCTCATCACTAATAGGCAACTCGAGCTGAAGCAACTCTCCACCACGCTCGACATCTGCCAATACCATAGCACCGCTATTGGCCATCAAAATCTCATCACCCTGACGACGATCGAGCGTCTGCTCGCCATTAATCGCCACGATGCGATCACCCTCAGCAAGGCCCGCCTCGCGTGCCTCGTCGCTTGTAACCTCCGCAACGAGGTAGGGGGCAACGATAACCTTATTGTAGATACCGCTCCACTCACCACTCTCGCGCATAGCAACGATATCCTCCAAAGCGATGTTAAGCTCTACGGTCTGACCATCGCGCAACACCTCGACACGTGCATCGGCATCGTTGATAAGCATACGCATAACGATATCGCCGATACGCTCTACGCCCTCGCCATTGATCGTAAGAACACGGTCGCCATCCTCGAAACCGGCCTTCTCGCCAGCCTCGTCGAAGAGGTAGCCGTAACGCACATCGTCGTTGTGGATATAGCTCTCACCCCACGTATAGAGTACGCCCGTATAGATAACCATTGCGGCCAACACGTTCATCACCACACCTGCCAACATCACAATAAGTCGCTGCCATGCTGGCTTCGAGCGGAACTCCCAAGGCTGTGCCTCCTGCTTCATGCTCTCGATCTGTTTCTGGTCGATAGACTCATCAATCATACCTGCCAACGACACATAACCACCCAATGGCAACCAACCGATGCCATAGACCGTCTCGCCAATCTTACGCTTGTAGAGCGAGAACCATGGGTTGAAGAAGATGTAGAACTGCTCGACACGAATCTTAAAGATACGCGCTGTGATATAGTGGCCAAACTCGTGCACCATAACAAGGAGCGAGAGTGAAGCGAAGAACTGCAATGTCTTAATTAGTATTACCTCCATTATCTAAAATCTGTTTATTTTCTAAATTCGTTTATAGCTTTAGGTAGCGTGCTGCCAACTCGCGCGATTCGGCATTAGCAGCATCATAATCATCAATCGTAGGCTTTGCCACGAAGCTCGCCTCCTTGAGAGCATAGCGTATCGCACCTACGATGTCGTGATAGCCGCACTTATGTCCAAGAAATGCCGCCACAGCAACCTCATTTGCACCATTCATCGTACATGCTGCCGTACCACCCCTCTCCAAACACTCGTAGGCGATACCCAACGCTGGATATTTCTGATGATCCACCGCCGCAAAGCTCAACGTAGGATAGTCCAAAATAGAGAAATGCTCCATAGGCTCTGCTGCACGCTCGGGATAGAGCAACGCATAGCTGATTGGCGTGTGCATATCGGCATTGCCGAGCTGTGCCTTAACCGAGCCATCGGTGAACTCGACCATAGAGTGCACGATAGACTGGGGGTGTATAACAACCTTGATATGCTCAGGAGCAATATCGAAGAGCCAACGTGCCTCGATAACCTCGAAGCCCTTGTTTACGAGTGTTGCCGAGTCGATAGTGATCTTTGCTCCCATCTGCCACTGCGGATGACGCAACGCACGCTCAGGCGTAACCGTAGCCATCTCCTCGTAGCTCATATCACGCAAAGCACCACCGCTGCACGTAACGATAAGGTTGCGGATGCTCTTACGAGCCTCACCCTCCAAGCACTGCATAATCGCCGAGTGCTCCGAGTCGATAGGCAGGATATCTACACCCTTGCGCTTTGCCTCGCTCATAACCAAGTCACCACCAACAACCAGCGTCTCCTTATTTGCCAAAGCGATGCGCTTACCACTGCCGATAGCTGCCAACGTGGGATGCATACCTGCATAGCCCACCAAAGCATTGACAATCGTATCGCTACGATAGCTCGCCGCAACATCGCGTATAGCCTCGCTACCCGCCTCGACAATGATATTCGTATCGGACAATGCCGCCTTAAGGTCGGCATAGTGGTTCTTATCGCCAATAACTACTGCACGAGCACCGAAATCTCGCGCCTGCTCGGCAAGACGCTGCCAACGGCTATGTGCTACGAGTGTATCTATATGAAAACGGTCGCTATTACGACGTACGATATCGAGCGTCTGCTCGCCTATCGAACCTGTAGAACCAAGTAGGGTTACTCTCTCCATCTCACTAAGTTGGTTTGGGGTTGTTTACTGAAAGAGAATGTAGCGTTCGGGATCCACGGCCGTGCCATCACGCCATAGCTCGAAGCCAAGATCCGAGCCACCTTCCGAGGCAATATCTTCGCTGGGTGTAGCAATACGACCTATGACACTGCCACTATCTACGGTCTGGCCCTTGCGCACAAGCACCTCGACGAGGTTGCGGTAAATCGAGATATAGCCTCCTGCATGCTGAATAGCTACCACACCGCGACCATTAGTTAGTATCTCGGCACCAAGCACCGAGCCCTTCTCCACAGCCATAACCGAGGTCTCGCCATCAAGACCTATGATAGCGATATCGTAGCTCGACTCAGGAGCATCGAAACCACGTGTTATGTGTCCATGAATAGGTGAGTCGAACCTCGCAGCCTCGCTACGCAACGACTTTGTATTGGTCAATGAGTACTCTCCAACGGTGCTCTCCAACGCCGCACGTAGCAGAGTGTCGGCACGCGTAGGCAATATTCGCGACTTGTCGTAGCGGATGGTATCCGTAAGCACCGTAGAGTGCAACGCAGGAGTGCCACCTCCGAGAATCGAAGATACAGCCTCGTTGTACTCCAAAATCATATTCATATGGCGCTCCATAGAGTCCAGACGTATGATATTCTCCGTGAGGCTATCGTGGAGCTTGTCGGCACGATGACGATAACCAGGCAAAATATCGAGTATCGAGGTGTAGGCCATAAGAAGGAGTAACGTCAAGAATATGACAACGACCAACGCCAACAAGCTACTCCATAGTGCAAGTGGCGAGATTATCACCCTCCAGTGCACCTTGTCTGTCGTACGGTCGCGCATCGAGAGCTGACGCTTATCTGTAAGTGTATCCCAAAATCGCTGTATCATGGTAAATTCAGTACCTATGTTCTATATATATAAATTCGCACAAAGATAACGAAAATGGTGGGATACTTTGTATTTTCACCATAACTTTTTTACCTTTGCAACACGAAATTAAAACATTAATCACACAGAATATGATCAAACCTACTCTTTTGGTATTGGCCGCAGGTATGGGTTCACGCTACGGTTCACTCAAGCAGATGGATGGCGTAGGCCCCAACGGTGAGGCTATCATCGACTATTCAGTATATGACGCTATACGCGCAGGCTTCGGCAAGGTGGTATTTGTTATCCGCCACTCTTTTGCTGAGGATTTCAAGGAGGTGTTCAATGCCGAGCGCTTCGGACACCGTATCGAGGTGGAGTATGTATATCAGGAGCTCGACTACCTTCCCGAGGGCTTCACACTCCCTGCAGAGCGCGTTAAGCCTTGGGGCACAAACCACGCTGTGATGATGGCTGCAGATGTTATCAAGGAGCCATTCGCAGCAATCAACGCCGATGACTTCTATGGCCGCAACAGCTACGAGGTTATCGCTGGCTTCCTCTCGGAGCTCGAGGGCCAGGAGGGTCGCTACTGTATGGTTGGCTACGAGGTATCGAAGACATTGTCAGAGAACGGAACAGTATCACGCGGTGTATGTACCGTAGATGCAGAGGGCAACCTTACAAGCATGGTTGAGCGCACACAGATCGAGCGCGTAAACGGTACAATCCTCTTCCACGATGGTGGCGCTGATGAGCCATTGGCCGAGAATACCCCCGTATCGATGAACTTCTTTGGTTTCACACCCGACTACTTCCGCCACTCGGAGTCCTTCTTCAAGGAGTTCCTAAGCGAGAATATCGACAACCTAAAGTCGGAGTTCTACATTCCACGTATGGTAAATAAGGTTATCAACGATGGCACAGCTACGATGAAGGTGCTCTCTACTCGCGCCGACTGGTTTGGTGTGACATATAAGGAGGATAAGCCTCAGCTTGTTGCCAAGATCGAGGAGCTTATCGAGGCTGGCGTATACCCTCGCAACTTGTGGGAGTAAGGCTATAAGGCTCTTATCTTTATCATATAGATCGGAACTTAGATTAAAATACCACACCTCAATTTCTTGTTAGAAGGGGTTAGATGTGGCCTATCGCAAAAGAAGATCCCCTCGGGATAGTACACGAAGTACAGCCCGAGGGGTCTTACTTTTGGGATGGGTCGCAGAT
>JAFYXB010000056.1 GCA_017546345.1 Alistipes sp. | reverse complement strand
GCTATAACGAAGAGTTGGAGGCTGCGCTTGCTGGTCTGAAGGCTGAGGGTGTCGAGGAGCTTATCCTCGATCTTAGATGCAATAGCGGAGGTTCGGTATCGAGTGCTGTGTTGCTATGCTCCGCGATTTGGGGTGCTGCTCACGAGGGCGAGCTCCTCTTTGAGCTACGTCGTAACCCTGCCAATATCTCGAATAATCGAACTACGCAGTGCCTGGTAGAGGCTAATAGCGCCTCGCTCGACCTGGAGCGTCTTACTGTCATCTGTTCGAACTATAGCGCCTCGGCTTCGGAGATGGTCGTTACGGGTATGCGAGGTGTCGATATCCCCGTGACGCTTATCGGTCGCACGACCGAGGGTAAGAACTGTGGCATGGATGTTACGCGTCGTAGCATTGGCTCACTCTATTTGGAGTATGCGCCGATTACGTTTATGTGCTATAATGCTGTGGGCTTCGGTGAGTATGGCGAGGGCCTTGAGCCAGATATTGACCTCTGCAAGGAGAATAAGTATGGCGTGAGCGATGAGCACTACCCGCTGCCACGTTGCGAGTGGGGTAGTGTGGAGAGTGATATTGCACTTGCTGTGGCCGTAGCCTCGGTTACGGGCAAGAGTGTGTCGCAGGGCTCGAAGACACGCGCAACGGATAGCGTAGAGGTGTCGGGTAGCGATATCGCTATGCCACGACCTTTGGTCGGTGCACGACTCTACGAACACGAATAACTCGGTAAGTAACAACGAATTATTAAAACAATAAAATTATGGGTTATCTACTAACGCTTTTGGCAATTTCGTTTGCCGTATCGGCTGTAGGCTGGTTCTATTTCATCTATTTCTTTAGCATTGGCTATGGCCTCTCTATTTCGGCTTTGGCGGTGGCTACGGCTATTATCTTTGCGGATGTTATGACCCTTCCTGTGGCCATCATCTGCGCTATGCTCTTCATTTATGGTTTCCGCTTGGCGGGCTATCTGTTGTTGCGCGAGCGTCGCTCACCATCGTACAAGAAGATCTTGTACCAGCCCGAGAATACGGTGCGCAAGCCACTCTTTGTGATGTTTATGATCTGGATTTCGTGTGCTCTGCTCTACGTAGGCCAGATGAGTCCTGCATCGTTCTACCTCGACCATTTGGCTTTGGGCGAGGCTGTTTGTCCTCTCTGTGCGTGGGTTGCTGCTGTGGTGGTTACGGCGGGCATCGTTATCGAGATTGTTGCCGATGCGCAGAAGAGCGCCGCAAAGCGTAAGGATGCTTCACGCTTCGTATCTACGGGCCTCTATCGTATCGTTCGCTGTCCCAACTACTTTGGCGAGGTACTTATGTGGACAGGTAGCTACATACTCTGCTTTGGTGCACACTGCACCGTTGGCGAGTGGGTTATCGCTACGTTGGGCTATGTCGGCATCGTATATGTGATGTTTAGTGGTGCACGTCGTTTGGAGCTTCGTCAGAGCGAGGTCTACGGCAACGACGAGGAGTTTAAGGCCTATATCGCCAAGACTCCGCTTATCCTCCCCTTCGTGCCTATCTATAGCGTGGCACGCCACACCTGGCTGAAGGGTTAGGCAAACCTTTTGAATAGTTTTATTAACTTTGCATCAATATAAAATCTGTAGAGATATGAAAAGCGTACTTAAGTACTACAAGGATTTCCCTAAGGAGGGTATCGTTTTCGTAGATATTATGCCTTTCCTCCAGAATAAGGAGGTCTTTGCTCGCCTTATGGCCTCTGTTGGTGAGGCTTGCACAGCATCGTGTATTGTGGCTCCCGAGGCTCGTGGCTTCCTCTTTGCTGCCCCTCTGCTCTGCACTGACGATAAGGTGAAGAATATCGTGGCGGTACGTAAGAGCGGTAAGCTCCCCTTTGCTGAGGGTGACCTCAAGGAGGTGCTTATCGAGAAGGAGTATGGTTGCGATAAGCTCTACTACCGTCTTAGCGATATCGCTGTGGGTGAGCCCGTAGGCGATCAGTTCGAGCTTACGATCTTGGATGACGTCTTGGCTACGGGAGGTACTGCCGAGGGCCTTGCCGAGTCGCTCAACTCGCTCCGCATCGTACGCGATGGCAAGGAGTATGGCGTAAAGGTAAAAGAGTTTGTCTTTATCGTTGAGATTGAGGAATTGGGTGGCGCAGAGCGTCTTCGCCGTATTGCCCCCGTGCATTCAATCTGCAAGATCTAATACCAGAAAATCAAACTATAGCGGTTATGTCGGGAGTGTTATCACGCGATGTTAAGTTTGTCGGTGGCGTGGGAGAGGCGCGTGCGCGTCTTCTGCTACGCGAGGTCGGCGTGCGCACCGTGGGCGATCTCCTGATGCGCTTCCCCTATCGTTATATCGACCGTACACGTGTGATGCGCATCGATGAGATCGACGAGTCGATGGAGAGTAGCTATGTGCAGCTACGCTGTCGCCTTGTAGGTAAGTCCTTCACAGGTGAGGGCTCGAAGCGTCGCTTCACGGTCGAGATTAACGACATCTCGGGAAGTGCCGAGCTGCTATGGTTTCACGGCATCAAGTGGATCGAAAAAAAGGTGGAGATAGGACGCGAGTATATGATCTTTGGTCGCCCCTCGTTCTATCGTGGACGTATGAGTATGGTGCACCCCGAGATAGAGCCTATCGAGCAGGCGTTGTCGCGCAAGAGCGAGAGTGGCTTTCAGGGCATCTACTCCACCACCGAGAAGCTCTCGGAGGCTATAGGCACCAAGAGTATGCTGACCATCGTGCAGAATGCTTGGCAGCTCGCCTCGGCCGATCCCACAGCCTTTACCGACCCGCTACCCGAGGATATGCGTCAGCGTAACGGCCTTATGCCACTTCGTGAGGCGATCTACAATATCCATTTTCCGCAGTCGGCCGAGAAACTACGCATGGCGCAGTATCGTCTGAAGTACGACGAGCTGCTCGGTGTGCAACTCACAATTCAGGCACGCCGCACCGCTCGCCACAATCGCGCTAACGGCTTCCTATTTCCGCGTGTTGGTCTTAATTTTAACACCTTCTACCGCGAGAAGCTACCCTTTGCACTCACGGGTGCGCAACAGCGTGTCATCAAGGAGATACGCTCCGATATGATATCGGGCCGACAGATGAACCGTCTGTTGCAGGGCGATGTGGGTAGTGGCAAGACGATGGTTGCCTTTATGTCTATGCTTTTGGCTGTGGACAATGGCTTTCAGGCCTGCATAATGGCACCTACCGAGATCCTCGCACGTCAGCACTACGCCTCGATGTGTCGTTTTGCCGAGGGACTCGATATTCGTATCGCCATACTTACAGGTTCGTCTAAGACCAAGGAGCGACGCGCAGCATTGGAGGGCGCGCAGTCGGGCGATGTGGATATCCTCATCGGCACACACGCCCTTATCGAAGATGGCGTGCAGTTCGCAAATTTGGGTTATGTCGTCATCGACGAGCAGCACCGCTTCGGCGTGGAGCAGCGTGCGAAGCTTTGGACCAAAAATGCCCAGCCACCACATATCCTCGTTATGACCGCAACGCCCATTCCGCGTACGTTGGCCATGACGCTCTATGGCGACTTGGAGGTCTCGGTTATCGACGAGCTGCCACCAGGCCGACAACCCATACGTACCTATCGCTATACCGACTCGGCACGCTTGAAGATGTTTGGCTTCCTGCGTAGCGAGATAGCCAAGGGACGACAGGTCTATATCGTCTATCCGCTTATCAAGGAGTCCGAGGCGTTGGACTACAAGGATTTGTATGACGGTTTCGAGTCGATGTCGCGCGATTTCCCGCTGCCGCAGTATCGTATTGCGGTGTGTCACGGCAAGATGCGCCCCGAGGATAAAGATGCCGCTATGGCTCAGTTCAAAAAGGGTGAGGCCGATATCCTCATCGCTACCTCGGTTATCGAGGTGGGTGTCGATGTGCCCAACGCTACGGTTATGGTCATCGAGTCGGCCGAACGCTTTGGTCTGTCACAGCTCCACCAGCTACGTGGCCGTGTGGGACGTGGTGGCGAGCAATCTTACTGTATCCTT
>JAFYXB010000055.1 GCA_017546345.1 Alistipes sp. | reverse complement strand
GCTAACGTTATCATCTTCGAGCGTATCAAGGAGGAGCTTCGTGCAGGTAAGGGTCTTAGCCTCGCTATTAAGGATGGTTTCGCTAACGCTTACTCAGCGATTATCGACGGTAACCTTACTACAATCATCACAGGTATCGTTCTCTTCTTCTTCGGTACAGGTCCAGTTAAGGGCTTCGCTACTACGTTGGTTGTTGGTATCATCACTTCGTTGTTCTGCTCTATCTTCATCACACGCGTATTGCTCGTATCTCGCGCAGAGCGCCGTGGTACTGTAGCATTCTCTACAAAGTTCACTGAGAACTTCTTGCAGAATGTGAAGTTCAGCTTCATCTCTAAGCGTAAGGTATCATACCTCGTATCAGGTGTGTTGCTCGTAGCTTCAGTTATCTCACTCTGCACACTTGGCCTTAACCAGGGTGTTGAGTTCACTGGTGGTCGCTCATACGTTGTTAAGTTCAACGAGACAGTAGATATCGAGGCTGTTCGTGATAACTTGGAGGCTCAGTTCTCAGCAGTTGCTGATGCAGCTAACTCTTCTATCGAGGTTAAGCAGTTTGGTGATGACAACCAGGTACGTATCGTTACTCAGTACCAGCCTGAGGGCTTGGACGGCGAGGAGGCAAACGATGTTGTAGATCACCTCTTGTTCGACGCTCTTGGTGGTTTCTTCACAATCGATGGCTTCGGCTTCAACGAGTTCCGTACAGCAGGTGACGGTGTTGAGCAGTGGGGTATCGTATCTTCTGAGCAGGTTAACGAGTCAATCTCTTCTGAGATGACTGTAAACTCAATCATCGCGGTACTTATCGCTTTGGTAGCTATCGGCTTCTACATTGCAATCCGTTTCCGTCGTTGGCAGTGGGCTTTGGGTGCTACAGCAGCTTTGGCACACAACGCATTGCTCGTTATCGGTATCTTCTCTATGTTGTATGCTATCATGCCTTTCAACTTGGAGGTTAACCAGGCATTTATCGCAGCTATCTTGACAATCATCGGTTACTCTATCAACGATACAGTGGTTATCTTCGACCGTATCCGTGAGTACATTGGTCTCTATCCTAAGCGTGATATCAAGACTAACATCGATAACGCTATCTGCGCTACTTTGTCACGTACGATCAATACATCGGGTACAACCCTTGTAACACTTCTTGCAATCTTCATCTTCGGTGGTGAGACTATCCGTGGTTTCGTCTTCGCATTGATTCTTGGTGTTGTCATCGGTACTTACTCTTCAGTATTTATCGCTACTCCTATCGCTTACGACCTCCAGCGTAAGAAGGCTATCAAGCCTTTCGCAGCTGAGGAGCAGAAGGCTGAGTAGTTTATACGGGTCAATTTGTAAAAATAGGTCGCAATCTTTGCAGGTTGCGGCTTATTTTTTTATCTTTGTCATAATTTAAGAAAGAATATTATGGAGAGAGTAAAAAGCTTTTTGAAGTGGTTGCGTAGCTGTATCAGCCCAGGATATGTGGCGATGTTGGTTGCAGCCTTCATTTTGTGGTATATGACCAAGCTCGGTGAGACCTACACTACGGAGCATGAGGTAGAGGTTGTTGTTGATGGTCAGGTGTTGGATGTGAGTTGCACTATCCGAGGTAAGGGTACTAACCTTATAGGCTACACTTTCGCTTCGAAGCAGAAGAGTTTTGAGATTCCTGCTACCGAGCTATCGTTCGACAGTTCGATTACGGATAGCGAGGGTAAGAAATATCGCCAGATATCGTCATCCTCAATGCAGCACGCTCTGTCGAGCCGTATGCCAGATATTGAGGTTGTTGGAGTGGGTGTGATTCCACCTATGGAGTTTGTTCAGAAATAGTAAAATCGTCCTGCGCGCGTACATGTACGCGCGTATGCGTATAATTATAAGTATATGTATAAAGTAGGAATTACGGGTGGCATAGGCTCGGGAAAGAGTACGGTATGTGATATGCTTGCCGCAAGGGGTGTTGCCGTATATATTGCCGATACGGAGGCGAAGCGTCTGATGAGTAGCGATGAGGCTCTGAAGCGTGATATTGTCGCTCTATTTGGCGATGATGCCTACTTGAATGGAGAGCTTAACCGCGAGTTCTTAGCTTCGCGCGTATTTTGTGATAAGGATGCTTTGCAACGCCTAAATAGCGTTGTCCATCCCGCTGTTATGCGCGATTTTGCAGCATGGGCCGAGGCGCAGGAGGGCGATTACGTGGTCTTGGAGTCGGCCATACTCTTTGAGGCTGGCTTGGAGTCAAGTGTCGATGCTACAGTTGCGGTGATGGCTCCCGTGGAGCTACGCTTGGAGCGTGCTATGTGTCGCGATGGAGCGAGTAGAGAGAAGATAGAGGAGCGTATGCGCAATCAGCTTAGCGACGATGAGCGTTCGGAGCGTGCAAAGTATGCTATTGTAAATATTGTGCTCGAGGATCTGGAAGATGATGTCGAGCAGCTACACCGTCGTCTAAGTTATGATGCCCGCAGAGCATAATGTTGTGACACGACCTGTGGAGGTCATGGCTATTGTGAATGTCACTCCCGACTCGTTCTTTTCGTCGAGTCGCAATACGGCGTATAACGATGTTGTTCGACGCGTGGAGCAGGCCGTAGGCGAGGGTGCCGATATTCTCGATCTTGGAGGATACTCGTCACGCCCAGGTGCGGATGATATATCTGTTGCTGAGGAGTGGCGCAGGGTGCAGATGGGCTTGGATGCCGTACGTTGCATAGGTGGTGATGTACGAGTATCGATAGATACCTTCCGTTCGGAGGTGGTGCGTAGAGCCTATGAGCATTTCGGAGAGTTCACGGTGAATGATATCTCGGCAGGCGAGAGGGACGAACATATGGTCGCCACGGTTGCCGAGCTTGGATTGGAGTATGTGGCGATGCACATGCGTGGTACGTCGGATACGATGCAGAGCCTTACGCACTATGAGGCGGGTGTTACGGCCGAAGTTGAGCAATATCTCGTAAGACGTGTCGAGGAGTTGGCTTCGGCTGGCATGTCGCGTGAGCGAATAATTCTGGATCCGGGCTATGGCTTTGCTAAGAGCGTGGAACAGAATTGGCAACTGTTGGATTCTATCGAACCACTCAGTAAGGTGTCGAGAGTGTTGGTTGGCGTATCACGTAAATCGATGATATATAAACCTTTGGGCTTGAAACCTGAAGATGCGCTCCCTGGATCGTTGGCTTTGGCTTGGGAGGCTATGCGTCGTGGCGCTCAGATTCTGCGTGTGCACGATGTGGCAGCCACACGACAGGTGGCAGATATGTATAACTACTATAAACGAGTGACTGATGATCGAGGTTAAGGATATTGTTAAGCGTTTTGGCGATTTGGAGGTGCTGCATGGCGTAAGCATGAGTGTAGCACGTGGCGAGATCGTCTCGTTGGTTGGCGCAAGTGGCGCTGGTAAGAGTACGTTGCTACAGATTATCGGTACGCTTATGCAACCCGACGGAGGTAGTGTGACTATTGATGGTCGCTCGCCTGAGGGACTTAATGATAGCGAGTTATCTACGTTTCGTAATCGCCATATTGGCTTTGTTTTCCAGTTTCATCACCTATTGGAGGAGTTCTCGGCTGTGGAGAATGTTATGATGCCGATGCTTATCGCAGGTGTTGAGCGTCGTGAAGCGGAGCGCCGTGCTAAAGAGTTGTTGGAGCGTGTCTCTATGTTGCATCGTAGCGAGCATCGCCCATCGGCACTATCGGGTGGAGAGCAGCAGCGTGTTGCTATAGCTCGTGCCTTGGCCAATAATCCTGCTATTGTGCTTGCCGATGAGCCTACAGGAAACCTCGATACGGCAACACGTGATGAGATACAACGCCTCTTTTTTGAGTTGCGTGACCAGATGGGTCAGACCTTCCTTATCGTTACGCACGATGAGAAGCTCGCCTCGATGTCCGACCGTAAAATAGAACTTAAAGATGGAGAGATTCTACGCTGATAGCTCACATGAGGAGATGCTCGAACTGTTGGAGCGTCTTCACGACAGATATAACAATCCCGATTTTATTGAGGCAGACCCGATTAGCGTTCCTCATAGCTTTACCTCTACGCTCGATAGAGAGATTGCGGGTTTTATGGCTGCAACGATTGCTTGGGGCAACCGCCGAGCTATTGTGCAGAGCTCGCACCGTATGATGCGCTATATGGACTTTGCTCCTGCCGACTTTGTGCTTAATGCCTCGGATGCAGATTTGGAACAGTTACGCAGCTTCGTGCATCGCACGTTTAATGGTGGCGATTTCCGCGATTTTGTACTCGCGCTGCGAGGTATCATCACAAAGTGGGGTAGCGTGGGTAACTACTTCGAGGAGCACTACTTAAGTTCGGGTGATATACGTCAGGTATTCTCGG
>JAFYXB010000054.1 GCA_017546345.1 Alistipes sp. | reverse complement strand
CGTATGTTTTGCCAGAGAGGTTGAGACCTTCCTTCACGCGGAGCCAAGAAGACGTTCTTAATCCCGTTTCTTCATAGGTTTTAAGCGTCATAATATCGCCCACAGTTGTCGCATCAGGAGAATATGTGAGTTCACGAGCAACATACATAGGCTTCTCGCCAGCAGAAATGGTAATAAACATCAAATTGCCTACAACCTTATAATCAGACTCTGCATTTACAAGACCATCAGCAATAAATTCAGAATTTGCTGTGGTCATCGTCATTTTGCCATTCGCAGAATAGGTTGTAATACCCATATGATTTTCTACTCCTGGTAAACGACTATCATTACATACCCACATACCTACAACCTCATCAGCAAGGTCGTTAGCACAGTAGCGGTAGGTAAGGTGCTTGCCATTCTCGTCAAAGATAGTGAAAGCCTCACCGCAAATCATTTCAAAACGTCCCTCGTAGTTGTCGTTGTCCTCAAAAAGCAAGGTCATCTTGTTGTTGGTAGTCTTGATGCTACCCTTTACACCATCCCAATACTCACCATTTTCTACACCTGTTGAAACCACTGAACCATCAGCCTTGATAACCAAAGCCTCTGCATAGTCAGCAGTAAGACAAGTCCAAGTACCAACGAGGTCTTTGCTGTAATCTACCTCAATAAAATCGTGGTCGCAGTCTTCTGAACAACTGTTGAAACCCAACATTGCCACAAGGGCAATTGCCATTAACTTAAAAATCTTCATACGTTTAGAATTTTGAAATTATTTAATGTTTAAGAATTTGCACACAAAAAAGGCGTTACACACTGGGCACACAATATGCCAAGTGGTAACGCCGATAGATGACTTTTAGCTGCAATATTACAGCTAACTATCTGATTATAAGGATATTTATAGGGGGGGTAAGCATTGCGAGCAATGACTCCGATGCCGTTGCATAGGAGATTATGTGATTGCCGTATGTCGCAAAAAGACGATTCATTACCCAAAATAGTAAAATTTCAATTCGCAAAAATAGTGAAAATTTAGAAATAACGTGCCGAAAAGAGAGATTATTGAGTAATTATATCTGCGCTAACTGACGACCCAACTCTCGCAAAGCATCGAGAATCTCCTTTTCTCGCTTTGCTGAGGGCTTTTTGGTACCGTAGATATACTTAGAAAGCAGGCTCTTGTGCATACCAAGAGAGCGTGCCACCTCCGACACATTAAGAAATGGGAATTTGCGAAATGTTGCCGTAATAGCATTCTCTGTCGGCTGAGCACCATCTGTTAAGCTTGTGATGTGAATATCCTCGTCTATCTCTGCCCAACGCACAGCATCGCCAAACTTGTTTATTTGGTAGTGCTCACGCTGTGATGGTGTAGCCTCTTTCAGTGTGGGGAAGAACTCTAACGCCTTGCGGTACTCCTTCCCACTGTCGGTAACGACACATATATCGTTACCGCAAAACGAAATTTTAATAATCTTCTCCATAGTTAAACGGTGTTTTACTCTTTGTCGAAATAATCGTGCCAAGCCTTGATAATCTCCTGCTCGTACATCTCAATCAACTGCGTTGCTTTTTTCAACTCTCGTGGTTTCAAGCCTCGATTTTGAACTACCTTGCGAGTGGCAATTTCAACCTTTGCATCGTTACCTCCATACTCAATATGAACGTGAATCGGCAGATGCTCGTCAGAGTAGAAAAAGAAGCGCAGTCCGAAAATTTCAAAAATTGTAGGCATAATAGTATTTGTTTTGTCTACGCAAATATAGGTCTAATTTTTTAGACCACCAAATAATTTGGTAAATATTATATCTTATTTGCACTTAATTTATACTACATAGAAGACTACACACAAAGGGCAAAATCTGCTCTCAATCCATTTACGCACAAAAAAGTCATTTCACAAGCCTGTGCCACAATCCACTGATACTCAACAAAATCGGCGGTGAATTGTATTTCACCGCCGATGAAGGGCAATCCTGCGGGGTAGCCATATTTTTTGGTAATGATGCCAAAAGTGGCGCTTTTTGATGCTTGTATGCTAAAATTTCACGCCGATTTCGATATATCCAGCGTTGTTTCCTGCGCTGAAGTTTACCTCGCCATTTGGGTTTATCCACTTCAAGCTCTGCGATGCCAAACCGAGGCTTACGTTAAACTTGCCCACCGTGACACCTGCGCCAAACTTGCAGTAAAGACCGCCTTTAATCTTGCCGTATCCCTCTTTGCTAAAGTTCGACCCTGCGACGAAGTTGTGGCCGATGCCCAAACCGATGTATGGCGCAACGAGGCGACTTACGGGGAAATAGCCCTTCACGCTGGCGTATAGTGGAATAGAGATCATGCCCCAAGTGTCGGGTGAGGGTGCCGATGATAGATGCACGAGGTTGCACTCACCATAGGCATACTGCACGCCTGTACCAATACCCGCAAAGAGAAATTTGTTGAAACGTGCGCCATAGACAACATCAACATAGGGGCGTGCAAGATTTGTCTTTATCTTGCCCAAGTTCTTGGTGTTGAGCTTGCCACCAGCGATGTAGCCCACGTTTATATCTACCTGATGCTTTAGCTTATTATGCTGCTTATCAGCTCCATGTAGCTCCTCGTCGTAGCTGCCTGCGGGCATTGTTGCAAATGCCGACACCGAAGTAAATAAAGCTACGCATAGTGCAATTATAGATCTCTTCATACTCTCTATGATATTATTTCTTGGGTAAAGATACAAAAAAAATGGAAATATCGACCGTTGTCCCACGAATTTACTCTTCTTTCATAATGGAGGTTGCTTAATCGGCCGAACCTCTTACTCCTATATCTGTTTGCGCATACGCGCAACGGGAATATCCAACATCTCTCTATACTTAGCCACCGTGCGTCGCGCTATGCGATAGCCCTTGTCGTTGAGAATATCCATAAGGTTCTCATCTGTCAGAGGGTGGCGCTTATCCTCGGTGTCGATGCAGTCCTGCAAGATCTTCTTTATCTCGTGGCTCGACACCTCCTCGCCCGAAGAGGTCTGCATACCCTCCGAGAAGAGCGACTTAAGCAGAATAATGCCGAACGAGGTCTGTATATACTTGCTATTTACCACGCGAGATATTGTCGAAACGTCCAATCCTGTGCGGTCGGCAACATCCTTGAGAATCATCGGGCGTAGCTTGCTCTTATCGCCATCGGCGAAGTACTCTCGCTGCAACTCCAGAATTGTCTGCATCGTGCGCATCAGCGTATCCTGACGCTGCTTGATAGCCGATATAAACCACTTTGCCGAGTCGATCTTGCTCTTAACAAACTGCAACGCCTCCTTATCCTTTGCCTTCACCGTGCCGTCGGGTGCCACCATATCGCGCATCATATCGTGATAACGGCGCGAGATACGTACCTCGGGGATGCCTGCCGAGTTGAGCGCGAGGCTCATTGCACCCTCGCTATTGTCGAGCAGGAAGTCGGGCACGATGTATGGTGCAGTATCTATGCCACCATCGGCATATAGGTTGCCGGGCTTAGGCGAGAGGCCGCGGATATGGTCTATCGCATCGCGAAACTCAGCCTCCGACACTGCAAGTCGCTGAATAAGACGCTCGTAGTGCTTCTTGGCAAAGGCTTCGAAGTGCGAATTAACAATCTTGGCCGCAAGACGCTTCGTGGGCGTATCGAGACGCTGGCGTGCGAGCTGTAGTTGTAGGCACTCTTGTAGCGTGCGTGCTCCGATGCCCGCGGGCTCGAGCTCCTGCACAAGGGCTAAGATACGCTCTATCTCCTCGACGCTTACCTCCATACCACGTGTGAAGGCCAGGTCGTCGGAGAGCGATACAAGGTCGCGACGTAGGTAGCCGTCATCGTCGATGCTACCGACGATATATGCCGCTACGACCATCTCCTCGCTCGTAAGTTGGCGGAAGCGTAGCTGCTCGATGAGCGACTCGCCGAGTGAACGGCCCTCGGTGATATAGACAGGGCGCTGCTTGTCATCCTTCGAGAAGTTGTTTGCACGAGCCTTGTACGATGGCGTGTCATCCTCCTTGCCGATATACTCATCTACCGAAATCTTCTCCGGCAGCTCGATGCCATCGCTTTGCTCCTCGCTCTTCGCATCGCTATCCTCCTCCAAGACGATGTTATCCTCAATCTCACGCTTGATGCGCTCTTCGAGCTGCATCGTGGGCAGTTCGAGGAGCTTTATCATCTGTATCTGTTGCGGCGAGATTTTGGTCTGCAGCGCAATGGTCTGTTGGAGTCGGTTTGCCATAGTTTATAACATTAAAAAAAACGAACAGTCGGCCATGGGCCGGCCGTTCGTATGGCGAGTGGCTATCTTCCTAGTCCTAGAACTCAGCGTTCTTAGGAGTACGGGGGAATGGAATTACATCGCGGATGTTGCCCATGCCCGTAACGAAGAGAAGTAGACGCTCGAAGCCAAGGCCGAAGCCTGCGTGAGGTGCCGAACCCCAACGACGTGTGTCGAGGTACCACCAAAGCTCCTTACGGCTCATGCCCAGCTCATCTACTCTTGCACAAAGCTTGCCAAAGTCTGCCTCACGCTCCGAACCACCGATAATTTCGCCGATCTGTGGGAAGAGAACGTCCATAGCACGTACGGTCTTGCCGTCGTCGTTAAGCTTCATGTAGAAGGCCTTGATCTCCTTAGGATAGTTGATAAGGATAACGGGACGCTTGAAGTGCTCCTCAACGAGGTAGCGCTCGTGCTCCGACTGAAGGTCGCAACCCCACTCGCAGGGGAACTCGAACTTCTTGCCCGAAGCCTTCAAAATCTCGATACCCTCGGTATAGTTCAAACGTACGAAGTCGTTGTCGAGGACAAACTGCAAACGCTCCAAAAGACCATTGTCCCACATCTTGTTCATGAACTCGAGATCCTCGCGGCAGTTCTCCAATGCGTAGCGGATAAGGTACTTGAGGAAGTCCTCAGCCAAGTCCATATCGTCCTGCAACTCGTAGAATGCCATCTCGGGCTCGATCATCCAGAACTCGGCCAAGTGGCGAGGTGTGTTAGAGTTCTCAGCGCGGAAGGTAGGACCAAATGTGTAGATCTGACCCAATGCCAAAGCACCGAGCTCACCCTCCAACTGACCAGATACTGTAAGGCTACAAGGCTTGCCGAAGAAGTCCTGAGAGTAGTCTACTGCACCCTCCTCAGTGCGTGGAGGATTCTGAATATCGAGAGTTGTTACGTTGAACATAGCACCTGCACCCTCGCAGTCCGAAGCTGTGATAAGTGGAGTGTGGAGGTAGTAGAAGCCCTTATCGTTGAAATACTTGTGGATAGCGTATGCCATAGCGTGGCGGATACGCAACACAGCACCAAAGGTGTTGGTGCGTGGACGCAAGTAGGCGATATCGCGCAAGAACTCCAACGAGTGACCCTTCTTCTGCAAGGGGTATGTCTCGGGATCTGCTGTGCCGTAAACCTCGATGCTTGTAGCCTGCACCTCGACACCCTGACCTGCGCCGAGCGACTGTACGAGCTTACCATCAACGCGCAAGCAAGCACCTGTTGTTACGCTCTTAAGCATCGCCTCATCGATCTGCTGAAGATCTACTACAATCTGAATGTTAGCTACGCAAGAACCGTCGTTGAGCGCGATGAATGCAACGTTCTTGTTGCCACGCTTTGTACGTACCCAGCCCTTTACCGTAACCTCTCTGCCGTCGCCCTCCATACGGAGCATCTCGGCGATTCTAATTAGTTTCATGACTCTGTATATTTTATATTATCTTTTGTTCTCTCCTATTCGTTGGGGATATAATCACGCAAAGTTACTAATTTTTTTGCTTTCCGATTGCACTTGCTACACTTTTTTGTACCTTTGTCTGAAATATTGCGACTAAAACTATGCAAAGATCTACGATTATAGGGCTTTTTATGCTCATCATAGCCTCAATTCTTGGTCCCGAGGCCTCGGCACAGGCACGTATCACACGTTCAGAATTTATATGTTACGACAAGCGAGAGGATGCTCGACGCGACATTCGCTCGGGTATCGACAAGCATATAGCTCTCGCTCCCACCTTGCAGTTTAGTAGCGAGGAGGGTGCGGTGCGCAGTGTCTACGAGCAGGTTATCGAGGTGCCCGCAGCGTGGAACGACTATGATGCTTATATGCACATTGAGAACATTGGTGAGGACTACACTATTTTTATCAACGGACAGCAGATTACTCAGGCTATAGATCGTTTCACGCCGACCGATCTCTACATATCGCCATATTTAGATCAGGGCGAGAATACCGTGGCTATTGTAACCGTTGCCGAGCCATATATGTCGCGCCTCGACGAGGGTTTGCAACAGGCCGAGCGTAAGAAGTTTACGAATTGCTACATCTTTGCGCAGCGTCGCTTGGCCATCTACGACTATCACGTGCGTATGCTCCCCGATTCGCTCGGCCGTTTCGCACAGCTACATCTCGACGTGATTGCCAATAACTCGTTTTCGACAGACGAGACCATAGATATAGGCTACGATATTTATGCGCCAGATGGAAAACTTATGGAGTATAGCGTCAATGACCTATACTTGGTGGGACATTCGCGTGATACGCTCCGTTTTCGCCCCTATATATACCACTCAAATCCTAATCGCTGGTCGGCAGAGAATCCCAAGCTATACGACCTGATGCTCTATGTGAAGCGTAGCGGTATGCTCTGGGAGTATATCCCCTTAAGTGTAGGTTTTGCCGAGTATGGCTATACGGCCGAAGGCGATATAACGCTCTTTGGCAAGGCGTTGAAGCTGAATAAGAGGGCGTATAATGCAGCCTCAGATCGAGCAACGACGGAGCGCGAAATCAAGGCCCTTAAAAACTCGGGCATTAACACCCTATGTCCCAACTATCCACAGCCGCAGTGGTTCTACGATATCTGCGACCATATTGGAATTTATGTAATCGACTGCGCTGCAATATCATCACCCTCGATGGGTGATAACCGCAGTGTGGGTGGCACGCCGTCGAATGCTCCAGAACTTACGGAGGAGTATCTGCAGCGTGTTGAGGCGATGTACGATAGAGCACATAACCACGTCTGTATCATTGCATTCTCGTTGGGTAACGATGGCTCGGGGAATGGATACAATATGTACAAGGCTTACGAACTACTCAAGGCAAAGGGTGATAGCCGTGCGATTATCTATGCAGGAGCCGATGGAGAGTGGAATAGCGATTTATAGTATTGCCGTATGAATATCGAACTTGTAGTTGTCGGCAAGACCGACATGAAGGAGGTCGAGGCTCTGATCTCGATGTATAGCAAGCGTCTGAACCACTATGTGCGCTTTGCTATTACGACTATTGCCGATGTGCGCAACACAAAGAAGCTATCCGAAGGGGAGCAGAAGCGTATGGAGGGCGAGGCGATACTCCGCCTAATCAACGATAGTGATCATGTGGTGTTGCTCGATGAGCGCGGTCAGGAGCTACGCTCCATAGAGTTTGCCGACCTTGTGCAGCGTCGTATGTCGGCAGGCACAAAGCGTATGCTGTTCATTATAGGTGGCCCTTATGGCTTCTCGGAGGCGGTATACCAGCGAGCTAACTCGATGTTGTCGCTCTCGCGCATGACCTTCTCGCACCAGATAGTACGAGCAATATTTACGGAGCAGCTATACCGAGCCTTTACAATCCTTAAGAACGAGCCTTATCACCACGAGTAGGTCGCGTGTGTAAAGTCTGTCTTCGGCCTCTGCTATCAAGGTAGCAAGGAGTTGCCCAAAGATAAAATTACCCCCAAGAGTTGCGCTAACTCCTGGGGGTAATCGTTTATTCGTAGTAGGCTATGCTATTAAGTTATAGCGTTGTACGGATTATCTGTTATACATCTCCTCGTAGTACTTCTCATACTCGCCCGAGGTGATGTTGTCCATCCACGCCTGGTTGTCCAAGTACCAACGTACGGTCTTCTCGATACCCTCCTCGAACTGTAGCGATGGCTCCCAACCGAGCTCGCGCTGTAGCTTCGTAGAGTCGATAGCGTAGCGAGCATCGTGACCTAAACGGTCTGTAACGTAGGTGATAAGCTCCAACGAGTGACCCTCGGGGTTGCCCAAAATGCGGTCTACGGTCTTGATCATAACCTTGATCAAATCGATATTCTTCCACTCGTTGAAACCTCCGATATTGTAGGTCTCGGCAATCTTGCCTCGGTGGAAGATAAGGTCGATAGCGCGTGCATGATCCTCGACATACAACCAGTCGCGCACATTCTCGCCCTTGCCATACACGGGTAGAGGCTTGCGGTGGCGTATGTTGTTGATGAACAGAGGAATAAGCTTCTCGGGGAACTGATATGGGCCATAGTTGTTCGAGCAGTTCGTAACGATTGTAGGCATGCCGTAGGTGTCGTGGTATGCGCGTACGAAGTGGTCGCTCGAAGCCTTAGCTGCCGAGTAGGGTGAGTGGGGGTTATACTTCGTCGTCTCGTAGAAGAAGTCATCGCCATAGGCCTTATGCCCCTCCGACGAGGCAACGGTCTTAAATGGAGGTTCGATACCCTCGGGGTGGTTCATCGAGAGTGCGCCATATACCTCATCCGTCGAGATGTGGTAGAAGCGCTTGCCCTCGTATCCCTCGGGCAACGACTCCCAATAGAGCTTTGCAGCCTGGAGCAACGACAATGTACCCATCACGTTGGTACGTGCAAAGGTGAAGGGATCCTTGATAGAGCGGTCTACGTGGCTCTCGGCAGCAAGGTGGATGATGCCGTCGATCTTCTCATCCTGCATAAGCTGGTAGAAGGCCTCGAAGTCGCAGATATCCATCTTCACGAACTTGTAGTTGGGCTTATCCTCGATGTCCTTGAGGTTTGCAAGGTTACCCGCGTAGGTGAGCTTGTCGAGGTTGATGATGTTGTACTCGGGATACTTATTTACAAATAGGCGCACTACGTGGCTACCGATGAAGCCAGCACCGCCTGTGATTACTATATTTTTCATGTGAGCTATTCGTTTTTAAGTTTGTTAAGGCAGCGCGCTACAGCCTCGCTCCAGTATGGAACTACGGTGCCGAACGTGCGCTTCATCTTGCTCTTATCCAGAACAGAGTAGGCTGGACGCACCACTTTGCTTGGAAACTCCGAGCTGCGGCAGGGGCTTATGCTACAGCCATCATTGCCCGCTTGGCGTGCAATCTCCTTGGCGAAGTCGTACCAGCTGCACACACCCTCGTTCGAGAAGTGGTAGATGCCATCGTTGCCCTCTGCTTTATTATTCTCGACGATGTCGAAAATCGCAGCAGCAAGGTCGGCAGCATAGGTTGGCGTACCTACCTGGTCGTAGACTACATTTAGCGTGGGGCGCTCGGCCGTAAGGCGCAACATAGTCTTGAGGAAGTTGTTTCCATAGATGGAGTAGAGCCACGCTGTACGGATGATGATGTGGCGACAACCTGTGCGCTCGATAGCCTCCTCGCCGTGTAGCTTCGTGAGGCCATATACACCCGTAGGTGCTGTGGCGAGCTCCTCGTTGCAGGGCGTATTCTGCACGTTGCCACCAAAGACATAGTCCGTAGAGATGTGAATGAGCACTGCATCGTTGGCCCTGGCAGCTATGGCGAGGTTCTCGACAGCCGTAGCGTTGAGTAGCTCGGCAGTGTCGTAGTCATCCTCGGCCTTATCTACGTTGGTGTAGGCAGCACAGTTGACGATGTAGTTGATGTGGTGCTCCTTGATGAATAGCTCTACCGCCGTGCGGTCGGTGATATCCAACTCCGCAACGTCGGTATAGATATAGTTATTCGAAGAGGTGGCACCAAGCAATCGCATCTCATTGCCAAGCTGTCCATTTGCGCCCGTGATGAGAATGTTATGCATAGTACTCCTCCCCATAGTTAAATACATCCTCTAAGTCGGCAAGTGCTCCATTCTTCTTATCCTTCTCCGAGAGGATGACACTCTCTGTGTCGATACCCCAGTCGATGCCAATTTCGGGATCGTTCCACGCCACGGAGCCTTCGCTCTCGGGGTGGTAGAGGTTGTCGCACTTGTACTGGAAGATAGCCTCGTCGCTGAGTACAACAAAGCCGTGTGCCATGCCACGAGGTAGGAAGAACTGACGGTGGTTATCCTCCGTAAGCTCCACGGCTACGTACTTGCCATAAGTGGGGCTTCCCTTGCGGATGTCTACGGCTACGTCCAACACGCGACCTTTAACCACGCGTACAAGTTTGCTCTGAGCGTAGGGTGGCTTCTGGAAGTGTAGACCTCGCAATACGCCACGCTTCGACTTACTCTCATTGTCCTGCACGAAGCGGGTGTTTACGCCCACCTCTTTGAGGAAACGCTCCTCGTTGAAGCTCTCGAAGAAGTAGCCACGCTCATCGCCATATATCGTAGGCTCGATGATTACGACACCCTCGATTGCGGTTTTGATAACTGCCATATGCTACTTACGCTTTACGAGGTTAATCATATACTGTCCGTAGCTGTTCTTCTTCATAGGCTCGGCCAAACGAAGCATGTCCTCATCCGTAATCCAACCCTTGCGCCACGCAATCTCCTCGAGACACGCTACCTGCACACCCTGACGAGTCTCGATGACCTCGACGAAGCGCGATGCGTCGAACAACGACTCCTGAGTACCTGTGTCGAGCCATGCGAAGCCACGGCCGAGAACCTGAAGCTTGAGCTCACCATCGCGACGGAACCAGTCGTTAACGGTGGTAATCTCGAGCTCACCACGTGCCGAAGGCTTGATGTTCTTGGCTACCTCGACCACCTTGTTGGGGTAGAAGTAGAGGCCTACAACGGCATAGTTAGACTTTGGCTGTGCGGGCTTCTCCTCGATGCTTAGCACGTTGCCCTCAGCGTCAATCTCGGCAACACCGAAACGCTCGGGATCCTGAACCTGATAGCCGAATACGGTTGCTTTCTTATCCTTCTCGGCAGTCTCGACGGCCTTCTGAAGCATACCTGTAAATCCCTGGCCGTAGAAGATGTTGTCGCCAAGAACAAGACACGCTGAGTCGTCACCAATGAACTTCTCACCGATGATAAATGCCTGAGCAAGGCCATCGGGAGAGGGCTGTTCGGCATACTCGAAGTGTACACCATAGTCCGAGCCATCGCCCAACAAGCGGCGGAATCCAGGAAGGTCGTGGGGTGTCGAGATAATCAGAATATCTCGAATACCTGCGAGCATGAGAGTTGAGATAGGATAATAAACCATCGGTTTATCGTAAATTGGAAGGAGCTGCTTGCTTACTCCTTTGGTGATAGGATACAGACGTGTACCACTACCGCCAGCTAAAACGATACCTTTCATCGTATTTATGTAGTTTTTAGGTTATTTCCTAAGTGAATAATCTGTGTGAGTTGAAAATATTTGTAGTCTGCTTTGTTTACTATTTTTGCGTGTGATCTCTAACGTAGAGTATGTTATTTATAACTTTGAAATATGGCATCCACACCACCTCTAAGGGTGCATACTGAAGAAATCTCATACTTCGTAGCATTATTCTCCATCCTCGTTCGAACTTCGATTCAGGACCTAAGTTATAGGTGATGGCCTGACCGAAATTGCCGCCAACCAAAATCTCAGATAGCAACACCTCACCAAATTTTTTGTTGGGGGCCACTATGTGAAATTTCTCCTCCAAACCGAATAGCGTGTGTAGTACGTATATACAAGCTCCTGCAAATCCCAACAAATTGAGTCGTCGATATATACCAACTGTTTCCGCCTTCTCAGCTTTTGAAAATCCTTGCTTTAGAACGTAGTAAAGATCCATCATCTGACGTAGTCCTATGCCTTCGTAGAAGAAGTGCCTGTATATATGGTGCAGGATAAAAACTCGATTGAAGGCTAAAGTGGGCACATGTATTCTCCCTCCAGCAATATCAACAGAGTGCTCGAACTGTAAAGAAGATTCCTTGCGAATCCAAGATTGCAATCTTCGATTTGCAAAGGGGTTCGACATATACGATGGCGTAAAATGTGTCTCAATCTCTACGCCATTAACGCGAAGACCATCAATGTGATGATAGACCTCATGTGAAGATTTGCACCTCTCTCGAACAAACGAGACTATATCTGCTCTTTTACCATCGACCCATACATCAATATCTCCAGATGTGCGCAACTCAGGTTGGGGATAAAGTTGAGCGATGCCCTGTCCCTTGAGTATAGAGCAACGGTGACCATTTGTCTGAAATAGAGCATCAACCTGCGCCGCGACACTATTCAGATGGCTATTTCGCTGCTTAATATTTTCAGTTGCAACAAGCCACTTTAGTACGATCTCTCGTGGAGGACGTTTATCAGCAGGAAGAGCCTCAATCGCTCGAGACAATACACCAACAATGGCCTGCTTGCGGGACATATCGTATAGCTTGCCCCACTCCGCAGCACTCAGTGTTGGAAAATTCTCACACGACTCTCCAAGACTGATGCGAATTAGCTGAAAAAATATCAGTGTCAATGGCTGCATACTACGACTCCAATATATGGTTATTCTCTTTTAGGGCTCGTCGATTAACTACTCGTCGCTCTTTGTCGAAGAGCCAACCATACTTATTGAAATACTTAATGGTACTCTGAATAGATATCTTTAGAAGAAGCTTGCTTGTCTTATGCTCTGCTCTATGTGCGTGAACAATCGTTACGTGTGGATAGAATAGGGTCTTGCTAACACGGTGGATGCGTCTGATAAGGTCTGTATCTTCAAAATACATGAAGAATCTATCATCGAAACCTCCCACTTGCTGCAGTGTAGAATTTCTTAGGAACATAAAGCATCCCGATAGACTTGGGCAATTCCATATTTTATCGTAGCCCATGAAGTGCATCTCAAACTTCTTGTTGCGACCCTCGCTCCACGACTTTGGCAAGAGTCGTCTTGCAAAAATATCAAATGGTGTAGGAAGCAACTTACACAATCGCTGAATAGAACCATCGGGATATGTAATATGGGGCATAACAGAGCCTGCCTCGGGGTGTCTATCCATGAAGTTTGCCAAGTCCTCGATTGAGCCCTCCTCAAAGATGATGTCTGGATTAAGGATAACGTGGTATGTTGCGCCAAGCTCCAGAGATCTCTGTATCGCAATATTATGCGCTGCGCCATATCCGACATTCCCCTGACCATAGATATATGCCAATTTTGTTGAGCCAAAGCTATTGACAACCGCTTGAAGAGCGTCTGTCGGTGAATTGTCGACAATAAATATGGTGCTAATCGAGCTTTTGATTGAGCAATTTATAATCTGCGATAACTCATCTACATTTGTCTTAAAAGCAACAATTGAGGCTGTAATCATGTCTATAATATTAATGATAAATTTGGGTGAGTTATAACTCTTAATAAAGCCAAATATCGGGTTTTAGAGTGTCGCGAGCTAAGCGAGATAAAACATTAGGCGGAGATAATCTTCTCCCACTTTTGACTCTCCTGCGAATACTTCTTCACGACCTTAGCGGGCGATCCAACAGCAATACAGTTGTTGGGAATACTCTTATTTACAATGCTATGTGCTCCGATGACACATCCGCTACCAATCTCCACGCCTGGCATCACAATAACGCCCTCTCCAATCCAAGTATTCTCTCCAATCTTGACAGGGGCAATCATATATGGTCTATCCTTAGGAGGAGTTAGTGGTGAGGAGTCGTTCTCACCGCCACCATAAAAGCCGTGAGAGTTATCAGAGATATATACATGGCTTGCCATCAGTACGTTATCTCCAATTACTACACTATCCATAGCTGAAATGTGGACATAGTCATTTACCTGTACATTCTTGCCGAATATGATCTTTTTTCGCTTTTGTTCGTCTGTCACAAATGCCTCAAATCGACAACCGACACCCGTTGTGAGAGAGTATCCAAAATCTATATATTTGCGACCTCTAAGATCAATGGGCAGACGAAAAAGACGAGCTTTTCGACAGATCAGTTTCGTGACGAATAGGTATATCGCTAATTGCACTTTCTGCAATAGTGAATAATCATTCCTCATTGGATTATGACTTTAGGGAGTTGATATATGTAAATATCTTATATAGAGGCTTAAATAGTAGCTTGAAAAGAGCATAAGGCAACGAGCAGAATGGTGCAAATAGACCAGATGAGAATTTGCGAACATCCTCAGAGTTGACCAATTTATAATATTTCTGCTTGATATCCTCGTCAATATCCACCACTACAAGTCTTGCTGAAATCTTAAATCGAATGCTTGAAAGCCATGTAGATATGCTTGAGAGCAATTTCTGATTATCCGTATTTTGTGCGATAGATATAATGTGATTTAGGATGTAAACCCATGAATCATATCTCTTGATAATACTATTTGCAGAAACGCTCGTAGTGATTGAGCCTCCTCGGATGTAGTAGTGGTAGGTGTAGTCAGGAATCATTGCCACACATTTGGCATGTTTAGCAATGTCAAACATCCAGATAGTATCTTCGTGGATTAGACCCTCAACAAAGCTAAGATTATTAGCTGTGATAAAGCTCTTCTTATACAACTTATTACCTGCAGATATGTGGATTTGTCCGTTGAAACAACCAATTAGAATATCTGATTCGCGTAGATAGTATGCCGCCTTGGTATCGTTAAATATGTTTCGACTTCCGATAATCTGGAAATTAGCATCGCTAAAGTCTGCATCGTATTGCTGAATAGCGTTTAGATGCAGCTCGATACAATTCTCAGAAATGGTGTCGTCCGAATCCATGAAGAAAACATACTCACCGGTTGAGTTTTTTAGACCTGTATTTCTTGCAGCAGATAGTCCCATATTCTGAGGATGGGGTACAATCTTGATATCCTTATCGGGGTTATTATTCGCCACAGCTTCTACAATAGACATACTATTATCTTTGCCGCAGTCATCCACGATTACGTACTCGATATTATTGTATGTCTGATTTAGAGCAGATAGTAGCGACTTTTCAACGTATGGAGCTACGTTGTATATAGGTATGATAATACTTACTTTGTGCATGGTTTGTGGTGGTTAGTTTATTTGATGAATTTTGCTGCTATGAAATTGACGATTTGCGTAATCAAAATATAGCCTACAAGTACGGGGAGGATGTTTAGTAGTGCACCTCGCATAATTGCAAACTCCATACCTATAGCCTCAAAGAAAATCAGAGAAAAGAGAGGAATGTTGCTGCCTGCCTCTTTCCAATATTTTCGGTCCATTTTAGCATTGACATATCCAAGGAAGAGGGCAAAAAGGATAACTCCGATTATGCCAAAGTTGATATATCCCTCGCCAAAGAAGTTCATTGATAGGTTGTCGTAGAAATAACCATTCTCGCGGGCAACCAAATATCCTGAACCGATAGGCTTGTCGGGCCATAAACTTCGGGGGACGAAGAAAAATATCACACCCAGGAGCTGCTTTCCGTATGTTATAAAGTTGGTAGCTACAACGCGCATAAACATCTGATATGAGTCAAAGTGCGCTGAAATAAACATATCCAACGAGATAAGTCTTCCCTCGGCCGCTGCTCTAAAAGTGTTTAGAAATGGGAAGATGACAACAATAGCGATGACCATCAGAAACGCAAAGTTGTGACGTTTCTTGAGTGATTTCAGATACAAAAATGCTACGGGTATGTAGAATGCAGCTACGGCAAATCGGGGCATGCCTGAAGGAGCATTCGTCAATAACATTAGGAACAATAGAAGCATTTCGGCTACTAAATTCTTGTTATTGTAAAACTTGAATAGCAAGAAGCAAACAGCGGGAATAGGGCGTATAAAGAAGCTGTTAATCAAATAGGAGAAGCCTCCCTCATCAACCACATCTGCCTCGGCATACTTACCTCGAATTAATAGAGCCATTATCTGTCCATCAAATATATTGATGATATATATAGTTGTAACAACGGAGAGTATAACAAGCAACAGACTTGATATAGTTCCTGGATGAGCCTGATTATCGCTGAGCGCCCTAATGTCGGCTGGCTTCTTAAATGTCTTATTGTACATGTGTCTATAGGTGACTAATGCCATAATAATAAGCAGATTAGTCTCTATAAAATCGGCATCTCTAAAGGGTTCTCCACCCCATAATACCGTACCACTAAGATATTGGAATAGTGGAGCAATACCTAAAAAGAATAGACAGAATATGTAAAATATCTGGGATAGTCCATATATAACATTCTTCTGAGAGAATATCTGGTATGTGCAGATAAGAATAATAGCTAAGAATGTCAATACGATAAAGCTATTGTTTACACTATATGTGGATATAGCGAAAAGCGATAGCGCCAGAATCGAAATATATGCGATAATCGTTTTTGTCGATTTCATAATATTATAACGTAGTATCGTGTGATGGTTTCATGATTGCCTCGTCAGGAAGCTTTGTATAATCTCCATATATGCGGCGCAAATATGCATCCGAATTATTGGGAGCACTATACTTAGAACCTTCAAACTCAATGTCGATCGTAGGTGTCATCTCCGACTTTACTCGTCTACTCATAAACCAACTACCGTAACTATGATAGTAGTACTTGCCGAATGGACATAGATGAGCCAATATGCGTAGAACAAAATATACCATCTCGCACATCCAGTATACAATAGATAGCATCTTTGGGGATAATCTATATTTGAATTGTGCAAGAGATAGGATCTTGATAGGAATACGAGAGATCTTAATCAACGGCTTAAATGACTTTTCTACGGTGAATACATCAACGAAATATCCGTTGTATTTGTACTCTACGGGATACTCCACACCACCCATGCGACGCACCTCATGTATCTCAGAGTCAAGATCTCTAACCTTAAGAATATTTAGACAATATGAATTATCCGTTGCATGGTGCTGGAGTTTGTACTTCTCGGGAAGCTCACGCTGACATGCTGCAATAAAACGTTTCTTGTCTGAGTGAAGAATCTCAATGTCCAAATCATCATCCCACGGAATGAATCCTCCGTGACGTACTGCGCCAATCAAAGTGCCCGAAGCCAACCAATATGGGATATTGTTTCTCTTGCAGATTTTATCAATCTCGGTTAATATTGCTAATATTCTCAATTGGTTTTCACGTAGTCTTGAACCATCGGGGTTGAAGCGCTCTCGTAATTCCTGTTGAAGTTGAAGATCTATCATTTCTTAAATTTTCTTAACAGCGTGTCAATGTTGGGTTTAAGTTCGGTGATTGCCTGAATATTAAAAGCAAAACATATTCCCAGGTAGCAAATCGCAAAAATCACCGATATAAGTATCCAATGTATCGAAGTGTAGGTGTAGAGTAGGTAGACAAGAGCTCCAGCGAGAAGCGTACATGAAAATACCGAAGCTAGATCTTTTAGCTGCTTACCTATACCATATTGTATATAATGTTTTGCTAAGAATGCATTTGTGAGGTATATGTTCGCATTGCTAAGAACCATGGCAATTAACACAGCGGTCATACTAAACGAGGCTCCGATAAGAAGGAATAGCAGCAAGATGCCCCATTTGTAACATCCCCAATAGAATAGTGCCTTGCTTTTGCCAATAGCTGCAACGGCATAGTAGTTGAGGTTGTATACAGCCGAGAAGAAGCCTCCAATACACAATATCTGGAAGTATGGAACGGCCTCCAGCCATTTAATGCCGTATAGAAGAGCGAATAATGGTTCAGCAATAATTATTAGAAGCATCATTAGCGGGAATACGATGAAGGCCACAAGGCGTGTATTCTTTCTTAGCAATTCGAGGAGCTTCGGTAGGTTATTTTGATGTTCCGAATATACGGGGAATAGCACCTGACAAAATATTGCAGGAATAGTCATGCTCGCGATTTCATCCATTCTCTTGGCTTGTGTATACAATCCCGTATTTGCTGCCGAGAAGCTTCTACCTATAACAACACCCTGGATGTGGGTGCAGACATCTTGCATCATATTTGCAATAAGCAGAAAACCTCCATAAGAGAATAGCGCCTTAAGCGATGCTAATGAGAACTGCCAAACTGGATGCCAATTGGATACAACCCAAAAGAGTATAGCGCTCAGCAACGAGTTTGAAACCTGCATAAACACCAAGCTCCAAGCTCCCATTCCCTTTCGGGCAAGATAAAATGCTAAAAGCGCAGAGATAGAGTATGAAACAATATCTGTTATCGCAATTTTTTTGAACGATAAACTCTTTTTAAGTATCGCTTTTTGGACTAAAGAGAGTGAGTTAATAATGATGATAACACCTATAACTCTCAATAGCGATGCTAATTCTTGATTGTGAAAGAATTCTGCAATATTGGGTGCGCAGATATAGATAATAGCATACAGAATGAGCGAGAATATGATATTCCACCAAAATACCGTCGAATAGTCTGTTTGGGTTGGGTTAAGTTTTTGAATGAGAGCCGAACCAAAGCCGCTATCTATTAAGGTTTGGGAAACAACGACGAATATTAGAATCATACCTACCAATCCAAAGTCATTTGGAGTTAGCAGATGAGCCAATACGATGTTGATGACAAATTGGAGTAATACTACTCCAAAACGGTCTATGGCAGACCATAGCACACCCTTAGCTGTACTATTAACCATTTTTTGTTGTTACTTTAATTTTGAGATACCCCAATTATAAACTTTGTCTATATTGGGGACAAATGATATTGCCATTGTGCTAAAGCGCTACGCAAAGCTCCATATCATACCCGATAGGGTCTTGGTTTTAAGACTTACTTCAGCATCTCATAGATACGAGAAGCATACAAAACATCATGAAGTCCAAGTCCAATATTGTATGATAAGATCCGTTCATAATCATTTGCACGTCCTACAACCTCGCCCTTAAGCACTTCCTCAATCTGGTGAAACTCCTTAAATTGCGAGAAGTACTTAAATCCTTTTACATGGTCGGTGTCATCTGCAAAGACTTTATCGAAGGTTGTGTCACAATTCTGAAAGCCTCGTGTATGCACAGGAACGATAAGTACTCCTGGCTTAAACAATGTTTCATCTTCTACCAAAAGTCCAGCAGCGTCAGTAATGCACGAGACAACAACATCGGCATCGTTAACTAAATCCGCTGTATTATCTATAATTGTGAACGAAGCATTTGGATAATGCGCGTATTCCGATACGATCTTCTCCGCTTGATCCTTATACTTAAACAACCTTATATTTAGATGCTCATCTTTGCAGATTTCCAATAGGCAAGTCAGCGTTGCTCGCGCAGTACTACCGAGACCTATGAACGCATACTCTTTAGCTTGCGAATTTCTCAAAGTTTTGATTGCCAATGCAGCCACAGCACCTGTACGCATAGCCGTAATCCAATCGCAATTCACTATAGCTAGTAGTTCTCCCAAATTTGAATCAAAAAGCATCATATCGCTTTTTAGGGCTGGAAATCTTCCTAGAATACGAGAAACAACCTTTGCTCCAAAACGACCATATTCCTTGGGTAACAAGCATGGCATTGTGGTAAAAAAATCATTGCCAGTAGGATGCACGGACATTTTGGCAGGCAATTGACATTCACTTTTCATTACGAATGCTTCTCGTACCCATTCTACACAGGTTAATGGGGTGATGTGCAGATTGCTAATTTCTTCGGATGAAATATATCTCATTATATGTATGTTTTTAATGCTTCTACAAGCTTGTGATTATCTGCTCGGTCGCGAACAGCGAGTCTGATATAATTGCCTCTGCTGAATGCCGATTTACCTGAACAATCCTTGATTAGGATGTCGAAATTAGCCAATAGCTTAACAGCAAGTTCTGTCGATGTAAATTTATCTGTAGTTAGCTTGCACAAGAAGTAGTTGGCCTGCGAAGGGATGACATGCAAGTAGGAAATCTGCTGCAACTCATCCCAAAAGAGCTTGCGCTCCTCGCGGAACAGCTCGCATGCGTGTAGATAGTCTTTGTGGTACTTCTCGTATATCTGCATATAGAACTCGCCGAAGGAGTTGATATTCCATATTGCAACCTCCTTTTTAAGTCTCGCAATTAGGTCGGTATCTCCGCTGGCAAGAACACCCAAACGGAAACCTGGCACTCCGTAAGACTTAGATATGCTCTTTACAACAACGAGGTTTGAATATCTCTCCAAGATGTTGTTGCTCAGCAACGAGAACTCTCCCTCAACATCCACAAAATCTACAAACGACTCATCGACGATAAACTGTATTGATCGGCCTTGTGTCCACTCTATTAGGCGCAACAAGTCGTTGTATGGAGTATAGTTGCCAGATGGATTATCCGGGTTGATCAACAACAGCGTGTCGATACTCTTATCCGAGTAGTACTCGATGATATCATCGGCATCGTATTGCATATCATCGTTGGTTGGAAGATATGAGATGATATTATCTTTGATGCTACGATTAGGATACTCCTCAAATGTTGGATAGATAACGCCCATTTTTGAGGTGTGTCGTTCGATAAATGCCTTGATAAGCTCTGCTGCGCCGTTGCCGACTACCACATAATCTTGCTTAATAGAGAAGTATTTTCCAGCGAGCAAGCTATTGACTCTCATACCCGATGGGTACTCTCTCATTAGTGTCTCGAAGCTAGACTTGATCTCATCGATCATCTGCTGAGGTGGGAAGTAGGGATTCACAAGGTAGCAGAAATCCAACAAGTGAGGGTAGCGCCAATAGCCACCAAAGCGCGACGATATTGCCTTGAAACGCTTCTCGTCACTCTCTTCAAACATGCTCGATGCGATATCCAAATCTTGGATGTCATCTATCTCGTACCACTTTTCGCCATTCAACGGAAGGGCTTTCAGTGGAGAGTCGTCCAAAAGGGTAATTACACGAAGAACCTGCTCGTAATATGCATTATTGCCCAAGGCAAGGCTGTAGGCCTCGAGGAATGGAACATAGTGTGTAGCAGAGAACTCCTTACTAAACTTGTAGATATTTACCGTCTTGTAATACTTGTCGATATCCATGTAGTTAAAATCGCGCTTCGAGATAAAGTTGCTGATTTTATTCTCTGCATTGAGCGTAACGACGGTTCCATCCATCCAGCTCTCGTATTTGTCGACAAGTGCCAAGTTGGGATAGTCATTCTCAATGATACGCTCAATTACGGCGGGCTCATAGATTAGATCTGACTCCAACAATATAGTATCCTCCTCGAGGAGGTAATCCTTGGCGAGATATAACGAGTATATATTGTTTGTTTTGTCATATATCGGGTTCTCGACATATACGATGTCGATACCTTTATAGTTGTTGCCTACGTAGTGCTTGACATTCTCCCCCTTGTAACCAATAACCAATACGATGCGAGATAAATGATAATTTGTTAAACACTCAAGAGTACGATCGATTAGTCGTACATTGTTGACCTCAAGCATACACTTCGTATTATCTCCGGTCAATTCGCCCAATCTTCGCCCCATTCCTGCAGCTAAAATTATTGCTTGCATACTCAGATAATATATTTTTTCTAAATTTTTCTCTTATTTCGGGAGGGATATCTTAATCTCGTCTGAAGATATCTCGTGTGTAGACCTTCTCCTCTACGTCATCGAGGATCGCATCGTAGCGGTTGGCGATAATCGATTGGCTCTCTCGCTTAAAACGCGCGAGGTCATTCACAACCTCCGAGCCGAAGAACATCGTGCCATCCTCCAGCGTGGGCTCGTAAATGATGATTTTCGCGCCCTTAGCCTTGATGCGTTTCATAACGCCCTGGATAGAACTCTGGCGGAAGTTGTCCGAATTGGACTTCATCGTCAGGCGATAAACACCCACCGTCACCTCTCGCTCCTTGCTCGCATCCCACTGGCTGGAACCTATGTAGTAGCCTGCCTTCTGAAGCACCTGGTCGGCAATATAATCTTTGCGGGTGCGGTTACTCTCGACAATGGCCGTCATCATATTTTGTGGTACGTCGGCATAGTTGGCCAAGAGCTGCTTGGTGTCCTTGGGCAGACAGTAGCCGCCATATCCAAACGACGGATTATTGTAGTGCGTGCCGATGCGTGGGTCGAGACCGACGCCCTCGATAATGGCCCGAGAGTCAAGACCCTTCATCTCGGCATATGTGTCCAGCTCGTTGAAGTAGCTGACGCGTAGTGCGAGGTAGGTGTTGGCAAAGAGCTTCACTGCCTCGGCCTCTTTCATACCCATATAGAGCACGGGGATATTCTCCTTGATAGCGCCCTGCTGTAGCAGTTCGGCAAAGCCGCGAGCGATATTCACTCTTGCCTCGTCACTTTTGTCCACACCAACGATGATGCGTGAAGGGTGTAAGCAGTCGCTGAGAGCGAAACTCTCGCGCAGAAACTCAGGGATAAATATCAAGTGAGGGTTGATGCCTTGTGCACGATATTTATCGAGTATCGAATCGCAATATCCAACAGGAACCGTAGATTTGATTACTATTGCAGCCTCTGGATTTACGCTCAGAACCTCCTCGATAACATCCTCTATGATATGTGTATCGAAGAAGTTTTGTATTGGATCGTAATTCGTTGGCACGGCGATTACCACGTAGCTTGCATCGCGATATGCCGATTTAGCATCGGTCGTAGCCCTGAGCTTAAGGCTCTTTGAGCGTAATAGCTCAGCTATGTCGTCGGCCTTGATTGGAGCCTCGCCTCTATTGATCTTATCGACGCGTTCAGGAATGACATCCACAGCGACAACCTCATTGTGCTGTGCGAGTAGGGTAGCGATGCTTAGTCCTACATAACCTGTTCCTGCAACTGCGATTTTCATAGATTATAGCTATTGACGAATTATAGTTTGTCTACAAGGTGTTGGAGCATAAGAAATATACCCTTACGCTCAAATCGAGTAGCGAGTCCGATGCGATACATTATGCGTTTTAGGATGTTATCCTCGGATATGTGATGCATTCCGAAGTATAGTCCGATTGTGCAGAGTATGGACATTGCTATAACGACATATAGCTGCAAGTTGATTGAGCCTCCGAGTCTCCATGTCAAGATTTGTGCCGCTATGACTAGGGCGTTGAGCGATATAATAGACACTGCAGCACCAGCATGCGAGAAGCGCAACTCGATGAATAGGTGGTGGAGGTGTGTCTTATCGGGGTGGAAGGGTGATGTGCCACGCATGATACGGGCTAACATCACTCGCAATGTGTCGAACACGGGGATTGACAACACTGCCAACGTAAATGGTACAAGGCCGAATGCTGGGTCGATATTCACAGGAATATGCGATGTGTTGGATAGCGTGTGTACCACAAATGTCGATAGAACGATACCCATGGTGAGCGTTCCACCATCACCAATGAACATCTTTGAACTTTGGCCGAATACGTTGTGTAGGAAGAATGGCAACATAGAGCCAACAGATGCTGATGCCAAGATTAGCATGTCGTGCTGGCCCGATAGACCAAAGTAATAGCCAAATACCGAGCATGCCAACATGCAGTAACCCGACGATAGTCCATCTACGCCGTCAATAAGGTTTATCGAGTTGATAATACCCACAGTGGCAATGACCGTCAGTGGGAATGCCACAAAAAGAGGAATGCTGTAAATAGACCAAAGGCCATGGAAACTGTTGATTGATAGTCCGCTATAGCTGATGAGTAGGCAGACGAGTAGAGTTTCGATAACGAATCTTAAGCTGGGTGATAGTCCTAAGATATCGTCAATCATGCCGATATAGAGCATTACTACCATTGCCGCGATGATGATCATCAGAGATGAACAATCTACGTGGAGGCCGCTTACACCGATGCCAATTATGATGCCGAGGAAGATGGCAGCGCCACCAAGTACGGGGATGGGGCGTTTTTGCAACTTGCGAGCATCGGGATTATCGACGATGTTCTTAGCAAGGGCAATTTTTACCAGATAGGGATGTACCGCAAGAGTGGCAATTAGAGATGCTACAAATGCTAGTAAAACGCTTGTATTCATAAGCTTATCTTGTTTTTACGTTTTTTACTCTATTTTCTCGATATATTGTCGTGGAATGTATGTCGTAGCTATTGCGGCTATGCCTTCGATGCATACTACAAAACGCTTCGTGCCGTGCACGCGTCGTATGTAGCCCGTAGCTCCTGCAAAAACTCCACCTGTTATTCTCACCTTATCCCCCTTGTTTGGCTCATACTCGACAAACTCGATTTCGCGAGCTGCCGTGCGAGCTATGTAGCGGAATAGCTCCATTTCGCTATCGGGTATCGGCTGAGGCTTCGATGTTCTGGGCTCACAGTAGGGGTAGATGCAATCTTCGGTCAGCCCGCGTAGACGAGTGATATACTCTGGCGTGGTGCGCATAAAGACTAACGAGGGCATTATGCGTTTTTCGCGGATGTGGAGTATGCCGTCGTGGACCTCCTCAATTTCGCGTATCGGGGTGTAACACTCCACGCCATCCCTCTCGGCCAAGACCCATACCTGCGATGTCTTGTTGTGAAAAACCCTTAGTGCGTACCACTGCAGCTCCTCCATGCTCTCTTCTGCTTTCCGAATTTGAGTTCACGTATGGGCATACTCTCTCCTCACCCGTCGGCTAAGGGCGTTAGCCACCGACGCAGTAATTGAAGATTCGTGCAGGGTTAATTCGAAGCGAGTTGTTGGCTGCTGGCAAAGCTGTGCAGAACTGCTCAAAATCTCGAGGTCGAGATTCCCGAAAAATGAAAACTTTTCAAAAATCCCCCCCCTCAAAAACCTGCTGATACGGCCGATAATTACGACTCCGCACATCGGGCCGCGAATCCTTGGTTGGAGAACCCACGAAGGGCCCATACCTTTTTCCTCGCAAAGGTACGAAAAATTATTGCAATGGCAATGAAAGGAGTTCTGTTTTTCGCACAATTTGCCCCTATTACACCTAATATATCGCGAGAAAATCGCGTTTCAGAGTATAACTACTGCAGGGGCCTGTCTCTTTGTTGGCGTTTGTCTTTGGTGCGGATGATGTAAATGTGGCTTTAATCAGGTGAAATGTGCGCGTGGTATTGACGCTGTAAATGCCGATATGTGATAATAAAAAATCCACTTTTGCTATTTCCTAAATAGTCAAAAAGTGGATTAAAATACTACTCTAATTTTTAGAGTAATCTTCGCGATTTACTCTCTTCGGTAAGTCTCATATTTTGCAGATCTACACCCTCTATTAGTACAAGTCCAGGGCATTTGCCAACCTCGATACTTCCCAATTTGTGCTCCATGCCGAGGGCTTTAGCGCCATCTATTGTTGCCCAAGATAGTAGCTCCTCGAGAGGCATATCGCCCAAAAGACGAAGGTTTTCGATCATCGATAGGTGGCGTGCTGAGGCTCTCGAGTCGGTACCGATAGCTATGCGGCAACCCATATCTCGAAGCATCTTGATAGGTGGGGTGGTGCCCGATATGTAGCGGTTTGACTCGGGGCATACTACCCATGTCGCACCACCGTTTATGTGGCTATCGATCACCTCGACATCCTCTGGAAGGCACTCAACACAGTGGACAATAAGGGTTTTGCGATCACTTGGCACGCTCTCTGCAATTCGTTTTGCTGGTGTGCCATGATGCAAAAAGTCGCACTCCCAACCCATGCGCGCATACCACTCTGCGAGCGAGCCGCCGCCGCTATATAGCTCCCTCTCGGCTTTCGATTCGAGGAAGTGGATAGAGATAACGCCTTCGCCACGATTACAAATCTCGCGAAATGGTCTATCTTGCACCGAGTATGTTGAGTGTGGTGTTACATTTGCACTATGCTCTGCGGCCAGCGCAAATATCGCATCCGTAGAGTTGTTGTTGAGTCCAAAGTGCTCGAATAGAGTGATATACTCAATCTTTGATCGCCTTTTAATATCCATCACGAGTGCGTCATTTGCGATGTCGGCGACGGCCTGCACGCCCTCCTCCCACATCAGCGCATCGGCGATGTCGGCAGCGTGTATGCGCTCCTCGTTGCTATAGTTACCACGCACACGACCAATCTCGCGAGCAAAGCCTGCAAAGCCTTGGCCCTCGGCTATTGCTCCTGCGAGGTAGGATAGCTCCAAGTGGCAGTGGGCATTGATCATACCTGCGGTGATAATGCCTGGGAAGAACTCCACACTTGCGCAGCTATCCAGAACTTCGGGCTGCTCGATACTTAGTATCGTGCCATCCTGCTCTACGGTGATTACCGCATTGCGCTCCAACTTGCCGTTAATTAGCGCGTAGTGCGAGGCTATCCTTCTCTTCATAGCTTGTGAGACTGTCTTGTTCGATGATGGGCTCTACTTCGGGTAGGGCGATGGTATCGGCCGTAAAACGGCTCATTAGCGCATGGTTGAATATGCGGATATTGAGCTGCTTGTGATAGAGGCTATCCACCGATGTTTCGGCTGGTAGTACACGCACCACCTCCAGGTCGCGAATAGAGATGTCGGGCTGTTTCGACTTCTCGTTGTTGGGGTGGTAGTACATATTTATATATATAAGGCGGTGGATGCTATCCAGGGTGAAGCGACGCGTGTAGTTACTCT
This sequence comes from Alistipes sp., assembly GCA_017546345.1. Lineage (GTDB taxonomy): Bacteria > Bacteroidota > Bacteroidia > Bacteroidales > Rikenellaceae > Alistipes. The sequence continues at coordinate 15,257 of JAFYXB010000054.1, read as the reverse complement.
CCTTGAAGCGTGTTAGCATCGTCGTATGGCGTAGCACACGAGCCGAATCCTTGCAGAGTACATATACCTCGACACGCGAGTTGCGGTTTTCGTCGAGCGAGTCGATGTAGTAGCGGAACGATACGTTGTACTCACCAGGGATAAGGCTGTCGATAGCGATGCGAAGCTTCGTAGTATCCTCCAAGCTCTTTGCGACGATTAGCGAGTCGGAGTATATCGTACGTGTGTAGGCGCGCTGTGCCACGCGGTCGAGAGTGTCGAGGATAACCACCTTGCGGGCTTCGGCCTTCGACTCGGCATCCAACTTGCGGAATGTCTTAGCTACGAGGTCGCTAAGCAAGGCACTCTTACGCTCCGAGAATGTCTGGATGCTGTGTCTAAGATCCTCCATCGAGTAGCCATATCGCTCTACGATAGGCTCGTAGATGAGCGTCGAGTCGCACTCCAAACACAACGTGTTGAGATAGGCATTCGCAAGATATGCATCGTGGAAGATATCCACGAGCTCATCATCCGATATGGTCTTAGGGCGGTCGCAGCCACAAAGTAGCAATGCGAGGCTTAGCATAGAGAGTAGTATGCCGAGGCTATATTTCATAGTTTTCAAAGTTTCTTAATTTTGTTTTTCGAGCGTCTTGCGCACAGTAAGGTGCGATATCACCACACCCAGCACGACAATCACTGCGGCGACAAATAGTGTGTCGCCCATCGAGATATCAACGGGGTAGCTGTCGAGCATCGATGCTCCGGGCATTGCTATCCAGCCGAAGCGTTGCTGTCCTAAGCAGAAGCCGAGTCCGAGGATAAGTCCTGCGATACAGCCCGTTGATGTGAGGAGTATGCCCTCGCCAACGAAGATAAGGTGTACGAGGCGACGTGATGCGCCCATAGCACGAAGTGTTGCAATGTCACGGCGCTTATCTGTTATGAGCATTACGACCGAGCCTACGATGGCAAACGTAGCAACGAGGGCTATCAGTATGCCGATTAGCGCAATTACATACTTCTCCATATGAAGTATGGCATTCATCGAGGCGTTCTTCTCCTCGCGCGTGCGCACCTCGAAGTCTGCACCTACGAGCTCCTCTATGGCGCGTTCCACCTCTTCGACCTTAGCATCTGGCGATAGCTTTATTGCTATGCCCGATAGTCGCTCCTTGTGGTTGAGGAGTTGCTGTACGCGCTCAATATCGGCCAGCGCGAGCGAGGTGTTAATCTCGGTATTGGAGAGCACAAGGCCTCCGATAGCCATCTTCTCGCGCGATATGCCACTGACGGGTAGGAGTGTTGATAGCGTGCGGCGGTTGAGGGCGAAGAGCTCGACCTCGCTGCCGAGACCTAAGCTTGCCAACTCCGCAGCAATGCCATATCCGAGTACGATGCGCCCCTCGGCAATCGAGCCTATCTCGCCACGTGCTATGTAGTCGCCAATGGGGAGTACGCTGCTATACATCTCGTCCACACCTCGAAGTACAAACGTCGTGCGGCGACCACGTGCCGTAGCTACCACCTCCTGCTCGATGTATGAAGAGAGGCTTTCAACACCGTCGATAGCTGCTAACGCCTCGGTGTCGAGCTCCTCGCAGTGGAAGGTCTGGCCACGTGCGGCTACGAGTTCCATATCGGCATCTACGGCCGAGTAGATGTCGGCAATCGTATTTCCCAAGCCGCCAAACATTGCCAGCAGGATGGTCATGGCCGCAGTGGGTACAGCCACGGCGATAACACTCACCGAGGCAATGATGTTGATCACCGAGTGTGACTTCGGTGAGAACATATACCTACGTGCAAACTTTAACCAAAGCATGGCCTGGCTTATCTACTTGTCGCCCTCCGACGACTATTTGCTTAGGAGGTTGTCGATATTGTCGATATACTCCAACGAGTCGTCCACGAAGAACTCCAACTCGGGGACAATCTTAAGCTGGTTGCGGATGCGTGCTCCTAGGAGCTTGCGAATTTGCCAACCACGCTCCTTGATAGCCTCCAAGAGCGCCTCGCTACGGTCAAAGGGGAATATGCTGACATAGATCTTAGCGTATGCCAAGTCGGGAGATACGCGTACTGTAGTTACCGTAACCAACGAACCACGAATAGTGTCGGCCATATCCTTCTGTAGAATTTCGGCGATGTCGCGCTGTATCTGTCGCGCAATCTTCTGCTGTCTTGTTGAATCCATAGTTTTATTCTGTTTTTATTGCGTTTATACCTTGTTGATTAGCTCTTTAGCGTCGCATGCGTGAGTTGCTACTGCCTCGGCTGGAACTGCTACTCTGCTGTCCCGACTTGCTGTTGCCTGCCTGCTCCGAGAAGTTGAAGCCCGTCTTGTTCTTCTCCTTCTTATGGCGTACTACGAACCATTCGTCGAAGCCTCGCTTGTTGAAGCGCCAACCCACCGTGAGCATCACGTTGATATTGTCGAGAGGTGAGCGTAGAGGCGAGTAGTAGAAGGGGTTTTCCTTGCCGTCTGTCGAGTTTGAATAGTATTTATTACGATTCTTGAGGATGTCGGAATATCCGAAGATATAGCGACCCTTGACACCAAGCTCCAACTGTCCGAGGAGCACGGCGAAGCCGACACCTCCCGACAGACCATACATAAAGCGGTTGTCGCGCGGCACCTTCCACTCGTACACGCCTGCGGGGTAGCGATCATCCTCGTAGCTATAGTTTGACGATATGTTGAAGGCAAAGACTACGGCTGCCTCGAGATATAGGCGCAATCTATTCTTTGCGAGGTAGAAGTGCGGCTGCCATACAAGAGGTAGTATTATGGAGTTGATGTTACGTGTGTAGTACTTGTAGTGACGTATCTCCTTGTCATCCTTAAACTCTGCCGTATAGGTGTATCCGAGGCAGAAACCGCGCTCCAAATACTCCAAGTCGAGACCTACGGCACCCACAAAGCGGGGCTTATCGCTATAGTATCGCCACGATAGCGCTACGGTCTCAGAGCCCCATAGCCATTTGGTCTCCTCGTTGGGGTAGAAGCGAGCGTTTGATACACCCGAGCCGCCACTGAGCGTTAGCGTATGCTGCGCACGTGCAGGAGTTGCCGCAAATAGTAGTGCGACAAGCGTGAGTATCGGTAGTAGTATAAAATATCTATTTTTCATCTCTAAAAGCCTGTGTTATTGCGCATACCTCCTGCGCCTGATCCGCCGCCCATGCCCGAGCCGCCCATCATGCCGCCCAGACCACCGAAGCCACCGAAGCCGCCCATACCGCCAGAGTTATTTTTGTGGTTTGCCTCCTTCTGCTTCTTGGCTCTCTCCTCGGCGAGCTTCTTCAGACGCTCATCCTCTCTATCGTCGAGCATCTTGATAACGCTCTCCATCGTCGCTGGTGCAAAGAGCTTATCCATATCTACGTCGATGTCAAACTCCCAATTAGCCTTGGTGGTGATAAGCTCCACACCCTCATCGTTCTTGTAGATTTCGGTGCGCTCGGGCTGGCGCATAGCAACCATATCGCCCGTATCCCACTTGCCATTGCCGTTCATATCCTCCACCACGCGGATCATAACATCGCCAGGCGATATGTACTCGAATGTATATTTACCCGCCTTGACATTGAAAATCTCCTTCTGGGTGCGTCCCTGAGCGTTGGTGAGCTGTAGGATATAACGTGCCTTGGGGTGTGTGCCCTTCACCGTCACATACACGGTAGCATACTGCGCAGGATCCGAGCCTGTGTAGTTATACGTAAGTGTATCGTTCTGCTCCTGCGCAATGTTAGCAAAAATGCCTGCAGGCATAGTGAGGATATACTTCGCCTTGCCTGCCCACTTAGCACGTAGCTGATACTTGCGCGAGTTGAGTGTGTCGTGAACGAAGTGGAAGTCGATAGTTGTCGTATCTTTAGCACCGTCGCGTATCTCTCGCAGTGTGATAGCTGTCGAGTCGAAGCGTGTTAGCGGATATTCAAACTCCATATCGATATGCTTATCCTTGTTCAACTCGCCAGATGTAGGCATCGTAATTTTGAAGGGGTTTTCGACCTTGGGGGCTACATACTCCTCGCCAGCTTTCTCGGCTCTCTCCCTCTCTTTCTCCTGTCTCTCGCGCTCCTTCTGCTCCTCCTTTGTCTCGGTCTTTACCCATACGAGGCGTAGCTTGTCGGTAGTCTCCACGAGGTTGTTGATAGAGTCGTGCTTGAAGTAGGTGATGTTACCCTTGATGGTGTCGGGAAGCTCCTCGGCGGGGAGGTTGAACCACAATGCCACGGTATCCTTACCCACACTTTGAGGGTCGTATATCACCTTATCCTCGGCGATTGAGTCGAGTTCGATCTTCACCACCTCGGGGTGCTGTGCACCGAAGTAGAGCATCGCCTTGTGGCGATTTAGGCGCTCGTGGCCACTCAGCGTCTGGCGTGTGAAGCGTCGATCCATAAACATACGGAAGTAGAGCTGTGGCTCGGCTGAGGGGTAGTGGCGCAACGAGTCGTACCAGATGGTAAACGGAGGCATCTCGGCAGGGTTGTACGTAGTGTCGAGGAAGCCAACCTGATCTACCGATGGCTCATACTCCATGTTGTTATTCTTGTCTTCAAAGGCGTAGATGCGATAGGGCACAGGCTTGAGGTTCTGCGCGATGAAGATACCGTTGTTCTCAGCACGTGCGATAACATCGGGCTTATACTTAAACATCGTCGAATCCCACTCCTGGGGGCGCTCCACAGAGTCGGCGATGAAGAAGTAGATGAACGACTTGCTCACCGAGTCGGCCTTGTACGAGTCAGCCGTATATCCCGATACGATCATCGAGTCGATCTCGGGACCCGTAGAGAATACATAGCGCATCGAGTGGAGAGGGTTACCCTCGTTATTGTCCAAAATCGAGGAGCCGAAGTTGATAGCATACGTAGTGTTGGGGCGTAGCGTATCCTTAATCTGTATGACGATACCCTTGCCACGGCGTGCTACCGTAGGTTTCTTCTTCATTGCTGGCGATGTGTAGAGCTCCTTCTGCTGATCCTTAATTTGCACATACTCATCAAACTCAATATAGAACTTCGGCGGATGAAGCGTGTCGATCATCGTCGAGAAGTTGTTCGGACTCATGTGGACAATCACCGGTGGAAGTGTATCCTTTGGACCACCCGTAGGTGTCATCGTCGAGGCACACTTCGTGAGTAGTGCCGCTCCAAACAGAAGTGTCACTACGGCAGTGAATGTCGATGTTGCTTGTTTTATGCTACTCTTTATTCTCATCTCTTGTCACTAATTAAATTTAGTTCTGGCTCTCCTCGCTTGGCTCCTCCGTGGGTACAAGGGGCTCGCGAGCCTCATCGGGGAATGGGTTGACAACATTCCAACCATTGGCCGTACCGCTCTTTCGCCATGCGTACATGTGTAGTTGTGTGAGTACCTCTGGTAGGTTCATTGGTGTCTCATATTTGCGGTAGGCATAGATGCGGTTAGCCTTATCAACAACTACGGCAAAGGTGTACAACGACCAAAGCTCCAATCTTACCTGATACTCGGCCTCTGGGTCGAAAAGACCAATCTCGTCGGGCGTAGAGCGACTGATGGATGTATTATCCTTGTTTGTGATGCGGCGTGCGAGGGCATCCTCCCATGTTGCTACCTCCCAATTATCGTTCTTCTCTATCCAGAAGGCGTATGCCTCCAGATCCGTTGCCTTCATTATAGGGTCGCTATCGACATTCTGTGAGTATACGGCAATGCGCATCGCTGTACCCTGATTCTCATCCTTGAAGCAGCCCACAAACGCAACAGCTACCGCTGCCCATAATGCTATCTTAATAAAATATCTCATACTTCTTAAAAACTCTATTTGTCGTACTTAGCAAGCATCTCAGCGGGTGTTTGGCTAAGTGCAGGGTGTCGTCTCTCGCCAGCAATCTCGGCTACGGGACGTAGTGCATAAACCCTCTCGTCGAGAAAGTGGTAGGGTATCGTTAGACGGCTATCGTCGTAGCTCTGGTCGCCATAGAACACGATGTCAATATCTATCGGGCGTGAGGCGTACATCTCGCCCCTCTCGTTCCTGACTCTCGCCTCCTCCTCGCGGTCGCGGCCAAGCAGCGCCTCGATAAGGTTTATGCGGCGCAACACCTCATAGGCATCGTACTCGGTCGTAATCTCAGTGGCACGATTGATAAACTCTCGCTCGGAGCTGAAGCCGTAGGCCTCGCTGCGATACTCTGCCGAGGTGCGCACCTCCTCGCCTACCGTAAGGAAGATAACCTCGAGAGCTCGTCGGATAATCTCCGACGCTGCCACGTCGTTCGAGCCTAAGAGCAATACTACGCTCTTGCCACATCTCTCTCTGCTCTCCATACGCTATAGTCGGTTGATGAGCTTGCTCACCGCAAGTGAGAAGTGTGTGAATACTATGCGTGGCGAGCCATTCTGTGCAATCTGTGCCATGGCACGCTCTATCTCGGCAATGAGAATCTCGATATTCTGGTTGCCGATAAATGGTGCGAACTTCGTGCAAAACTCTCTCTCTTCGCCCCAAAGGTAGCTTATCGAGCCGAGTCCTGCGTGGAGCATATAGCTCTCACGTAATAGACGCACCGAGTGTAAGAAAAATTGTCTTTGACCCTCGCGTGTGAGTGCCGTCATATCATCGGCCCACTCGAAAAGCTCCAAGTGGCGGTCGTTATAGCTTAGGCGCATCAAGCGGCAGAAGAGTTCGAAATATTGCTTGCGAGCCTCATCCACCTCGCCACGTATCAGCTCGCCAAGCTCAAGAAGCGAGCCACCGGCAAGACGTGCCATGATGTTGGCCTCCTGCTGCGTCTTACCCTCGGCTAAGGCCTCGGCCTCGAGTGATGCAACGTCGATACGGCCAATCGCTACCTCCTGCGTACGCGACGTTATGGTCTGCAGCAATAGCTCAGGGTGTTCCGAGACGAGTATGAAGAGCGTATTATCCCAAGGTTCCTCCAATATTTTGAGAATCTTGTTTGCTGCCTCCTGGTTCATCGCTTCAGGAAGCCAAATAATCATCGCCTTATACTTCGATGAGTAGCTCTTGAACGATAGCTTACGGATAATCTCCTCCGACTCCTTCGCCGTGATAAGACCCTTCATCGTCTTACCCAAGTCGAGGCGGTCGTACCACTCCTCGGCCGAAAAGATACCGCGCTTCTGCTGCCATATCTCTCGCCACTCCTTGATGAACATATCGCTTGTCACAGCCTCGCCCGACTTCTTCTCTCGCTTGTTCACGGGGTAGACCAGATGTAGGTCGGGGTGTGCCAGAGCCTCCACCTGCTGACAGGCGGGGCATACGCCACACGAGTCGCCATCCTTGCGGTTGGGGCAGAACAGATACTGCACATAGGCCAAGGCCATAGGCAGCGTGCCGTAGCCAGCAAGGCCTGTGAATAGCTGTGCGTGGCTCACTCGTCCTGCATCTATCTGCTGGGCAAGGCGGCGTTTAAGTTCGTTGTGTCCTACTATATCGCTAAACTTCATCGTACAAACTTTTTAATTGCTGCTCGACAGAGAGCCACTACATCTATTCGCTCGCGGCGTACAGCAAAGGCCACTGCCGTGAGGAATAATACGCTATTGAGTGCCACCCATACGGTGTGCTCGAGATAGCTCGATGCAACCTCCGAGAGAGCATATATCGCTGCGGCCACCACGACATACTCCACCATGCGGCGATAGTCGAAGGGCAGAGGGTAGTGCTTGTGGCACAAGATAAAGCTCCATACCACCATTGCAGCCTCGGCTGCCAAGCGCACCCACGCCGCACCACGATAGCCCCACATCGGCACAAACACGAAGCTAAGGGCGATGGTTACGCCCAAGCCGAGAAAGGTGATATATGCTGCATATTTCGTCTTCTCCTCTCTCTTATACCAAAACGACAGGTTGAGCCATACGCCCGCCAAGACATTTGCGGCAAGCACCAGAGGTAGAATGCCTATTCCCTCGCGGAACTTCTCGCCAACGATTAGCGCGAAGAGGTCACGGAAGAGCACAATGCCAAGGAAGATAATCATCGAGGCCATCACAAAGTAGCGCATCGCTGCAGCATTAGCCTCTTTGAACTCCTCCTTTTTGAAGCCCGAGAGGAAAAATGGTTCGGCCGCCAAGCGGTACATCTGCGTAAATAGCGTCATAACCACCGCAATCTTCACGATAGCTCCATACACGCCCAACTCGGCCAAAGCCTCGGCCTCGCCACCTGGGGTGAGATACTTGATCATCTGTCGGTCGATAAACTCGTTTGCCGTGCCCGCCACACCGCTAATCAGCAGCGGTAGGGAGTATAGCAAAATCTTGCTAAGCAACGCTCGGTCGATGTGTGGCTTTGTACCACGTGTTGAGGGGAGTAGCAGGATGAGTGTTACGATGCTTGCCACAAGGTTTGCGATAAATACCCAACCCACGCCAAACTCTGTAGCGTACAAACCTGCCACGCCAAAGCCTATGGCCAGCGTCACGTTGAGCAGTACGTTGAGAGCTTTGAGCATCACGAAGTGGAGTGCGCGTCCCTGCTCTCTTAAACGCGAGAATGGGACCATCGTCCAGACATCAAACAGAATAATCGCAGCAACAATAGCTACATACGACGGATGTGAGGCATATACCTCGCCCATAACACGTGATATAGGCTCAACGAGGAGCAATACGCCCACGAAAAAGAGCGTTGCAGCCAACATCGTCACGCCCCACGTTGTGGCAAATACCTTGCGCTTGCCCGCCTCGACATCACCTCCCTGTTCCTCGGCACGTGTTGAGAAGCGGAAGTAGCTCGACTCCATACCCATCGAGAGTATCACCAATGCGAATGGTATAAGTGCGTATATGTCAGTGACAATGCCATACTCTCCCTGGTCGAAGATGCGGGTATAGTAGGGCGTTAGCAGATAGTTGAGAAATCTCACAACTATCGTGCTGATACCATATATTGCGGTTTGTTTGGCTAGTTTCTCTAACATAAATCTCTTTTTGTGCACCTTTTACAGATACGCACAACGCGACAAAGTTAGTATATTTTATACTAACCCCCAAATAAAAAGCCGTATAATTGGGCTATTTTGTCGTTACGCTTGTCTGTGAAATCCTCACATACGTCAAAGTATGCTGCGGTTTCACATCCTGCGCAAGCCTAAAACTAGCCCAACTCTACGGCTTTTTACTCTTGCTGCCGAATACATGAGGTTTTGTCGTTGCGTGGTCGTGGCGATATGCTCACATACGTCAAAGTATGCTCCGCTACCGCCACAACCCCGCGCCTAAAACGCCCCCGATACTATCTCTTTTTTGCTTTTGCCTACTGCGGTTTCACGCCATAAATTTATCCCCCCCCATCAAGCACCGAAGGTGCGTCCCCAAAAGTGTAACGCCCCCATCTTCCCCAAAAATAGAGTACAAAAAAACACGCCCGACATAATGTCGGACGTGCTGTCACTAATTATCTCTTCTCTACTACCACTCGACCTTAAACGTGCCGTTCTTCTCGGCCTTGCGGAGTATGCCCTCATAATCGCGTACCGATGACATAGTCCAGCGAGTCAGTAGGCGCAACTCTTGCTCGGGTGTAAGTTGCCAACCCTCAGCGGTTTGGCGTATGCGCTCCGAGAGCATATAGATAAGAATTGCAGCCGAGGCCGATACGTTCAGGCTCTCGACCATACCGCACATCGGGATCATCAAAAAGTCGTCTGCCGCAGCGATAACCTCATCCGATATTCCTGCGTGTTCCGTACCGAAAACCAATGCAAACTTACCCTTTGTTACATCGAAAGTCTCGGGCGTGGCGCTGCAACGATGTGGTGTGGTAGCAACAATGCGGTAGCCCTCCTCCTTAAGCGTAGCGAGTGCCTCGGCAGTAGTGGCATGGTGCTCCACGTCTACCCACTTTTGGGTGCCACGCACGATATTTACGCTTGGGTCGAACTTGCACTTATCCTCCACAGTATGAATTTGTTGTATGCCGAAAGCCTCGCAGTGGCGCATGATAGCACTTGCATTCTGTGGGTGGAACATATTTTCGGTCATGATGCGCATATAGTGGGTGCGCTGTGCTGCGGTTTTGTGCAGCACCTCACGACGCTCGTCGGTGATAAATTGGGTCATATACTCGAGGCGCTCACGGAACCATGCGTCGCTATGCTCCTCGGTACGTAGTCTACTTGCGATATTTGTCATCTTCGTCCAAAATTTTCAGGTAACTCTCATATCTCGACCATGCCACCATGCCCTGCTCTACAGCCTCGCGTACGGCACATCCTGGCTCGTGGGTATGAGTGCAGTTGTAGAAACGACAGTCGGGAGCAAGGCGCATCATCTCGGGGAAATAACGGCATAGCTCTCTGTCGTCGATATCGATAAGTCCGAAGCCCTTAATGCCCGGGGTATCAATGATATATCCCTCCTCGATAGGGTACATTGTCGAGAATGTCGTGGTGTGCTTGCCCTTGTGGTGACTATCCGAAATTTCGCCCGTGCGGATGTCGAGCGAAGGGTCGATGCTTCCTACAAGCGTAGATTTTCCTACGCCCGAGTTGCCCGCCACGAGCGTTGTATGGCCATGTAGCATAGCGCGTATCTCCTCTACGCCATCGCCCGTGAGCGATGATAGACGCATCACCTCGTATCCTGCATCACCATATATCGCCTCGAACTCCTCAGCCTCGGCGGCATACTCCCCAACGAGGGTGTCGGCCTTGCCCAACACGATGGTTACGGGCACCTTGTATGCCTCGCACGTGATGAGGAAGCGGTCTACGAACTCGCGGGGTGTTGAGGGTGAATGGAGCGTCACAAGAAGTAGCGCACGGTCAATGTTTGCAGCGATGATGTGCGACTCTTTCGATAGGTTCGAGGCGCGACGTATCACATAGTTGCGGCGTGGTACGATCTCGACAATCACGCTATTCTCGCCATCTGGCTCGACCACCACACGGTCGCCGACCACCACAGGGTTGGTCGAACGCACGCCCTTAAGGCGCAGACGTCCACGTATGCGGCAGCGGAGCGTCTCCTCTGCTGTGGCAACCTCATACCAGCTACCCGTAGCACTTATCACGGTGCCCTCTACTCTCTCTGCTACCATAGTTCTATATCTTTTTCGATAATATCTTCAAACATATCATTCAATACATCATCTACTTGGTCGTGTATCCGTTCGTTCGCATCTTTTAGTGTGGGAACAAGGCGTGTTCCGAGTTTGACAAGAGGGAAGAAACTATACGATTTTTTGAGCGTTTCATAGCTGATATATCGGTGGTTAAGATATTCACGCATCGACTCGTTGCTCTCCTTATTGCCAAGCGCTGCGATGCGCTCCTCGAGCTGTTTCTCTTGTCCGCTATACTCCTGCATAAGCTCTACTAACTTATCTTGGCGGATCTCTGTTCCGAGATTAATTTGGTCAAATACTGAGAAGAGTACGGCTGTGATGATGACCATTGTTGCGAGGTTAAGCACGCCACCCAATAGCGCATCTACGGGGCGTATTGGTCGCCATACGATGATGTAGCGTAGCAGTGGAGCCACGATCCACACAAGGAGTATTGCGGCGATAATAATAAGCGCGAAACCGGTGATATAGGCTTTGCCTGGGTCATCGAAAATCAGCTCGCCAACCTCCAAGGCATACTTGGGAGCGAAGAGCACGGCAATGTAGAGCCCGACGAAGTGGCAGAGCTGCACAAGAAAGCCTCGCTTAAGACCCAAAATCAAGGCCCAAATGGCGCATATAAGTACAAGAATGTCTATTACCATATAAATATATTTTGCACGAAGGTAGTAATTTTTTTTGTTTTTCGTATATTTGCACTCAACTAATTGATTTGTTATGCTTAGAATAAGAATTACGATAATGGTGGCTGCGATGGCTATCTTAGCGATGCTCCTATCTACGGAGGTTGCTCGCGCCGAGCAGCCTACACGTACGGTGGTCGAACTTAACGATGGCTGGCAAATACTCTCGGCCGACGATTTCGATAGCGATACGTCGGGTTATGTCTCTCTGCCTCACACCTGGAATAGATGTGCTAAGGAGGGCGATTTCGAGCGTGCTACATATAGCTATCTTCGTTCGTTGTATGTCTCGAAGGATTATCTGGGTAAGCGTCTTTTCTTGCGCTTTGGTGGTGCGCAGAGTATGGCGACACTCTTCGTAAATGGTCGCTATGTTGGTGAGCATCACGGAGGTTATACAGCCTTCTGCTTCGAAATTACGGATTATCTCGTAGCTGGCGACAATATGCTTCGTGTAGAGGTGTCGAACGAGCGTCGTAGCGATATCTTGCCCACATCGACGGATGCCGACCTTGCGGGAGGTCTCTATCGCGGTGTGGAGCTTATCGCAACACCTCGCAACGCTATTTCGCCTCTGCACTACGCCTCGGAGGGCATTTTGGTGGAGCAGCGCACTATCAACCGTGAGCACGCTACGGGTATTGTGCACGTATATCTTACGACTGCCGATAACGCACATCTTGCTTTGCAGTTGCGCATCGTCGATCCTTCGGGTTATGAGGTCAATAGTCGCACGGTGCGTGTGGCGAAGTATAACGATGCAACGGGCGTGGAGATACCTTTCGATGTTCCCAATCCCGAGCTGTGGAGCCCTGCGGAGCGTAACCTCTATAGCTACGAGGTCGAGTTGCTCGAAGATGGTCTGTGTTGCGATAGAGTGACCGTTAAAACGGGCTTGCGTAGTATCTCTGTAAACGAGAACAATAAGCTGTGTATAAACGGCTTAGAGCTGGATGTTCGTGGCGTAGGCTTGGCTCACGATCGCGATGGCTACGGCACGGCTCTCTCCATAGCAGCCTTGCGTGAGGACTATGCACGTATTAAGGATATGGGAGCTAATGCTATTCGCTCGTTGTGGGGACCTCACCTCGATACGCTCTACGATATGACCGATAGGGATGGCGTGCTTGTATGGATTGATATGCCTCTCACACGTTCGCCACTATCGCTGGCCGATGTATGCTACTATCCTACGGTGGCTTTTAGAGATAACGGCTTTGAGCAGTTGCGTGAGATTATTGCGCAGAACTATAATCACCCTTCGGTGGTTATGTGGGGCTTGTTCTCGTTAGTGTCGCAGAGGGGTGACGATATAGTCTCATATATCGAGGAGCTCAATACCTTGGCGCATAAGCTCGATAGCTCGCGTCTGACGGTGGGTTGCAGCAATGCCGATGGTGCGATTAACTTCATTACCGATTTGATTGTCTTCCGTCAGAATGTGGGTTGGAGTAAGGGCCATGCTGACGATGTCGCGGTGTGGTGCCGTCAGCTTGCCTCGAATAAGCTGTGGGGCCAGCTACGCTATGGCGTATGCTATGGTGAGGAGGGTGTACGTAACCACTTTAGCGAGCGTGTAGAGCGCTCGGTGCGTGGCGAGCGTCGTCTGCCTGAGCGTCGACAGACATATATGCACGAACGCTACATCGCCAATATCGCTGAGAGTGGTATATTTTGGGGTGTGTGGCTCGATACGATGTTCGACTATGCCTCGTCGCGCAGAGCCTATGGCATAAACCACTCGGGCCTTGTCAATTATGATCATCGAGAGGCGAAGGATGCCTACTATCTGTATCGAGCATTGTGGAACGAGGAGAGCCCAACGCTCCATATCACCAATAAATTGTGGCGAGAGCGTCGCGATGCTATGCAGCATATAGATATCTACTGCAGCGAGGGTGTAACACCGCTGCTGATGTGTGGCGACGACACGCTCAAGGTGCGCAGTGTAGCTCCTGCGCAGTGGCGTGCCGATTCGGTTGTTGTTAGGGGTGATGTGGAACTTCGTGCCGTTGATAAGCTCAATGCTCTTGAAGATGTTGTGCGCATCAGAGTTTCGAGCGACGCAACACGTTGATAGCCTCGGGACCCTCGCACATCAACAGATCGAGAATCGAAAGGTTTGGTGTAAAGGGTAGACGGTCACAAAATACCTGAATATAGGGCTCGGCAACAAATGTCGAGCCTCGTTTTTTATCACGCATATCGATATCCTCCTCGTTGGCTTTTACATACTCTTCCGATAGCGTTGGCATGGCAATTTTGAGGGCCTTGCATACGGCTTTGAGTGTTGCGAGGTTGAGATCTACGAGCCTCTCCCAAGGTTGTGAGAATAGAGCCTCGATAAGGTGGGCATAGTGGTCGTAGTAGGGCGATGAACGGTATGCCGACTCGATAGCTATGCGGTGCTGATGCTGCCAGCGCTTCGAGTAGTCGATGAGCATCGAGCGCATGGGCTGGCGTGGACGATTGGCGTGTGCGAGCTGTACGGATAGCTGCAGTGTGCCCTCCGATGCCAGAATCGTTGTGCGGTTACGCTCCGAGCGCTTCACATAGTTCTCGCCAAGGTCGATAACAACATCGTTGCCACCCTGTATGATGGCTGCCCAATACTCCGTCGAACCAAAATATTGTAGTGGTAAGATTATCTTCATAGCCTATGCCTTAGTGTATGCCGAGGCTACCCAGCCTCCGCTCGTTAATACCTCAATCTCTCTTAGGCCCTGCTCCTCGGCTGCGGCACGTACTGCGGCGTGATCCTCCTCGAGGAAGCCGCTGAGGAGTAGCTTACCGCCCGAGAGTAGTGCTGCGTTATAGCGCGCCATATCTTGAATGAGAATGTTGCGCATAATGTTGGCTGCGATGAGCGAGTAGTGCTCACCCTCGATAGCCTCTACGGTGCCGAGAATAGGCGTGATGCGCTCCTCTAAGGCATTGAGCTGCGCAGCATTACGGGTGCTTTCTACAGACCATGGATCTATATCGATAGCCGAGGCGTGCTCCGCGCCACACTTTAGCGCAGCGATAGATAGTACGCCTGTGCCACAACCGACATCGAGCATGCGACCACCCGTGGTATGGGTGTGGATGAGTCGGCACATAAGGCGTGTGGTGTGGTGCTGTCCCGAGCCGAACGACATCTGTGGGGCAACGATAATATCTATAATGCTATCGTCGGCAGGGGGTGGACAGTGTGCTGGGCGAATAACCATTATGCCCTCGACATCGACACACGCAAGGCTTGCTGCTTCCCACTCGGCATTCCAGTTTCGATCCTCAATCTCACACTCCTCAATCTCTGTGGCGTACTCCGCAACCAGGGCGAGTGCCTCCTCGCGAATTTCGGGCCACTCGTTGCTAAGTATGTAGCCGTGGAGCAACCACTCCTCGGCACGCTCCTCCGTGTCGAAGGTCTCGAAAGGATAGTCACCCAAAAAGGCTGTTGCAATCTCTGTAGCCTCCTCGTTGGGGCAGTGCAGCGTAAGTTCGGTATACT
>JAFYXB010000053.1 GCA_017546345.1 Alistipes sp. | reverse complement strand
GTAAGGTTACCGTCGATAATCGCTGAGTAAGCGTTAGCGAAACCATCCTTAATAGCGAGGCTAAGACCCTTACCTGCACGAAGCTCCTCCTTGATACGCTCGAAGATGATAACGTTAGCATCCACAGCCATACCCATAGTAAGAACGATACCGGCGATACCAGGAAGTGTAAGAACTGCGTTGAACGATACCAATACACCCATGAGCAAGAGTACGTTGCAGAGAAGTGCGATATCTGAGAACAAACCTGCAGTCTTGTAGAACAAAGCCATGTAGATAAGTACCAAGCAGAATGCCAAAGCGAATGAGAGCAAACCTGCCTTGATAGACTTCTCACCGAGTGATGGACCTACAACCTCAGAGTAGATGATAGTTGCAGGAGCGGGTGACTTACCTGAGTTAAGAACGCTTGCCAAGTCCTCAGCCTCCTGGGGAGTGAAGCTACCAGAGATTGATGACTGACCACCGTCGATACGATCGTTTACGTTAGGAGCTGAGTAAACAACACCATCCAAAACGATAGCAATCTGACGACCGATGTTCTTCTCAGTGATCTGGCTCCATGCCATAGCTGTCTCAGAATCCATTGTCATAGATACCTCGAAACCACCATACTGACCACCCTGTGCACGAGCGTTTGTGATACCTGTACCATCCAAAACGGGGATCTGGATACCATCCTTACCCTTAAGAGCGTAGAGGATGAATGTACCCTTTGAGCTATCCAAAGTGCTCTTGTTTGACCATGCAAGCTTTACATCGTTAGGGATGAGTGTCTTGATAGCGTCGATTGAGAGATACTCATCGATAAGCGCCATGTCTGCCTTCTCAGCAGCTGCTACGATAGGAGTAGATACAGGGTAAGAAGAGATCTGACCATTCTGCATAGCCACCTCGTAAGAACCCTTAAGCAACTCGCTCATAGGAGCCATTGATACCTCCTCCTCAGCTACGCCCTCAGCCAAGAGGTGCTCGCGAACGATAGCGTCAGCCTCAGTGAAGAGAAGAGTCTGAATAGCATTAACATCAGCTGCCTCGCATACCTCCCAGAACTCGAGGTTAGCAGTAGAGGCCAACAACTTGCTCACGCGCTCTGGCTCCTTAACACCAGGAAGCTCAACCATGATACGGTTAGAGCCCTCGATAGGCTGGATGTTAGGCTGAACAACGCCAAGCATGTCGATACGAGTAGTAAGTACGTTGAGTGTACCTGCTACTGAGCCCTTAACGTGCTCCTTAAGATCTGATGCAACACGTGCTGCATCCTCGCTCTTGTAAACAGCCAAAATATCCTCAGCTGAAAGAGCATTTACGTAAGCCTCAACAACAGCGTCTGAAGACTCAGCTACAGCAGCAGCCTCCAAAGCGTCGTCGATACGAGATACAAGAGCTGCATCACGGATAACGTCGCGGTTGTTAAGAGCGTTTGTGCGGATAACGTCCTCGGCCTTAACCTCCAACATAACGTTCATACCGCCCTTGAGGTCAAGACCCAAGTTAAGCTCACGATCCTTACACTCGGCGTAAGTGTAGCCGAGATAAACCTTCTTGTCCCACTGCTGATCGAGATAAGCCTGGGGGTTTGCCTGCTTCTCAGCCTCTGCCTCGATGTTACGAGTAACAAACGAGAATGAGAGCTGGAAGATGCTAGCGAGTCCGAGGAGGACAGCTAGCCACTTGATAATACCTTTACTCTGCATTGTTTTAAAAGTTTTGTTATTGTTGTTTTGTTTGTTTTGCCAATGCCTTAACACGCCAACATAACATTCGCGCGTTAATCGTGCAAAGATAGAAAAAAAATCGCAATTCACAACCGTGAACCGCGATTTAATTACAATATTTTCGTTATTTTACTTCGTAACCAACTCCACGATGTAGTCAATCGTATCGGCAACTCGACCAACACAGAGGACAACACCATCGCTCGTTACATCGAATGTCACAGGCTTACCCGTACCAAACTCCGTAGCCGATATAACCTCGCATTCCAAATTAAGCGTGATACTCTCAGCTTCATTCTCAAACACGTGAACAAACAGACGGTCGCCCTTGCGGGTTGTCACACCCCACTCCTGCTCGGCAATATCACCCGCCTCGGTGCCATATACCGTATCACCATTATCAGCCAACCACTCACCCATAGCCTTCATGCGCTCCACAGCCACGGCAGGTAGCTCACCATTAGGCTGAGGGCCTACGTTAAGCAATAGATTTGCGCCCTTACCCGCAGCGCTAACCAAGTAGCGAACAAGTTTCTCGACGCTCTTATAATTCTGATCCACAACCTTATATCCCCACATACCATTCATCGTCTGGCAGGTCTCCAAAGGTAATCGGCTGATAGCCTGACCTGATAAGCCATGGGTATTCTCGCCAGGCAGATCACGCTCGAAAATCTGGATATCCTCACCCTCGAAAGGCACCTGATGATGGTTGTTTGCTACCATACAGCTTGGCTGCAAGCGGTGCACCAAAGCATACTGCTCATCGAGCTGCCAATCGAATGGCGTAGCATCCTCGTCGTGATCCCACCAGCCATCAAACCATATAGCACGGATAGGGCCATAATCGGTCAAAAGCTCGGTAATCTGACGATTCATAAAGTCGTAATATGTAGGCCAATCGATGCGCGATTCATCGCGTCCCGTAACACTCTTTGCTGTGCGACCTCGTGGATACTCATCACGCCACCAATCGGCATGCGAGTAGTAGAGATGAAGCGCTATATCCTGCTTGCGGCACTCCTTAGCCAACGCCTTCAACACATCACGGCCATAGGGCGTTGCATCGACAATATTGTACTCCGAGCACTCGGTATCCCACATCGAGAAGCTATCGTGGTGACGCGTAGTGAAGCAGATATACTTCGCACCCGCCGCCTTCACAGCCGACACCCACTCACGAGCATCGAAGCGATGAGGATAGAAGGCATCAGCAGCCTTAGCATACTCATCGCGGTTGATTCCCGCATTCTGCATATACCACTCGCCCTGCGCGAACATGCTGTATATACCCCAATGGATGAAGATTCCGAAGCGATCCTCCGCAAACTCCTTCTGCGAGCGACGCACCTCCTCCGAAGGCTGATATCCCTGCGCCGACAAAGCCGTGAGGCTCAACGCAAAAGCGACTAACAATATAAATTTTCTCATAGGTTTTAGGTTAGAAATTATTTTACCATTTTAGAATGAATAGCCCACAAAAGCACAGTTTATCCAATGTAAACAAGCATTTTGTGGGCTAATATAATCATAGCATTTTATCACGTTAAACAACTTCTTGTTAGACGGATTGCAGATATTTCAGCGAGTCGCAGGCTAACAAAGCGGAGCATACTTTAGCGTATGTGAGCATTTAGAAGCCAAGCCCGATGAGATAAATACACCCTTATCACAAGAAATTACTCCATCTTCAAAACTGCCAAGAACGCAGACTGTGGCACCTGCACCGAGCCAATCTGACGCATACGCTTCTTACCAGCCTTCTGCTTCTCCAAGAGCTTACGCTTACGCGAGATATCACCACCGTAACACTTCGCCGTAACATCCTTACGCACAGCCTTTACCGTCTCACGAGCAATAATCTTCGCACCGATAGCCGCCTGAATTGCAATATCGAACTGCTGACGAGGGATAAGTTCCTTCAGCTTCTCGCACATCTTACGACCGAAGTCGTAGGCGTGGTCTGCGTAGATAAGCGACGAAAGCGCATCGACAGCCTCGCCATTGAGCAGAATATCGAGCTTCGCGAGCTTACTAATCTGATAGCCCGTACGATGGTAGTCGAACGAAGCATAACCCTTCGAGATACTCTTCAATTTATCGTAGAAGTCAAAGACGATCTCCGAGAGTGGCATCTCGAAGTTCACCTCCACACGATCCTGCGTAATGAAGGTCTGATTCTTCATCACACCACGCTTATCGATACAGAGCTTCAACACGTTACCGAGGAAGTCGGCCTTAGTGATGATCTGAGCAAGAATATATGGCTCCTCGATCTTTGCCACCTTCGTAATCTCGGGAAGGCCTGATGGGTTATGCACCTCGAGCTCCTCACCCTGCGTTGTGGTGATGTGGTACGACACGTTAGGCACCGTAGTGATAACATCCATATCGAACTCGCGATACAGACGCTCCTGGATAATCTCCATATGCAACAATCCCAAGAAACCGCAACGGAAACCGAAGCCGAGCGCCAACGAGCTCTCAGGCTCGAACGTAAGCGATGCGTCGTTTAGCTTAAGCTTCTCCAACGATGCACGCAAGTCCTCGTACTGGTCTGCCTCAACAGGATATACACCGGCGAAGACCATAGGCTTAACATCCTCGAAACCTGCGATAGCCTCAGCACAAGGGTTCGACACCGACGTAATGGTATCACCCACCTTGACATCCGTAGAATTCTTGATACCCGAGCAGATATAACCTACGTCACCCGCCTTAATCTCGTCACGCGCAACCATCTTGAGCTTCAACACACCAATCTCATCGGCATCGTACTCGCTGCCTGCGTTGAAGAACTTAACGTGCTCACCCTTCTTAATCGTACCGTTAAATACGCGGAAGTAGGCGATAACACCACGGAATGGGTTGAACACAGAGTCGAAGATAAGAGCCTGCAACGGCGCATTCTCGTCACCCTCGGGGGCAGGGATACGCTCCACGATAGCCTCCAACACCTCCTCGACACCCTGACCTGTCTTACCCGATGCGAGAAGAATATCCTCCTCCTTGCAGCCGATAAGGTCGATAATCTGATCCTTAACCTCGTCGATCATCGCCGACTCGCAGTCGATTTTGTTGAGCACGGGGATAATCTCCAAGTCCTGACCCAAAGCGAGGTAGAGGTTTGAGATTGTCTGTGCCTGAATACCCTGCGTTGCATCGACAACGAGCAATGCGCCCTCGCACGAAGCGATAGCGCGCGACACCTCGTACGAGAAGTCGACGTGTCCTGGGGTGTCGATAAGGTTTAGGGTGTAGTTCTCGCCATTGCGCGAGCGGTACTCCATCTGAATAGCGTGGCTCTTGATGGTGATACCCTTCTCACGCTCGAGATCCATATCGTCGAGCACCTGCGCCTGCATCTCACGCTGGTTCAGCGTGTTGGTCTTCTCCAAAAGACGATCGGCAAGCGTACTCTTACCGTGGTCGATATGTGCGATGATACAAAAGTTACGTATATTCTTCATCCTGCGACGTTTTAATTTTCTATTATGTACATATTAAGTGCACAAAGTTACGAAAAAAAGTTGGAAATCACAATATTTAAGCCTCACTCTTTTGCGCATATGGTATATTGCCGCGTAGGAGATCCCTCGACTACGCTCGGGATGACATTCAGGCGGATGACATTGAGAGCGTGTGATATTTAGTGTGTCATGCTGAGCGAAGCCGATATACGTATCGCTATCCCGAGTGTGTCATGCTGAGCGAAGCCGAAGCATCTCCTCGCAGCCGATGTATATATATCGTCATCCCGAGCGTGTCGTGCTGAGCGAAGCCGATATACGTATTGTTATCCCGAGCGTGTCATGCTGAGCTTGTCGAAGC
>JAFYXB010000052.1 GCA_017546345.1 Alistipes sp. | reverse complement strand
GAAGGTATTCCCCGCGCGCTTGCAGGGTTGCAAGGAGAAGACGGGTGCGGATATCGAGATTTTCTTGCTCCGTGAGCTCAACCGCGAGTTGCGCCTATGGGACGTGTTGGTAGATCCTGCACGTAAGATTCGTATCGGCAACAAGCTCTACTTCGGTGATGATGAGCTTATGGGTGCCGAGGTTATCGACAACACCACATCGCGTGGTCGTACCTTGCGCTTCCTCTTCGATGGTTCGTACGAGGAGTTCAAGGAGGCGCTCTACAACCTTGGTGAGATGCCTCTTCCCCGCTGGGTTCGCGAGAAGGTAGAGCCCGAGGATGAGGAGTGGTATCAGACAATCTTTGCTAAGCACGAGGGTGCTGTGGCAGCGCCTACAGCAGGCCTTCACTTCTCGAAGCATCTGCTTAAGCGTATGGAGATTAAGGGTATCGAGAGTGCTTTCGTAACATTGCACGTAGGTTTGGGTAACTTCCGCACGGTGGATGTCGAGGATTTGTCGAAGCATAAGATGGACTCGGAGCAGTTTGTAATCACTCCCGAGGCTGTCGAGCAGATGAACAATACGAAGAAGGCGGGCCACAAGGTTGTTGCTATCGGTACTACGGTTATGCGCGCTTTGGAGACTGCTGTGTCGGTTGGCGGTATGTTCAAGCCTGCCGAGGGTTGGACCAACAAGTTTATCTTCCACCCCTATCAGTTCTCATCGGCCGATGCCTTTGTTTCTAACTTCCACCTTCCCTACTCAACGCAGCTTATGATGGTTGCAGCGTATGGCGGCTACGATAAGGTTATGAATGCCTACGAGGTAGCTCGCAAGGAGGGTTATCGCTTCGGTACTTATGGCGATGCGATGTTGATATTGTAGAAAATAAATCGTATATTTGCAGTTACAATTAGACTATTATGGCAACAAATAAAATCTTGTACGTCTGTCAGGAGATCGCTCCCTACTTGCCCGAGAATGAGCTCTCGAAGCTCAGCCTCGAGATGGCTCGTCAAATGCAGGAGCGTGGTGCCGAGGTTCGTACGTTTATGCCCCGTTTCGGCTGCATCAACGAGCGTAGAAATCAGCTACACGAGGTTATCCGCCTCTCGGGTATGAACCTTATCATCAACGATAATGACCATCAGCTCATTATCAAGGTGGCATCTATACCTTCGGCGCGCCTACAGATATATTTCATCGATAACGACGACTACTTCTCACGTCGCGCAATACTTCGTGATGCTGAGGGTACACTTTTTGAGGATAACGACGATCGTGCTATCTTCTTTGCTCGCGGTATGCTCGAGACTGTTAAGAAGCTACGTTGGTCACCTACGATTGTGCACTGCCACGGCTGGTTCTCGGCTATCGTTCCGATGTATCTCAAAAAGGTATTCTATGATGATCCTCTCTTCCGCGATCTCAAGATCGTTCTTTCGCTCACGGGCGATAAGTTCGAGGGTACGCTTGCTGCGGACTTCAAGCAGAAGCTCGAGGGCGAGGGTATTATGGATAGCAATATGAAGATTTTTGAGGAGCCTTCATACGAAAACCTATATCGTTTCGTTATTGGCTATGCCGATGGTGTTATTGCCACTTCGGCAGATGCAGACGCCTCTATTTTGGAGTACGCTCGTGCCAATGGCAAGAAGGTGCTCGAGTATGAGGATGTCGAGGATAGTGTGAAGTTCGATAACTATAAGAGATTCTATGATGAGTTGTAAGGCATTGTTGCGTAGCATACTCTTTGTGTTTGGTCTGTCGCTGATTTTGGGCAGCTGTACTACCGAGGTGGACTATACTATGGGCTCGGAGTTTCTGCCATCGAATCAGAAGATGGAGCTACGACGCAGAGTCTATGAGCGTGGCACTATGCGTGAGGGTGATGGCGAGGCGCAGCTATGCCGCCTATCCTCTACACGTCTGTATCTTACCGACTCTATCGCTTCGGCAAATATTGGCCGTGGATATTTCGGCCACGAGCTTAGCGATACGTTTGGTCTGCGTACGGCGGGCTTTATGACGCAGATGCTCTTCAGTCTTAGCCTACACGAGGGTCGTGGTTGGGGTTATCGTCCTATTTTCGACTCTATGTGTTTGTCGTTGTACGTTACGGATTTCCACGGAGATACGACACGTTCACGTCGCTTCGAGGTCTACGAGATTACCTCTAACGACTACCTCAGCGTGTCGGCCGATTCGAGCTTCTATATCAACTTCGATCCTACGCCTTATGTCTCTAAGGAGCCAATCTTCTATTTCGACTTCCCCGATCAGGCACATGGCGTATATGTGGGCGATGTAGAGAGCCCTAAGGAGCGTAAGGTGCGCTTGCACGAGACCTCGGCAACACGTCAGTATATCGAGCGATTGATGTTCCTTACGGATTTGGATGCCAACGAAGGCTTCGCACTCGATAAGGATGAGATCTATGTTCAGGGTAACGAGGCAGCCTTCCTCGACAAGGTACATGGCGTATATATCACCGCAGCTGAGCAGCAGGGTGAGGGTACAGGAGCTATGTTTGCAACAAGCTTGGAGAGCACGGCGCTTCTCCTCTATGCTCGTGATCGCTACGAGGAGGATCCTACGATTATCCGCGATACTACGAATATGGTCTACAACTTCTATCTCGATAAGGATACCTATAACCTCGAGGTGGGTAATATGTCGATCAATAGAGTCGATCACGACTTCTCGCAGTCGGTGTTCAGCGTTGAGCAGCAGGGTGGCGAGTTTGTGGTGAATGGTGGCGAGGAGTCGCTTATCTGCTATGTTGATGGTATGGGTGGCGTAGTTACGGAGTTGCAGTTTAGCGATGAGTTTATACAGTCGTTGGCCGACGTTGTTTTGGAGAATGAGGATGCGGTGGTTGCTATTAACCAGGCTCACTTGTCGATCTATCTTGAGGGCTCGGACTACGACTATATGATGCTCAATCCGTTGGATATCACCCCAATTTTGGATCGTTCGATGGATCGTTTGGGCTTGTACACCGACTATGCCGAGCTTATCGCCGTTTCGGACTATATCTACACTGCCGAGACGACCTACTCGCTCGCCTTCGATGGCACGCTAAATCGCTCGTTGGCAAGCTATACGATGAACATCTCGACATTTATCCAGTCGCTGATGAACGCTGCGGCGGATAATGTTGATGAGAATGGCAAGGTGCAGTTGGAGAAGTTCTCGGCCGACTACGAGCCTCAGGGCGAGTCGTTGGTTAATCTCCGCAGAGCATATATCGCTCCCGAGGCCTACTCGCTCTTCGGTATGCGTCGTCAGAGCATCAATGGCTCGGATGGCGAGGTGGCTGGCGAGAAATGTGCAGCACCGATAAGGTTGGATATAACTTATACTATTGTAAACTAATAGTTTAAGTGTATGAGATAGTGACAGAACAGCAAACCTAAGTCCCTATACTTAGGTTTTGCTATATCTATAAATGAACAGTTGAGTGACATTATAAGATGCAGGAAAATTTAGTTATTGTAGAGTCTCCCGCCAAGGCGAAGACCATCGAGAAGTTCTTGGGTAAGAGCTATATGGTGAAGTCGAGCTTTGGCCATATCCGCGATTTGGCGAAGAAGGGACTCGGTATCAACGTAGATAACGACTTTGAACCCATATACGAGATTCCGGACGATAAGCGTAAGGTTGTCGACGAGTTGGCACGCTTGGCCCGTGAGGCTAAGACCGTGTGGTTGGCATCCGATGAGGACCGCGAGGGAGAGGCTATTGCATGGCATTTGGCAAAGGTTTTGGATTTGCCTATCGAGCGCACGAAGCGTATCGTGTTCCACGAGATCACGCAGCGAGCTATCCTTGCGGCTATCGAGACACCTCGTACTATCGATATGAATCTGGTGAATGCGCAGCAGGCGCGCCGTGTTTTGGACCGCTTGGTGGGCTTCGAGCTCTCGCCCGTGTTGTGGAAGAAGGTGCGTCCAGCACTCTCGGCAGGTCGTGTGCAGAGTGTTGCCGTGCGCCTTATCGTAGAGAGGGAGCGCGATATCATCGCCTTTAAGTCGGTAGCTCAGTACCGCGTTGTTGCGCAGTTCCACGCTGCGGGTGATGAGGAGGCTACGCTCTTCAAGGCTACGTTGTCTAAGGCATTCGACTCACGCGAGGAGGCCGAGCAATTCCTTCAGGAGTGTATCGGCGAGCGTTTCGTAGTAAGCAAGGCTGAGGAGAAGCCTGTGCAGCGCTATGCAGCACCACCGTTCACTACCTCTACGTTGCAGCAGGAGGCGGGCCGTAAGCTCGGTATGAGCGTGTCGCAGATTATGTCTGTAGCACAGAAGCTCTACGAGCAGGGTCTTATTACCTATATGCGTACCGACTCTGTGAACCTCTCGCAGATGGCCATTACGCAGTGTAAGAACGAGGTTACGCGTCTTTTTGGTGCTAAGTACTCCTATCCCCACAACTTCAAGACGAAGAGTAAGGGTGCTCAGGAGGCTCACGAGGCTATTCGTCCATCGTATATCGAGCGTCACGAGATTGAGGGTACTGCTGCCGAGAAGCGTCTCTACGACCTTATCTGGAAGCGCACGGTAGCTTCGCAGATGGTTCCCGCGGAGCTTGACCGCACGCAGGTTGTTATCAACTTGCAGAACCGCGCGGAGCAGTTCGTAGCTACGGGTGAGGTGGTACGTTTCGATGGCTTTATGCGCCTATATTCCGAGAGTGTCGATGAGGATGCTCAGAATGAGGGCGAGGGTGGCTTGCTTCCGAAGATGGAGATTGGCGATGAGCTTGTCTACACTACAATCACCGCTTCGGAGCGTTATACTCAGGCCCCTACACGCTACAACGAGGCGGCATTGGTAAAGCGTCTTGAGGAGCTTGGCATCGGCCGTCCTTCAACATACGCACCTACGATCACTACGATCATCAACCGTGGATATGTCGTTAAGCAGAACCGCGATGGCCAGAAGCGCCAGACCGAGCAGCTTACACTTTCGGGTGCTAAGCTCTCGTCGAAGATGGTGTCGGAGAGCTACGGCAAGGAGAAGAACCGTCTTGCGCCTACCGATATCGGTATGGTCGTAAACGACTATCTCGAGTCGCAGTTCGCCTCGATTATGGATTACCACTTTACGGCAAACGTGGAGAAGGAGTTTGACCGCGTTGCCGAGGGCGATATCACCTGGACAAAGATGATTGGTGAGTTCTACGATCCCTTCCACAACCTTGTGGATGCCGCTATTGGCACGCAGAACGAGAAGGGCTACCAGTCGGCACGTGTCTTGGGTGTTGATCCTAAGACAGGCCTTATTGTCAAGGCGCGTATCGGTCGCTATGGCCCTATGGTTGAGCTCGAGGGCAAGGATGGCGAGAAGGGTCAGTTCGCATCGCTCAAGAAGGGTCAGCTCATCGAGTCTATTACGTTGGAGGAGGCGTTGGAACTCTTTGCTCTACCTCGCAACCTCGGTGAGTTGGATGGCGAGCCTTTGATGGTCGGCATCGGTAAGTTTGGCCCCTATGTGCGCCACGGTAAGACCTTCGCATCGTTGGCTAAGGGCGACGATCCCTATACTGTCACTCGTGAGCGTGCCGAGGCGCTACTCAAGGAGAGCACCGATAAGCAGAAGAGTGCATCGACACCTCTGCGCACCTTCGCCGAGGATGCACAGATGGTCATCAAGACGGGTGTCTATGGCCCCTACATCGCCTACAACGGCAAGAACTACCGCTTGCCACGTGGTGCTAAGGTTGAGGCTTTGACCTACGAGGAGTGCCAGAAGATTGTCGCAAAGGCTAAGAAGTAGTTGGCGGCGAGCAACAAATATGTAAACTATTTATTTATTCACCTAAATACTATCGATTATGAAGAAAATCTTTGTTTTGGCCCTCGGTCTTTTCATGGCGGCGGGTGTAATGGCTCAGGAGGAGAACTCTCTTGAGTTTAGCGTAGTGAAGGAGAATCCTATCACAAGCATCAAGAATCAGAACCAGGCAGGTACTTGCTGGTGCTACTCATCATTAGCTTTCATCGAGTCAGAGCTTTTGCGTATGGGTAAGGGTGAGTACGACTTCTCGGAGATGTTCATCGTACACAACACATACCTCGACCGTGCTGAGAAGGCAGTTCGCACTCACGGTGATGTATCTTTCGCACAGGGTGGCTCGTTCTACGATGTTATCTATGGCATGGAGAAATTCGGTCTCGTTCCCGAGGCTGAGATGCGTCCAGGTGTGATGTATGGTAAGGAGCTCAGCGTACACAACGAGCTTTCAGCAGTTAGCGATGCAGTTGTTGCAGCTATCGCTAAGGGTAAGCACCGCAGCTTGCAGTCAGATCCTGAGGGTAATATGTTGTGGAAGAAGTGTATCGAGGCTATCCACGATGTATACCTCGGCGTACGTCCCGAGTCATTCACATACGAGGGTAAGGAGTACACTCCTAAGTCATTCTATGAGTCTTTGGGCTTGAACGCATCAGACTATGTATCTTTGACATCGTTCACACACTACCCATTCTACACTACATTTGCTCTCGAGATTCCTGACAACTGGCGTTGGGCTCAGTCATACAACCTTCCTATCGATGAGCTTATGGAGGTATTTGACAACGCTATCATGGAGGGTTACACCGTAGCTTGGGGTAGCGACGTTAGCGAGAAGGGCTTTACTCGTCAGGGTACAGCAGTTCTTCCTGAGGATGCTGCAGGTACTGACCTTCAGGGTTCAGATATGGCTAAGTGGCTCAACCTCACTGAGGAGGAGAAGAAGAACACTCCACGTCCTACAACTCAGAAGTGGTGCACACAGGCAGAGCGTCAGCTTGGCTACGACAACTGGGAGACAACTGATGACCACGGTATGTTGATCTACGGTATCGCTAAGGATCAGAACGGCACAGAGTACTACATGGTTAAGAACTCATGGGGTGAGGCTGGTACATACAAGGGTCACTGGTATGCATCAAAGGCATTCGTTCGTTACAAGACTATGAACATCTTTGTACACAAGAATGCTATTCCAAAGGAGATTCGTAAGAAGCTCAACCTCAAGTAAATTTCTTGTGATAAGCCGCAATCTGCGGCACATCCCTAAAAGTAAACCACCTCGGGCTGTACTACGATGTACTATCCCGAGGTGGTCTCTTTTGTGATGCACCACATCTCACGGCTTCTAACAAGAAATTTATTGTGATAAGGGGTCATCTTTGACTCTTCAATCAAAATGGCGAATGGGAAATACGTCAAGTATGTCCCATCCGCCATTTCTCATGTCATAGCCAAATCTAACCCCTTCTGACAAGAATTTAATTCCTCGTAATAGTGGCACATCTGCACCTCTCTAACAAGAAATTGGGTCGTGGGGCTGAAGAACGTGTTTGTGGCGTTGTCGCTTGATGCCGAGTTATTGGGGAAAAGTGTGCCCACATAAGCGTAGCGCCCCCATCAAGCAAGCTCTGCTTGCGTCCCCACAAGTGCCGAAGGCGCGCTCCCCATCAAGCGAAGCTCCCCATAAAATTACCTTCCCTCCCCACAAAAAAAGAGCGCACCACACGAGTGATGCGCCATTATACAATCTCTTTATATTAAGCCCTAAAGTGCAGGTCGTGTTCCATACGCTTGAGTTTGCGTATTTGCAGCGTCAGTAGCACCGCAGCAACGATAACCGAGAGGCTATCGGCCAGGGGCATAGAGGCCCATGCGCCCATCGCGCCGTAGCGTGGTGGAAGAACGAGGAGCAGCGGTAGCAGGAAGAGTAGCTGGCGTGTCGTAGAGAGGAACATTGCCAAAGGTGCCTTGCCGATATACTGGAAGAAGCTACCTGCAACGACCTGAAAGCCGACAAGCGGGAAGACCAACATACACACACCCAAGCCCTGAGCAACAACATCGACCATCGCCTGGTCGGCAACGCCATTCGATGAATCGACAAACAAGGCAGCCACCTCGCGGGGGAAGAAGACGCCGATAAGGAATGCGAGTGTCGTCACGCACGTAGCGCATATAATCGTATATTTCAGCACCGTGAGCACACGGCCATACTGCTTTGCACCATAGTTATAACCCACGATAGGCTGCATACCCTGATTAAATCCCTGAGCAACCATAATAAAGAGCAGCAGCACGCGGTTCATCACACCATTAGCGCCAACATAGATATCGCCCACGTTACCCTCGAACGTAGCTGCCGACACTACATCCCACGCGCCCGTACCGCCATACTTAAGCAGCGCGGTGTTCATAAAGCGTGTCACGAACGAGGCACACACGTTGAGTAGGAAGGGTGCCATACCGATAGAGAGTATCGCTCCGACAATGGCTCTATCCAGACGGAAAGCGGTGCGACGGAAGCGCAAGAAGCTCTTATCGGATGTGTAGTGGTGTAGCTGTATTGCGAGAGCAATGCTCTGAGCAACGACCGTAGCCCACGCCGAACCACGGATACCCCAGCCCATAACGAAGATAAATAGCGGGTTGAGGATTGCGCAGAAGGCGATTGCCGTGAGCATGATAAACATCGCCTTGCGCGGATAGCCCGAGGCGCGTAGCTGCTCGTTAAGTCCTAAATAGAGGTGCGTGATGATATTACCAAACATGATAATCTCCATAAAATCACGCGCATACTCGAGAGTCTCCTCGCTGGCGCTACCTCCCGAGAAGAAGAGAAGTATTGGGTCGAGGAAGAAGAGGAAGACGAGCATGATGCTAACACCCAAGATAAGGTTGAGCATCACGGCATTTCCCAAGATACGTTCGGCAGCATGCTTGTTACCCTCGCCCAGACGTATCGAGATACGTGCTGCAGCACCAATGCCGACCATAGCACCAAAGGCCGAGGCGATATTCATGATTGGCAACGTAATGGCCATACCTGAGATTGCCGTGCCACCAACGCCGTGACCGATAAATATACTATCTATGATATGGTATAGCGACGACGAGGCCATGGCGATAATCGCCGGTATGGCATAGCGCGCCAGGAGCTTACCCAGCGAGTCGCTACCTAATGATATTGTACTATTGTGTGCAGATGATGCCATCTTACTTTCTCTCTTTCTTCTCTTTTATCCTATTTCGCCATTATGGCCGTAGCCACGATATATCTTTCGTTATGCAGGCTGAGTCTTATCTCCACGGCTTCGCCTTGTAGCTCGCCACGTAGCAACTCACGCTCTGGGTCGTAGCTCACAATGCGCAGGTCGTCGCGTAGCTCTACGCCACGCACGCCGTAATACTTATACATCGCCTCCTTAGCCGTCCATAACTTTGCCAACCAATCTTCATCCTCACCACCGAGGGCAATCTCCTCGGCCGAGGCATATCGCTCGGCAGCACGGCTGA
Organism: Alistipes sp.; assembly: GCA_017546345.1. Classification (GTDB taxonomy): domain Bacteria; phylum Bacteroidota; class Bacteroidia; order Bacteroidales; family Rikenellaceae; genus Alistipes. The sequence continues at coordinate 12,492 of JAFYXB010000052.1, read as the reverse complement.
AGTCACGCTCTCTCGATTCGATATCGACACCTACGCGCTCCTCGGCAATAGCTACTGCAACCACCTCGCGGCTATGGGCAATGCTGATGTACGTCCCCGATTTATCGACAAATGGTGCGCCCACCTCGTTGTAGTCAATCACAACATTACGCCCCAGCTCACGGCGTACGATGCGTCGCCATGCGAGGTGCTCGTTGCGTCGTGCTTCGTTCTGGAAGCGAGCTGCCGAGGCTATGTCGGCGGCTGTTAGCAGGGTGTCGCAGCATAGATATACGGGCGGCACACTCTCGACAAAGAGTCTAACCATCTATCTCAACCTTAATCTTATCTACGCGGCGGCCATCCATCGTGGCGATAAAGAACTTGGCACCGTGTGTGCGTAGCTCGTCACCGCGGCGTGGCAGGTCACGCTTAAGCTCCATCATAAGACCTGCTAAGGTCTCGGCATGTCCCTCGACATCGGCGAAGGCCTCCTCCTCGTAGCCTATGACGCGCTCGAACTCGCGGATATGTATCTTAGCATCGAAGATATAGGCTCGCTCGCCAATCTTCTCGTAGAGCTTCTCCTCATCGTCGTCGCTCTCGTCGGTAATCTCTCCCACGACCTCCTCTAAGACATCCTCCAACGACACAAGGCCCTGTGTTGCGCCATACTCGTCCACAACAATCGAGATATGTATTTTACGCTTCTGGAAGGCCTTCAAAAGATCGTCAATCATCATATGCTCGGGCACGAAGTAGGGCTTACGCAGCAGCTTCTGCCACTCGAACGTCTCGCCCTCCGAAATATGTGGAAGAAGATCCTTGACATATAGAATGCCACGAATATCGTCGAGGTCGTCGCCATAAACAGGGATACGCGAGTAGCCCGTCTCGACAATGACACGCTTCACCTCCGCGTATGATGCATCGTACTCCAAGCCCGTGATATCGACACGCGAGTGCATAATCTCAACCACCTCGGTCTGTCCGAAGTTCACGATACCCGACAACATCTTCTGCTCCTCCTCCGAGCCTGTCTCGGTGAGGTCTACGGCATTGGCAAGCTCCTCGATAGATATCTCGGCATTCTTCATCGCAAAGCGGCTCACACGGCTACTTGTGCGCATAAGCACGAAGGCAAGTGGGTAGGAGAGCCAGCAGAGAAGCTTCATCGGCATAGAGAAGAGCTTCGACATACGCACAGGGTTGCTCTGTGTAAAGACCTTGGGCATAATCTCGCCAAAGAGCAGCAAGAGGAAGGTTACGACGATGGTCTTAAAGATAAAGTTCCACACGCCGCTAAACAGAAACACCTGGTCGATAAGCTGCGTGGTGATGATAATCAAGCAGATATTGACCATGTTGTTGCCAACAAGGATGCTGGCCAACAGTCTATCGCTATTCTCGAGGAGGGCTAATACGCGCTTTGCTGCTGTGTCGTCCTCCTTCTCGAGAGTGTCTATGTCGTTGTGCTTGAGTGCGAAAAAGGCAACCTCCGAGCCCGAACACATACCCGATAGGATGATGAGTAGCACAGCAAGCAGCGCCAGACCGATGGTTGTCATAAGGTCGATATTGGGGTTGAGAGCGATGGCATTGACCACCGTCTCAGCGCCACGATTTATCTCCTCGACAACAGCGTTGGCGGGGTGTGGGGCATCGAGCGTTGCAGTGTTGTGTGCTGCACGTACAAGAGCTGCGCTATCGAGCGTAAATAGTAGATTTAACATCTTCACTCTGAATTACTAATCGAAAAGCGAACCTCCTGCTGAGGGCATCTCCACCTCGGTAACGCGCTCGCGGGTTGAGGGCTGGAATGTTGTCGTGCGTACCTGCGTCTCGCTCTCGTTCTCGAACGTCACGCCACGGCGCACATACGCAGGGCTTGCAATCTGCATCTTCACCTGCTTGTATCTATCCTGCTGCAATGGGCTAATCGTTACGGGAGGCTTGGGAGCGGGCATTGTCTTAGGTTTCTTGGCTACCTCTGGCTCCTTTGGAGGTATCATCATTTCCTCGCGCTGAGGCTCGACAAATGGGGTGTCCTCCTCCTTGACATATACAGGGTTGATGTTGAGCTTCGTGCCATCGACAAAGCGTGTTGCAACAACTACCAACTCAAGCTCCTCCTCGTCCAATGTGGACTTCTCGCTGGCACCCCAGATGATATTTGCAGCATGCTCCGTACCGTCGTCATCCACGTAGCTCGCATTCTTCTGGATATACTCCATAGCTATAGTAATATCATCCTGCGTGAGCAGGTCGATATCCGATACCGCGAAGCTGAGCAGAATCTCCTTAGCACCCGTGATGCGGTTGTCGTCGAGTAGCGATGATGATAGCGCTCCCTCGGCAACCTCCAAAGCACGGTTCTTACCCGCAGCCTTCACTACGGACATATGTGCGCGACCACTGCCACGCATAACCGTCTCCACATCGGCAAAATCGACACGCACATAGGCCTTCTCTACGGTGATAAGCTCTGCAATACCCTTTGTTGCCATGCCGAGCACATCATCTGCCTTGCCGAAAGCCTCGGTAAGCTTCAACTTACCATACATCTGGCGTACGCGCTCGTTGTCAATCACGAGGAGCGAGTCCACCCACTGATTAAGCTCTGCGACACCCTTTACGGCCTTGTCATAGCGACCAGGACCCTCCATGCGGAGAGGCATAGTCACTACGGCAACAGTCAAGATTCCCAAGTCGTGTGCGAGCTTAGCGATTACGGGCGAAGCACCAGTACCGGTACCACCACCCATACCTGCAGCGATGAAGAGCATCTTCACACCCGATGTCTCGAGGAGGCTGCGTAGCTGATCCTCGCTACCGATGGCGAGTTCACGGCCCTTCTCGGGCTTATTACCAGCACCCAGACCTGGGCCCATCTGTATTTTGTTCTTCACCGAGCAGTTGTTCAGCGCCTGCTTATCGGTGTTACACACCACGAAGTTGACACCCGTAATACCCATCTTCTGCATATGGTTTACGGCATTGCCACCTGCGCCACCCACGCCGATAACCATAATTATCGAGTTGGCGTCGAGCACCATTCCCGATTGGTTATCGCCCGCAAGAGCCTCTACAAGCTCGTCGGAGTGTATGTTGTTACCAAAATAATCCATAATCCAAAAACTTTTGTGTTGTACGCCTAAAACTACAACTCCAACTCGTCGCTATCTGTGAACGAGTTACTCATCTTCTCCATCAAGCTCTTCATTCGGCCCATAATACCACGGCCCTTTCTCTTAGGCTGATCATCCTCCTCCTCGAAGCCGAATTCAGTGTCATCTACATCGGGAACAGCTGCCTCCTCGGGCTCTGCCTGACGTGGAGGCACCGAGCCGATGTTTGGACGAGGCCTCTCCTCGGGCTCGACAGCCTGGCGTGGCTCCTCGCGACGTGGCTCCATCTGTCGAGGCTGTTCTGCCTGACGAGGCTCCTCGCGCTGCACACGTACTGCGATGTTGCAGCTACCACGTTTAGCACCATAGACCAAAAGCGATGCTGCAGTGGCGTATGCCGAAGTCGAGATATGCTCACTCATAGTCTCGGTAAATCCGTACTCGGGATAAACCGCACGTACCTCGATAGCCTTAAGCTCGCGAGCAAAGAGCTCCTCGATATGCTGCATCTCTGCGCCACCTCCCGTAAGCAACACTACGGGCTGGAAATCCTTACCGCAACCAGCGTTCTTAATCTCGCGGCGCACCCACTCGGCAATCTCGCACATACGAGCCTCGATAATCGAGGCGAGGTTGCGACGAAGAATGCTCTTCGTAGTGCCACGACGTGCCGACTGGAAGACGATCTTATCGTCGGTAGCCAACTCCTGCATAGCCGAGCCATACTGACGCTTCAACGACTCGATATAGTTTGCTGGGATGCCGTATGCACGAATATCGCCATTGATAGCATCCGTGCCGACAGGGATAGATGCCATGTAGCGCACCTTACCGCTCATCATCACCGTAACATCTGTCACGCCACCGCCCAAGTCGATGACAACGCATCCCTCCTCGACATCTTCGGTTGTAGCCACCGATAGGTGCGATGCAAGGGCGTTGGGCACAAACTCCTTAACGCTGATACCCTGACGCTGCAAGCACTGACGCAAGCGGTCACGCATAGAGCGGTCGCAAAGCACGAAGTTGTAGGTTGCAGCAAGCACGTGGCCATAAGCACCTACGGGCACCTCCACCTCCTTCTCGTCGATAGTGTAGCGTAGGGGCTCCATTGTGATAATCTCCTCGCGGTCATCGGGGAGCTTCACGCTGCGCATACGGCGATCGAGGTCGTCCAAATCGCGCTGCGTAATCTGGTTGCTACCGTTGCGCAACTCATCCTGTACATAGACATGGTCTGTGACGGGCACGCAGCGGATAAAGTCGCCCGCAAGGCCTGCATAAGCCTCCGTAATGCTGATGCCGAGCTCTGTCTCGATACGCTCCTTTGCTGCCTTGATTGCGCGGCCTGCCGTCTCGGCATTCTCCACGTGTCCTGCATTGATACCCTCAATAGGCTCCGAGACGATGCTGCGAATCTCTACACGCTCATCATCCTCCACCGAGCCTACGGCGATAACCACATTTGTCGAACCTACGTCGATTGCTACAATTTGCTTACCTTTCATCGTTCTATATATTTTTTATTCTTATCTTATCTTCTTATCTAACGCACCTCACGGATGCCTCTCGTTACCATCTGAAGCCTACTTGCAGACCACCTGTCCACGATAGCGCAGGCTGATGTTGCGGTACTTATCCCAGCCTATGTTGTTGAGTCCCTTCTCGTAGAAGCGGGTCAGCGTGGCGAGCTTACGGTGAGTATCTTCGGTCGTGCCGAGATCTACGGTAAAGCGTCCCGAGCGTGGCACGAACGAGAGTTCGATAGCCTTGCCACGACCTCCCGAGGCCATAATCTGCACTATCTCGGCGCTCCAATAGCGGTTGCGCGATACGTAGTTGAGGAAATCGACCATAGCGAAGAAGTCATCGGCTTCGCGCTGTAGTAGCTGCTTCTTTCGTCGAGCATCCTCCTGACGGCGCTCCAATGCTACGATACCCGCCTCGAGCTCCTGTCTGCGGTAGCGGTGACGGTTACGAGCCTCGCTCTTACGACGCTTGAGGTCGTTGCGCAGAATCTGGTATGCGTCATCATCCATAAATAGGCTCTTGCGAATACGCTGGTTGAGCACCAAGCGTAGCTCCTTGCTATTCTCCTGCAACTTCTCGTAGTAGGGGATCTTCTCGCTCTCCAACTCGGCGATATAGCTATCGAGCTTAGCCAACGAGTCGGCAACAACATCCCTGACATTTCCCGCAAAGTTGCGGCCGTAGAGGGGCTTATATCCTCCTGTTACCACCGTTACAGGCACACTATAGCTCTCCGCAGCGCGTAGGATCTGACCATCGGCCGTAACGTAGTTGTCATAGCCGTCAAACCTCAGGCGGGCGATAGGCTCATGCTGTGCAATCTCTATTGCCACCTCGCCATCGTAGGTCGTGTAGACATTAGCTATGGCAACGGCCGTATGTGTCGATACTACGCTCTCTAAGTTTGCGATGTCGGCCTTGGCGAGTGTCGTTCCGATGGGAGATAGGCCCTTGTTGGCGATCCACGACTCCATAGCACGACCATCGATTAGCTTATGGTCGTTGGAGTGCTTCACATCGACACGAAGGTTGCTTATGGTGGTGCTGTCGACATGGTCGTTGGTGCGACCCTCAGCCCACAGTACAACCACTGCGATAACCACCCACAGTGCCACATATCCCACATATTTCGCTCCCTTACGCCACATCGCTACTTTGTCGTTTTATCTCTTAGCACGGCGGCAACATCGTTGCACACCACATCGATATTTCCTGCACCGAATGTTACAACCACATCGCTCGATGTCGTGCGTAGCATCTCGGCCAAGTCGTCACGCTCCACCAAGCGCCACTCTGTCGAGAGCATACGGCCAATCATCTCCGAGCATACTCCCTCGATAGGCTCCTCGCGTGCTGGGTAGATAGGCACCAACACTACATCATCGGCCAACGACAACGCCTCGGCAAAGCCCTCAGCAAGGTCGCGTGTACGTGTGTAGAGGTGGGGCTGGAAGATTGCCATGATACGTCGCTCGGGGAAGATGCCACGTAGCGACTCGATCGTTGCACGCAACTCCTCGGGGTGGTGTGCATAATCGTCGATGTAGACCTGCTCAGGGGTGTTGATATATACCTCCATACGACGCTTAACGCCCTCGAACGACGACAGCGCACGACGTAGAGCCTCCTTGTCCAACTCCTTGCCTTCGATGCGTGCTGCGCACCAGAGCATAGCCACCGCAGCTACCGAGTTCTCGATATGTACCTTGCCCAAGATACCCAAGCGGCAATCCTCTATGCGGCCATCGGGCGTGACGATGTCGTAGAGGTAGTGACCACCATCCGTAAGGCGTATATTCTCGGCGTGGAAATCGCCACCCGCATCGCACGAATAGCGATATAGGTCGCGCTTCGATGTGTCGAACTTAAGCTCCACACCCTGCTTGAGGATGAGCGCTCCACCCTCCTTAATCTGTGATGCAAACTGCTCGAAGGCCTCTACCATAGCCTCCACCGTGCCGTAGATGTCGAGGTGGTCGGCATCAGCTGCTGTGATTACCGCAACATCGGGGTATAGGCGTAGAAACGAGCGGTCATACTCGTCAGCCTCGACAACCAGGCGGCGACCCTCGCCCAAGACGAGGTTCGAGTTAAAATTGCGCGAGATACCACCCAAAAAGGCGTTACCCTCGCCTGCTGCTGCGTGGTTGAGCCATGCTGCGAGTGTCGATGTCGTAGTCTTACCATGTGTACCAGCCACGGCCATCACCAATTTACCGACAGATAGGTGGCCGAGCATCTGCGATCTCTTCTCAATACGGAAGCCCCTCTCTCTGAGCCATGCCCACTCGAGGTGGTCGCTAGGGATGGCTGGTGTGAGCACCACAAGAGTATCCTCTGCCGAGCGCATACCCTCGGGGATAAGCTCAGGGTCGTCGTCATAGTGGATAGCTGCGCCCTCTCTTTCGAGTTCGCGTGTTAGGGGTGTTGCCGTACGGTCGTAGCCCGCCACAGCGTAGCCCTCGTGCATAAAGTAGCGCGCCAAGGCACTCATGCCGATACCGCCAATGCCCAAAAAGTATATGTTCTTGTAGACTCTCTCCATCTTCCTACTTCGTAATAAGTTTTTCGATCTCTCGCACTACGCGCTCTGCCGAATCGGCAATAGCGAGCTTCGCGATGTTGTGGCGCAGAGCCTCGCAACGCGCCTTATCCTTGGCGAGAGCCACTGCCTCGTGCATACCTCGCACTACGGCCTCGCTATCGTGTACCATTGCTGCGGCATCCTTCTCGACAAGCGCCATAGCATTCTTCGTCTGGTGATCCTCAGCTACGTTGGGCGAGGGGACAAAGATTGTAGGCTTAGCGACCAAGCACAGCTCCGATACCGTGCACGCACCACTGCGCGAGAGTACCACATCGGCTGCCGCGTATGCGTAGTCCATACGCTCGATGAATGCACCCTGCCAGATGTTACGTGTGGGATGCTCCTTGAGGAAGGCCTGCATCTCCTTCTCGTAGTACTTGCCCGTCTGCCAGATAACCTGTACGGAGGCCTCACCATTAAGGCTCAATATCCAGCTCTTCATCATCTCGTTGAGCGTACGTGTGCCGAGTGAGCCACCAACGACCAAGACTACGGGCATATCGGTCGTGAAGCTGTAGTGCGCCAAAGCCTCCTCGCGGTTGTTGCCATCAGCCGAGAAGCGGCCACGAAGTGGATTACCCGTAAGCGTGATGCGCTCTGCGGGGAAGAAACGCTCCATCTTGTCGTAAGCTACGCAGATGCGTTTTGCTCGCTTCGACAAAATCTTGTTTGTAAGTCCTGCGTAGGAGTTCTGTTCCTGTATGAGTGTGGGGACACCAAGACGCTGTGCTGCCCAAAGAATGGGTGCTGAGGCATAACCACCGAAACCCACCACAGCGTCGGCCTTAAACTCGCGGATGATGCGCTTTGCACGACGCACACTCGCCACGACCTTGAAGGGTACGAGTAGGTTGTTCTTGATATTTTTCTTCGTGAGTGCACGCTGCAAACCCGCGACGGGGAGTCCCTCGATACGGTAGCCAAGAGCTGGAACTTTCTCCATCTCCATACGCCCCTCGGCACCTACAAAAAGGAGCTCGACCTCATCGCCCCAAGCTCTTTTTAGAGCCTCGGCAACAGCCACTGCAGGATATATATGTCCGCCGGTACCTCCGCCCGACAAAATTATTCGCTTCATGCTTCCTTAAAACTATTTCAAAACGAGAGTTTCTGCATTGGCAATATATTGATTGTCAATGCATTACTCTAAATGAGTGATACTTTGGGCGATATGTCCGCAATTTCACTTTACAAAGGTATAAAATCCCTGCAAATTTTACAAGATACTTACTCCGCTTTTTCCAAAAAAATCGACCTCGCGCGGTGCGATATTTCGGGTGGTTGCGGTTATGTCAAAAATTTTGTGTATGTTTGTAAAAATTTTAGCAAGTGTCAAACCAAAACTACAATAAATAGATGAAGAGAATTTTCGGTATTTTGTGCACAGCACTACTCATCGGCCTGGTGGTCACAATGACAAGCTGCGGTAGCGAGCAAACGACTCCTGCAGGCGAGATTATAAAGGTGGAGAATGGACAGTTTATCCGCAATGGTAAGCCCTACTACTTTGTAGGTACCAACTTCTGGTATGGTGCGATTCTTGGCTCGGAGGGCGAGGGTGGCAACCGTGAGCGCCTATGCCGTGAGCTCGACTTTATGAAGGCGGTGGGTATCGAGAATCTCCGTATCTTGGTTGGTGGCGAGGGTGAGAATGGTCTCCTCGGTAAGATCGAGCCTAACCTTCAGCCCGAGCCCGGCGTATATAACGACGAGGTGTTGGCCGGCTTGGACTACCTTATGATGGAGCTCGGCAAGCGCGAGATGACCGCAGTGCTCTACTTCAACAATGCTTGGGAGTGGAGCGGTGGCTATACCCAGTATGTAGCGTGGGCTAACGAGGAGCCTGTGCTTGTGCCACGTGTCGATGGTTGGTTCTCGTACAATACGTTTGCGGGTGAGTTTGTGCGTAACGAGCGTGCTAAGGAGATATTTTTCAACCACTTGCGCTATATCATTACACGCACAAACCGCTATACAGGCATCAAGTATGTAGATGATCCTGCGATCTTCTCGTGGCAGATTTGCAACGAGCCTCGTGCATTCAGCAGCAAGACCGTGGACAACAAGGCGCACTTTGCGGAGTGGATTGCCGAGAGTGCGCGTCTTATCCGTGAGCTCGATCCCAACCATATGATTTCGACAGGCTCTGAGGGCTTCTATGGCTGCGAGTGGGATATGGATCTATGTGAGAAGATTCACGCAGTCGAGGAGATTGCCTATATCAACTGCCACGTATGGCCATATAACTGGAAGTGGTTGCGAGGTGATAAGATGGAGGAGGATCTACAGCAGTCGTGCGACAATACGGCAGAGTATATCGCTATGCACGTGGAACTTGCCGAGAAGATTGGCAAACCTGTTGTTGTTGAGGAGTTTGGCTTGCCACGCGACAATATGGATTTCCGCAAGAGCGCGACGACAAACTATCGCGACATCTACTACGACTTCGTATTTGCTTTGGTAGAGAAGGCTGCTGCGGAGGGTGGTAAGCTCGCTGGTTGCAACTTCTGGAGCTGGGGTGGTTATGCCGTGACACACGTCGAGGACCACGAGTATTGGGCAAAGGGCGACGACTACACGGGCGATCCCGCGCAGGAGCAGCAGGGCCTAAACTCGATATTTGTTGAGGATGAGGCGACACTCAATATCATCTGCGAGACAAACCGTGTGTTGGGTATTATCGAGTAACTAACACGTTGATATATAAACGATAAGCGCTCCCAAATCGGGAGCGCTTATCATTTATGATAGTCACTTAGTCTAAGGAAAAGTCAAAAACTCTTCGCTAAGGCTACGCTATCTTATCGATTCGCGGACGTGCATAGTCGAGTGTTATGCGGTGCTCGCCACCCTCGGGCAGCTCGAACATAACATCCATCATGATAGCCTCGCATACCGAGCGTAGACCGCGTGCTCCGAGCTTGTACTCGATAGCCTTATCTACGATATAATCCAATACGTCGTCATCCCACTTAAGGTCGATGTTGTCCAACGACATAAGGGTCTGGTACTGGCGGATAATCGAGTTCTTAGGCTCGGTGAGTATCGAGCGCAAAGCCTCCTTCGACAAAGGCTCCATGTGTGTAAGCACGGGAAGACGGCCAATAAGTTCGGGAATAAGACCATACGAGCGAAGATCCTGAGGCTGAATATAGTCCATAATGTTCTTCTCGTCGATGCGCTGCTTGAGTGTAGTGCCGTAGCCGATGGCGTTGGTATTCAAGCGCTTAGCAATCTTCTTCTCGATGCCGTCAAATGCACCACCGCAGATAAAGAGGATGTTCGAGGTGTTCACCTGCACATACTTCTGGTCGGGGTGCTTACGACCACCCTGGGGCGGAACGTTTACTACCGAGCCCTCCAAAATCTTGAGCAGTGCCTGCTGCACACCCTCACCCGATACATCGCGCGTAATCGAGGGGTTGTCGCTCTTGCGGGCGATCTTATCAATTTCGTCGATGAAGATAATGCCTCGCTCGGCCGCCTCGACATCGTAATCCGCCGCCTGAAGCAGACGCGAAAGGATGCTCTCGACATCCTCGCCTACGTATCCCGCTTCGGTGAGTGCCGTAGCGTCGACAATAGCAAAAGGAACGTGCAAAAGACGTGCTATAGTGCGGGCCATCAACGTCTTACCCGTACCCGTAGGGCCTACCAAGACGATGTTCGACTTGTCCAACTCCACATCCTGAGTCTTGCCCTTGGCGAGCAATCTCTTATAGTGGTTATACACGGCAACCGACATATAGCGCTTCGCCGACTCCTGACCAATAACATAGTCGTCCAAGAAGCTCTTGATACGGTCTGGACGCATCAAATCCTCGCGGCTAAGGGGCTTAAATTGTGATTTCGAGTTGCTGCCCTTGCCTTTTGTATGTGTGCCTGCAACGATGCCATGCTCCACGAGCATATCGTAACCGTGCTCGATGCACGAGCTGCAGATCATCGAACCATCTGCGCCGTTAAACATCAACGGAGCCTGGTCGGCAGGTGTGCCGCAGAACGAACATGCACCGCCCTTGCGCTCCGAGCCTTTACGTGATTTCTGTGTCATCTATTTCGTTGGTTATCGGTTACTTACTTGCGTCGTGTGAGGACATTGTCGATAAGGCCATAGCTCTGAGCCTCAGCAGCTGTGAGCCAGTAGTCACGGTCGGCATCGGCAGCAATCTTGTCGATAGCCACGCCCGAGTGTGACGACAAAATATCGTACAACTCCTGCTTAGTCTTGGCAATCTCGCGTGCCGTAATCTCGATATCCGAAGCCTGACCCTGCACACCACCCAATGGCTGGTGAATCATCACGCGAGAGTGGGGCAATGCCGAGCGCTTGCCAGCAGCACCTGCCGTGAGGAGCACAGCACCCATCGAGGCTGCCATACCCGTACATATCGTAGCCACGTCGCAAGTGATGAGCTGCATAGTGTCGTAGATACCCAAACCTGCTGATACTGAGCCGCCTGGCGAGTTGATATATAGCTGAATATCCTTGTCGGCATCGACCGACTCGAGGAAGAGTAGCTGCGCCTGAATGATGTTTGCTGCGTCGTCGTAGATGGGGGCACCGAGGAAGATGATGCGGTCCATCATAAGACGAGAGAAGACATCCATAGTTGCGACATTTAGCGAGCGCTCCTCGATAATCGTAGGCGATACGTAGCCACGTGCCTCGGCACGAAAATCGTGTAGTGTCATCGAGTTAATGCCGCAGTGTAGGCGTGCAAATTTCTCAAATTCGTTTGTTTTCATACTACTTATATAATTAGGTAGAGAGTTGTGCTATGCCGCTTATGTAGCGTGTCTGCAATGCCCTCTCTTGCCTTGATACAAAAGGGCGTGTCCAAGAAGTTACTTTGGACACGCCTCGTTTAGTTATTGTGGCTTTGCGCCAAAGATTATGCCAACTCGCCAGCAAGCTTTGCGAACTCGTCAGCTGAGATAGCCTTCTCGGTAACCTTAACCTTACCGCGGATGTACTCAACAACCTTCTCCTCGAAGAGCTTCTCGTAGATCTTCTGCAACTGATCCTTGTTGTCCATAATCTGCTTAGCGAAGTTCTCCAACATATCAGCAGGTGCTGAAGGCATACCGTACTGTGCGAACTGCATCTGTGCGAATGTCATAGCCTCAGCCTTAGCCTCCTCGGGTGATACCTTAATCTCGCCCTCGGTGATGAAGTGCTTCTGCAAGTAGTTCCAAGTGAACATGTTGATGAACGCTGGGAAGTCCTTCTCGATCTCCTCCATAGAGAACTTGCCCTCGTTGATT
>JAFYXB010000051.1 GCA_017546345.1 Alistipes sp. | reverse complement strand
GTACCTGTCAATGTAGCTTCGGTCATCTGCTCGGCAGTAAGATCTGCACCACGATAAGCAGCGATATCGGCATCGGTCATGCCCTTCTCGCGCTCGATCTTCACATCAGCCGTAGTGTTGAACGCATACTTAGCCGATGCACCGTTGGTCTTGATTACAAGCTCGAGAGTCTTGTGAGGATCGGTCGCAGCTGCTACGAGCTCTGCTTTGAGCTCTGCGGGTGTACCCGAAGCACCAAGCGTTGTGAACTCCTGCCAAGAGAATGCCTCAGCACCACCACGATCTACGATAAGCTTCATAAGCGTATAGTTTGTCGAGGGGGTAAGGCCGCCCCAAGTGCGCTCCAAAGCTGCTGTAGAAGACCAAGCATAGCTGCTCTTCATTATGGCCATGTAAGTACCCTGGCCATAGAGCTCCATATTTGTTGTGAAGGTCTCGGTGTCCTGGATGAATAGGTAGTATGTAGATACTGTCTGATCGGGTACTGCCTTGATATCCACCGATGTAGAGGTGATATTGCTCAATGTGATATCTACTACAGCCTGAGACTCGTTCAACGACTTAGTCGTCACCTCGTAGGTGTAGAACTCGTTGAGAAGGTTGCCCTCGTTGTCGTAGAAGTTGCCGCCAGCATCGCAATTTACTGCAGCGATAACGTATGTCATGTTAGGCTTCACGGACATAGGCTCATTGCCATACGAACCGCCATTCTCCCAGCGGATAGTCTTAGGGCCATTCTCTCGAATATTCTTCTGCGCAAGGTAGTTCTCTGCCGAGCCGAAGAGTGTCAAGTAGGCCTTCTCGAAGGCGAGGAATACGTAATCGCCCTGAAGGTTGAGCTTGAAGACGAAGTAGTCGGTGCCAATCTCAGTAACCTCGATAGGCTTGAACTTACCATCGTCGAGTGTCGAGAAAGTCATAGTCTGTACAGCGCTATACTCGCCATCCTCCAAGCTGCGTGCTGCAACGTAGAGCTTATACGATGTGTTGGGCGAGAGGTCGCTGATTGTAACATAGGCAGTATCCTCCACCTCGCCGCTGTTGGTGTTGAACCACTCGGGCATGGCAGGAACGGTGCTATCCTCCAAGTCGCTAACATATACGTAGCCATACTCACAAGGCTTGTTAGCCTGGATCTCGAATGTGTAGGTCTCGGCCGTAACCTCCACCTCTACAAGTTCGATTTCGGGCTTGATGTGCCCCTCAGGATCTTGACCGTTGGGAGGGGTCGGTGTAGGCTCCTCGTTTGGAGTGCAGGCTGCAAAGAGCACGATGCTCAGCATGAATGCAAAAAATGAAAAAAGTTTTCTCATGGTTGTAAAAATATTTTAGGTTATTAATTCTCCTTTTTTATCTGCTCTTTTCTCAGGAACACATAGTGTTCAATGTTGCAAAAATATCAAATAATTTTCAATTACCCAAGCTCGATAATCATATTTTTACGTGTCATCGACAAAAATATTGTGAGCCGATGTCGCTTGTGAGATATAAGTGGCAGTGTTATTGCTTGTAATAGTCCAAAAACAGATGAATATATGAAACGAAATTTTATGGATGCAGTAGTGCATAGACGTAGCTATTATGCACTGAATAACAATCGTTTAGTTGATGAGGCGCAGGTATGCGAAATAGTTAAAAAAACATTGGAGACAGCACCTTCGCCCTTCAATATTCAGTCGGCACGTATCGTGGTACTTGGCTATAGTGCACACCTCGAATTTTGGGATATTGTGGAGCATAGCTTGCGTCAGGTTGTCCCCGAAGAGCGGTTTGTGGCAACGCGCGATAAGTTGCACACATCGTTCCGCTCGGGTTGTGGCACAATCCTATTTTACGAGGATATGGCAGCGCACGAGAGTCTGCGCCAACAGTTTCCGTTATATGCCGATAAGGTGGAGTCGTTTGCGCTGCAAAGTTCGGGTATGCACCAGTTTATAATCTGGACGGCTTTGGAGGATTTGGGCTATGGTGCATCGCTGCAGCACTACAATCCGATTGTCGATGAGGCTGTGTCGCGTCGTTGGTCGTTGCCCGCCACGTGGCAGCTTATAGCTCAGATGCCCTACGGCACACCGCTACACATACCGGCGGATAGGGTGCAGACATCGCCTGCCGACGAGCGTATGTGGATATTTTAACAAAACAGAAGGTCTTCAACTCGGTGAAGGCCTTCTGTTTGTCTTAAAACTCTGCTTTGCTACAGAGTGATATTAGCTCGCCCGAGATGGGGTGCGAGAACTCTATTGTTTCGGCATGAAGCATCAGACGCTTAGCGCTGGTGCCATAGATATCATCGCCGACAATCGGTGTGCCAAGACCGTCGGCATGAGCCGCGTGAACACGTAGCTGATGAGTACGACCCGTGATAGGGTAGAAGCGTACACGTGTACATCCATTCGTATAACCCTCAACCTCGAATATGGTGTGTGCTGCACGACCATCGTCGGCAACCATCTGGCGTGGTCGGTTGTCGTAGTCGAGTTTTAGTGGTAGGCGTATCTCGCCTTGCTGATGACTAATAACTCCGTCAAGCATAGCGACATAGCTCTTTTTTACAGTGCGCGAAATAAACTGCTTTTGCAGTGCTTCGTGTGCGGCTTTATTCTTCGCAATAACCAATATTCCCGATGTAGATTGGTCGAGACGGTGTACGATCATCGCCTCTGTGTAGCGCTCCTCGGCCCACTCCTCAGCCGAGCGAACTCCCGACTTACCACGCACCGAGAGCATACCGCTGGGTTTGTCGATAGCTACTAGCCACTCATCCTCCCATAATATCTTTGGCTCTGGCGGAGCGATATCTATCAATGGATTTGGCTCGACATCCAACCCCGTGAGCATATGACCTAAAATAGGCTTACACTTACCATTACAAGCGGGGTAGAACATGCCATGTTGTCGTACCTCGCCCTTTGGTGAATTACCCCACCAAAACTCAGCCATTGCTATTGGTCGAAGAGCGTTCTTGTAGGCATATTGAAGCAACTTAGGCGCGGCACACTCTCCTGCACCCGCTGGTGGAATCTGCTGTGCCGTAGGCGCAAAAAGCTCACATAGATCGCGCTCCTCGCCGTGTGCGTTGAGCATTCTGAATTGTGCAAAAAGCCTCATCTGTAGCTCTGCCGAACGGCGCTGTCGCTCGTGTTTTAGCTCATCTATTTCAGCTTGCAGCGTAGCCAGATGCGTCGTAGCATTTTCCAAATGCTCCCTGATTGCACGCTTCTCGCGTTGTGCTTCGGCATTCTCGCGTTGCGATGCAAGGATTAGCTCCTCGTCGCTATATCTGCCCTCGGCCCTATGTCGGTTGCGTAGAGCCTTACCCTCGGCAAGACGAGTTTTTATCGCTCTTAACTTATCATCGCACTCGCGCTCAATTCGGCTTAGATCCTCGCGTGCTGAACATAGCTCGTCGGACGACTCTAATTGTTTAATACGCTGATTTATAGCCGATATATTGGCCTCCTCTTGTCTGAAAAAATCGTCAGGACGCAGCATATCGTAGACCGCAGGAACAAAATATTCGTGGTCATTTCTTCCTGCTAAGTTACCCGAAAAAGCGGCCAAAAAACCAATCTTCTCATCAGCCTCCACAACCAAAACTCCAAACATCTTGCCCTCCATAAGCTCCGCGTGCCACTCTTCGCGTGTGGCGATATAGTGCTGTACCTGCTCCGCAGCAAGCCTACATAACGGATGTGGCGTGTAGTGGAACGGGTATGTGAACAGCTTAGGCAGCTCTATGCCTTCGATGTTTGAAAGGAAGTGATGCAGCATAGACTAAAAAAATAGGAGGTCACCCCAACCGTGGCCTCCAATAACTATTTGTTAGATTGTTTGCGAAGTCTCTTCAGAAACGACCTATTTACCACGACTCTTACATCTCTGTGTAGCACCCTAAATTCGACAGGTGTCACGCCGAGTGCCTCGCCGTCAACCTCCAACTGAGTCTCGGGCGACGACTCGATACGTATCTTGCTGCCTTGGGCGTGCAATACGTGGCCAATAGAGTATATCGTACCGTTGTATAGTCGGTGCAGACGGAACAGCACATGCCACCAATGTAGAGGCTTAATCAAGGTGATGTCTAATAGTCCATCGTCGGCAATAGCCGATGGTAGCTGTTGCATGCCGCCTCCATTGTATTTACATACACCAATGGCTATGCTGAATATCAAATTGTTGAAAATTAGCTTGTCATCAACCCATATCTTCACGCCTGTTGCTTTATGCTTGAAGTAGGAGCGTAACACACACCATAGGTATATGCCTCGACCAAATCTACCCTTTAGCTTGGCGTGCTGCAGCCTTTTGATTACAGCAGCGTCGAAGCCTAAGCCTGCAACATTTGCCATATGGCGCTTCTGGCGATACATCGACTCCTCGTACTCCACCTCGGCGACATCCTGCAAGAAGGTATAGCCCTCGCGGATAGCGCGGATAGCCTCGGAGTAGTGTCTGGGTATGCCATACATGCGTATCCAGTCGTTGCCCGTACCTATAGCAATTACAGCGATTGTAATCTCGGTAGTGGGGACATATTTCTGGATGAATACACCATTGACAACCTCGTGGAGTGTGCCGTCGCCACCAACAACGATAATATGTCGGTATCCCGCCTCGATGGCCGATACGGTAAGCTCCGTAGCGTGGCACTTATGCTCGGTAAATACCGCTTCGCATCGAATATTATTGTCGCGCAGCAGCTTCGATATAAGGGGGTAATCGTCCAATCCCTTGCCAGAGCCGGCAATGGGATTGACGATTACGAACCACTTGACGTTACCCTCTATGGTAGGTCTATCGAGTATCTGCTGCTTAGACATCGTCTAATTACTTCTTAGGAGCGTTTCGCACGGTATTGAGCAAGAAGTCGTAGAACTTCTCAACAGATGCGATCTCCACCTTCTCGTCTGGTGAGTGAGGATAGCAGATGGTAGGACCGAACGAGATCATATCCATACCGGGATACTTAGCGCCGATGATACCGCACTCCAAACCTGCGTGGATAGCAGTAACTGAAGGACGCTTGCCGTAAAGACGCTCGTAAGACTCGAGCATAGTGTGCAAGATAGGCGACTTCATGTTGGGGTTCCAACCGCTATATGAACCTGTGAGCTCAACATCGGCACCTGCCAACTCGAATACTGATGAGATAGCACCTGCCAACTCACACTTCTCAGTATCTACTGATGAACGCAACAAGCACTGTACCTTGATTGTTGAACCGTCAGATACTACGATAGCCAAGTTAGACGATGTCTGAACAAGGTTCTCCATAGCGATAGACATGCGCTGAACGCCGTTAGGACAGCCACATACCGCACGAATCAAAGAGTGTGACTCCAAGTGAGGAATGATCATCTTAGGACACTCTACAGCCTCTGCGAAGATCTCGATAGAGTCCTCGATACCCTCGAACTCCTTGATGATAACCTGCTCGTATGACTTAACGTTAGCCTCGAAGATAGCCTTCTCCGCTTCGCGTACTACAACTACTGCCCATGCCTCACGAGGGATAGCGTTACGCATGTTACCGCCCTCTACTGCTGCGAGCTCCAAGCCGTAAGACTCGGTCTCCTGACGCAACAAACGGAACAATACCTTGTTGGCGTTAGCACGCTGTGTGCCAATCTGGATACCTGAGTGGCCACCCTTAAGACCCTTAACCGTAACCTTATATGCTGCGAACTTACCCTCCAAAGGCTGCTCACGATACTTGAACGTAACATTTACATCCATACCACCAGCGCAACCTACGTAGAGCTCACCCTCAGTCTCAGAGTCGAGGTTGAGGAGGATATCACCCTTGAGCAAACCGCTCTGAAGGCCGAAGGCACCATCCATACCTGTCTCCTCGGTAGCTGTGAAGAGGCACTCGAGAGGACCGTGTACGAGATCCTCATCCTCCATAGCTGCCATCGCTGCTGCCAAGCCAATACCGTTGTCAGCACCAAGTGTTGTGCCGTTAGCCGTTACCCACTCGCCGTCGATATATGCCTCGATAGGATCTGTCGAGAAGTTGAACTCCTTATCGTTGTTCTTCTGTGGCACCATGTCGGTATGTGCCTGAAGAATGATACCTTTGCGATCCTCCATACCTGGAGTTGCAGGCTTGTATACATATACGTTCTGAGCCTCGTCTATTTTGTGCTCAAGACCCTTCTCCTCAGCCCACTTTACGATGTATGCACGAATTGCATCCTCCTCGTGTGAGGGGTGGGGAATGTTACAAATCTCAGCAAAGTGCTTCCACACCAATGCTGGCTTCAAACCTTTCAAATTCTTGTCCATAGTAAATTAGTATTTTATATTAGTAAGTTTTTCAATTATAGCATCTTATCAACTACGATGCGATGCTTCGTAGTGCCTAAATTATGCTGTTCTACTTATCCTGATTCTTTAGGCTGTTCTCCAACTCTTCGCGCTTGTCGAATGCCTCTACGATATATTTCACCAGACGGTGGCGAACAATATCTCGTTTATCGAATTCCACGATGCCAATGTCGGCAATATTCTTGAGCGTATCCATAGCGCGTGTAAGTCCACTATCCGAGCGACGAGGTAGATCGATCTGCGTAACATCGCCCGTAACGATAAACTTAGCATTGCGACCCATACGCGTTAGGAACATCTTAATCTGTGATAGGGTGGTATTCTGTGCCTCGTCCAAGATTACGTATGCGTTGTCGAGCGTACGGCCACGCATATATGCAAGGGGTGCAATCTGCACTGTGCCCTCCTCGATGAACTTCTGCAACTTAGCCGCAGGAATCATATCGTTGAGCGCATCGTACAAAGGCTGCAAATATGGATCGAGCTTCTCCTTCATATCGCCAGGCAAGAATCCGAGCTTCTCGCCAGCCTCCACCGCAGGGCGTGTAAGGATGATGCGACGCACCTCCTTCTCCTTTAATGCTCTTACGGCCAATGCAATAGCCGTGTATGTCTTACCCGAACCTGCAGGGCCCGTAGCAAACAGCAAGTCGCACTTTTCCGAGAGCTTTACCAATCTCTGCTGGTTGATAGTGCGGGCACGGATTATCGCTCCGTTATTGCCATAAACGATAACATCCTTATCTACTGCGGGTGGCTCGATGCTTAGCTCGGCAAGGCTCGAAGCAAAGGCCTGCGACACCACCTCCGAAGATATGTGCCCATACTTCACGTAGTAGTCCACCAACGCATTCATTCTGCGCTCGAAGGCTGCGACATCCGACCTGCAGCCCAGTGCCTTGATTCTCTCGCCACGCGCTACAATCTTCACCTTGGGACATAGCTCGCGCATCTGCTCGAGGTAGGCATCCTGTGGACCATAAAGTTCGCGGGCATCAACACCCTCGACTAATATCTCTTTTGTAATCTCTTCACTCATATTCAATAAATTGGGCTATGCCCACTAAAACAAAACTGTGACGCTTGCAGCGATTCGATATGTGCGTGTTGCAAACTCCTCGCCAGCAAAGTGATTAAGCTCATCCTTGAGCGAGTGTATATACCTCGCCTCGAAAAGGAAGTTGCGAGCAACAGTCACGCCAACGCCGGCTGCAAGATTCCATGTCGGGTTTACCGAGCCATACATCATCGTCTCGCCATTCGAGCTATACTCTCCGCGACTCATTACCGTAAACATTGGGCCTGCATTTATGCGCACCCTATTGTCGGCAAGGCGTAGCGAGAGAAATAGTGGAATATCTACACCTCGAGTGCGTACACGGTGCTCCTCATGGCCGTTAGATGCATCTATCGAGCCTCCCTGATAACTAACCTCGGTCTGTAGAGCAAAGTTGCTACCAAAACGCACTCCGAGAAGGAAATGACCCTCAAAGCCGAAACGAGACTTGAGTGCTACACTCTCGCTCGATACCATGCTTAGTCCCGTATATTGCGTGCCGATACCAGCTCCCATCTCGGTACGTATCTTGGGCTTCTGCTCCTCTACTGGGGTATAGCTATAACCTTGCGCTGAGGTCGTTGAGACCGCAGCGAAGAGCGCAATGCTCGCAAAAATAGCTCGTATCCAATACTTTATCATCGTCTAATCATTGTTCAAAGCGAAATAGTCGCCCCCAATATCTTCCAAAGATACATACTTTACATAAAATAAACAACGATATAGACTAAATATTTTGTAAAACTTTCAAAATTCGAGTAAATGTAGTATCTTTGTCGCGGATTATGTATATAGTCAAGGAGTAACAAGAATAATATCAGTATATTATGAGTTTGGTAGCAATCGTGGGTCGCCCCAATGTGGGTAAGTCAACCCTCTTCAACCGTTTGGTAGGCCAGCGTCAGGCAATCGTCGATGAGACGGCAGGTACAACACGTGACCGCCACTACGGCAAAACAGATTGGAATGGTAAGGAGTTCTCAATCATCGATACAGGTGGTTACACCGTGAATTCGGAGGATGTCTTCGAGGACGAGATTCGCCGTCAGGTGATGCTCGCTATCGAGGAGGCCGACCTTATCCTCTTCCTCGTTGAGGTGCGCACAGGTATCACCGACCTCGATATGATGATGGCCGACATCCTTCGTCGTTCGGGTAAGAAGGTGATGCTCGTATGTAACAAGGTCGATACCTACGACCTTATCTACTTCTCGCACGAGTTCCACTCGTTGGGTCTTGGCGAGCCATTCTGCATCAGCTCAATGTCTGGTAGCGGTACCGGCGATATGATGGATGCTATCCTTGCAAATCTACCAGAGGATACATCGGCCGAGTACGATGCATCGTTGCCACGTATCACCATCGTAGGTCGTCCTAACGTGGGTAAGTCATCAATGACAAACGCTCTTTTGGGTAAGGAGCGCAACATTGTGACTAACGTAGCGGGTACAACACGCGATTCTATCCACACTCGCTACAATATGTACGGCATGGACTTCTACCTTGTCGATACTGCTGGTATGCGTAAGAAGGGTAAGGTAACCGAGGATTTGGAGTTCTACTCTGTGATGCGCTCTATTCGTGCTATCGAGAACTCGGATGTCTGCGTGCTTATGCTCGACGCCGAGCAGGGTATCGAGTCGCAGGATCTCAATATCCACAACCTTATCGTACGTAACCGTAAGGGTTGTGTTATCGTCGTAAATAAGTGGGACTTGGTGGAGAAGGATAGCAATACCATGAAGGTATGGCGTGAGTTCCTCGAGAAGAAACTCGCTCCATTTAGCGATATTCCAATCATCTTCACTTCGGTAATTAACAAGCAGCGTATCTTGGATGTTTTGCAGGCGGCAATTCGCGTATATCAATCGCGTAAGCGTCGTATCTCAACATCGGAGCTCAACGACTTCTTCTTGCCTCTTATCGAGAACTATCCTCCAGCATCAATCAAGGGTAAGTACATCAAGATCAAGTACGTTACACAGCTTCCTACACCTACGCCACAGTTTGCGTTCTTTGTAAACTTGCCACAGTACATCAAGGAGTCGTATCGTCGTTTCCTTGAGAACAAGCTTCGTGAGCAGTGGGATTTTTCGGGAGTGCCTATTCAGATTTACTTCCGCCAAAAGTAATTTCTTGTGATAAGGGGTCATCTTTGACTCTTCAATCAAAATGGCGAATGGGAAATACGCTTAGTATGTCCCATCCGCCATTTCTCATGTCATAGCCAAATCTAACCCCTTCTAACAAGAAATTGGGTGCTTGGGTAGGGTGTTGCTGCGTTGTCGCTTGACGCTGAGTTATTGGGGAGTATGAGGGCGGGCTAAAGCCCTTTTGAGGGCGCAAGCAGAGCTTGCTTTTGGGGTGCTTCGCGTTTAGCTATGTTGCGCTCTTGCGTTCGTTGCGCGTGAATGTCATGCTGAGCTTGTTGAAGCATCTCCTCAAAATCGACAAGTGGCTACGCATAAAACGGTCATGCTACATTGTCGTGCAGGAGATCCCTCGGCTGCGCTCGGGATGACACCTTAGAAGTGGTGCTCCCATTAAGCATCATTAGGTGCGTTCCCCATAAGGGCGTAGCCCGCCCCCAAGAGCAAGCTCAGCTTGCGCTCCGCTCCATATCCCTCGATAACCTTATACACCACTTCCCGATGGCACTTTAAGATATATTGAACCCCAAGCAGACAACTCTATCGGCTCGGGGTGTGAATGGGATAATCTTGACAACCTTGCTGAACACGGTGCATTTTTTTCTTTGTATATAACATATTGATTGGTTATCTTATACTCGCCTATACAAAAAGCGACCCTTCCTTGCGGAAGAGTCGCTCTATTATTAGTCCGTGGACGATTAGAGGTTCTTCTTGCGAACAGCCTCCAACATATCTACTGTCATAGACTCCAAGTCCCACTGTGGCTTCCAACCCCACTCCTCGCGTGCGCAAGTGTCATCCAAAGAGTTAGGCCAGCTACGTGAGATAACATCCTTAACAGGATCTACGTTGTACTCCATCTGGAAACCAGGTACGTGACGCTCAACAACCTCGCGGATGATCTCGGGAGTGAAGCTCATAGCTGCAATGTTGAATGAGTTGCGGTGCTTAAGCTTTGCAGGATCAGCCTCCATAAGCTCTACAGTAGCACGCAATGCATCAGGCATATACATCATATCCATATATACATCGGGAGCGATGTTACATACGAACTTGTTACCCTTAACTGCCTCGTAGTAGATCTCTACAGCGTAGTCAGTAGTACCACCACCAGGAAGTGTTACGTTAGAGATGATACCAGGGAAACGTACCGAACGAGTATCAACACCGAAACGAGTGTGGTAGTAGTTAGACAAAAGCTCACCTGTTACCTTACAAACACCGTAGATAGTGTTAGGCTGCATAACAGTGTCCTGAGGAGTCTTGTCGCGTGGGAAGTCACCACCGAAAGCACCGATAGAGCTAGGAGTGAACACCGCGCAGTTCTTCTCGCGTGCGATCTCCAAAGAGTTCTCCAAAGCACCCATATTGATACGCATAGCCAACTGAGGGTTCTTCTCGCCAGTTGCTGAAAGAAGAGCAACAAGGTTGAAGATAGAGTCGATCTTGTACTTATCTACAAGCTCGGCATACTGCTTAGCATCGAGAGCATCGAGAGACTCGAAAGGACCTGCCTCGGCCAATACAGCATTGTGTTTAACATCGGTAGCAACAACGTTTGATGCACCATAGATTGAGCGAAGATATGGTACCAACTCAGATCCAATCTGACCACCGGCACCCACAACCAAAATACGCTTCATTGTTTAAGGTTATCGTTAGTTAAAAAGTTAAGTTCACACACTCAATATCGACAAATATTAGCTCTAAAATAACACTTGCCGAAATCAAGAACAAAAGTATATAAAATTTGTAAATTTAGAGCACTAAAGCCTACTTTTTTTTCATTTTTTTAGTCTTTTCGCCTCATCACTCCGCGATATATAGAAAAAGCACTATCTTTGTCTAAACTTTACAACGATGGAGTCACTTATTGAGTACGGATACTTAGGCCTGTTCATAGGCTCGTTTTTGGCAGCTACGATCTTCCCGTTTAGCTCCGATGTTCTGCTCGTAGGTATGCTCCTTGCTGGCGGTAATCCTGTAGCTACGGTCATCGTTGCCACGGCGGGAAATTGGCTTGGCGGTCTAACCTCCTATTGGGTTGGTTGGCTCGGTAAGTTGGAGTGGCTGGAGAGGTGGTTTCGTGTGCAGCACACCACGATTGAGCGTCATCGCTCTAAGGTTGAGCGGTGGGGCGCACTGCTTGCGCTTATGACCTGGCTCCCTTTCGTGGGCGATATCTTCGCCATCGTGCTCGGATTCTACAAAGCCCCCTTTATCCCTTCGGCATTATGGATGCTCGTTGGTAAAGGAGGCCGATTCGTAGTCTGGACTATGCTATATATACTATTAGGTATAAGCCTATAGCCGTTCGACGTGCAAGAATGTGTCGTTGGGAAGACTTAGTTCGGGCTTTTCGCGGTATAGAGCAAAGAGTGCTGATCCCGATCCCGACATCGAGGCGTACAACGCTCCGCTACCAACCAATATATCTTTAAGCTCCGCAATTCGTGGATGTGCCGCAAAGATGTGCGGCTCGAAATCATTTACTATAACGCCTTGCCAGCTCTCTATCTGACGCGTGATAAGCTCCGTAAGAGACTCTGTAGGCTCTGCGGGCTTCACTCCGCTATAAGCCTCGGCCGTAGATACTCCCTCGTCGGGTTTCACCACAACAAGCCACAACCCATCGAGATTAAGCTCTACGGGTGACATTATCTCGCCACGACCCGTGCAAAGCTGAGGTGTATTGTAGACAAAGAATGGTGTGTCGCTACCGAGCTCCGCTGCCAAAGCCGATAGGGTAGGCTTGTCGAGCGATAGACCGTAGACCTCGTTGATTGCTACGATTGTGGCTGTAGCATCTGATGAACCGCCGCCAAGACCTGCACCAAAGGGAACACGCTTATCGAGCTTAAGGCTCACGCCACCTATACCATATCGCTGCTGCATAAGTCGTGCGGCACGTACCATGAGGTTGCGCTCTGGGGGGCAATCTACGACGATGCCCTGCTGTGAGAAGCTTATCTCATCACCCTCACTACGCTCTACCTCCACGATATCGTATAGCCCAGCCACGGGTAACATTATCGTTTGTAACTCGTGGTATCCATCCTCGCGTTTACGCACAACGCGCAAACCGAGGTTTATCTTGCAGTTAGCCTTGATTATCATAGACTGCACCTCCTATATTGCGATAAATAGCATAAGTAATAATATCCACATGCCAAGTAGTGTTAGTACCAAATAGATGGCAATATTTGCAAATCGACGGGAATTGCCTCCATAAAGCTCCGCGCCTTTGACATCGCCTGCAGACCAGCGGTCATCAGACTTTACGTGATAGTAGAGCGATATCAAACCCAGAGGCCAGAAGAGTATGATAGCTGCAATCAGGCGTACAAGACTGTTGTATGGGTTGTGACCATTAACCACTCTTGCACTATCGTAAGCTGCACCCATCTGATAACCACAGTGTGGGCATTGGTTGATTGTCGAGGCTACCAAGCCTCCACATTCGGGACAAGGTCTTGCTGTCATAACACTACGTTTTTGTTCAAACAAAGATACAAACAATTTCCAAGAAATAGTATCTTGGCCATATAATAGTTTCTTTGAAGCGTAAAATTTCTCTAAAAATTTGCAAAATCGAAATCATTTAGCTATCTTTGCCTATAGCAAAATCTAATAAACTAAGATACTATGGCAAATTTGAGAATTTTGAAGAAGGAGATCGACTACCGTTTGGAGGAGTTCGTCTTTGATTGTGAGATGGCAGCTTTCGTTCAGCCTAACAAGGAGGATGCTATCGTGGAGCTTATGCAGAAGAGCGTAGAGTTGCGTAATGCTCTCTACTGCAAGGCTAACAACCCTGCAGAGCCTAAGAACCGTTCGTTGGTGAAGAAGCACTACTCAGCACTTCGTCGCGATATGGTTTCAAGCTTCGCATCAATGTTTGCTGACTTGAGCGCAATTTGCAATCAGTAATATCTCCGAAACTTCGGAATATAGGCTGTCCCGCGGGGCGGCCTTTTTTTGTGCTTATGCTATTTGCGGGATAGCGAGTGTAGTGATGATGCGGGCTTAGTATCTAAGTGCGGCTAAATGCCTGATGCCTAATATCGGTAAGCATTTGAAAAAACTAAATAATAAAACCACCTCTTTTGGATTACCTTTCGAGGTGGTTTTATCGTACAGACTATTGCTGTCTATATCTGCGAATTACTTAATGTTAGGCAACTCCAAACCGTAACCCTTCTTCTTATCCTCACGCTTAAGCAACATGCCGATAAAGAGTGCTGCTACGCCGAATGATGAGAAGATAGCCATAGGTGCTACATATGAGCCTGTTGCGTCATTAACAGCACCAATGATGATAGGCACGATGAGAAGACCGATGTTCTG